>NZ_JAPJDM010000006.1:0-310849 GCF_026242095.1 Streptomyces sp. NEAU-W12
GGAGCCGAACAGGGCACGCTCGCGCTCCACCAGCAGCGGCATCGGGTCGCTGCTGGTGACCAGGTCCCGCAGCGGGTGGCGGGCCAGCACCGCGTCCACCTCCGGCGTCAGCCCCGCCGCCAGCCGGGACGAGGCCGGACGCCGCTCGTCGCGCAGCGCGTCCACGGCCGCCAGGAGCACGGTCCGTCGGTCCGGTTCCGGGACCCCGGCCGCCGCCTTCTCGTACAGCAGGGCGCCCTCCTCCAGCACCAGGTCGGTGTCCATGCCCGCCGGAATCTTGATCCGCGCGTGGTGCCGCCAGGTGGTGACCGGATCGCTCCAGGCCTCCACGGTGTACGTCCAGTGCCCCGTCCGCCCCGCGGTGACGGTCGCCCCCCACCGGTCGGTGCCGGGCGCCAGCTCCCGCATCGGTGTGAACGGCTCCCGGCGGCCCTCGGGGTCGGTCAGGACGACATGGGCGGCCACCGCGTCGTGCCCCTCACGGAACACGGTCGCCGACACCTCGAACGACTCCCCGACCACCGCCTTCGCCGGCCGGCGCCCCTCGAGGACCTTCGGCCGGACGTCGAGGATGGGGATACGGCCCACGGAGGTGGCGGGACGGGGGGAGTCGGGGGAGGACGGCCCGGGTGTCGGTGAGGGTGACGGGGTTTCGCCCCCGCTGCCCGGCCGCACCGGAGAGGCTCCGGAACCGCGCTTCGCGGACGGCCGTGGCGGGCCGGGCTCCGAGGCCGTTCCGGGGCCCGGCCGCGCCGGTGTCCCGGGAGCGGGTGCCGAGGGCGTCCTCACGGTGTCGGGCTGTGGTGGAGGGGATGACGAAGGGTGCTTGGCGGGCATGACCGCTCCTGTCCGCGTCAACGTGGGTGGGCGGATGACTGTGGGGAGGTGGGTCCTGCGTGGTTCTGCGCGATCCTGCGTGGTCCTGAGTGACGTACCGTGATGCCCCGTCGTGTCCCGTGGTGCACGGCGGTGCTCCTGAGGGGTGTACCGCAGGAGCCTTCCCACCCTATTCGGGTGAGCAATCCGGCACTTTGTTAACTACTCGCGCGTATGTCGACACACAAGACCGGCCTCGCCGGGCAGGGCGGAGCCGGCCCTCGACAGGCCCGCTCCCACGCCGTCGCCCGTTTTCCGGCCGACGCCGTCGGCGGTCGGGGCGCGGGGCCGGGGAACGCCGCACCAGGGCGCCGGCGTCCGCGGCAGCCGGTTCGGCGCCCCGGGGCCGCGGCCACCGGCCTTCCCGGTCGTCGCCCTCTCGACCAGGGCTTTCACCCCCTGTGCCGGAGTCGCCCGCCGGTGCCCGGCGAGATGCGGTGCCGCCGCGCCCGCCGCGTGCGGGGACGCCGCCGACGTGCCCGGGGCGGCGACCCGCCCGGTGTCGCCCGCGGCGGACGCCGACCTGACGGCGACCCCGGGGGCGAACAGAACCATGGCCGAGCCGTGGTGCGAAAAGGCCGGTTTCTTGTCCTCCCGGCCGCTCGGGCCCACCGTGATCGCCCGTCCGGCCCCCGCCGGCGGGCACGGCCCGGCCGGCACAGCCGTTCAGCACCGTGCCGTACGTGTGACCGGGTCCCGCCCCGTGGCGCGCGGCCGGATCCCCGCCCCCACCGAGCGGGCCGGCGGTCCCCTCCTGCGGCGTCACCAGGCGGCTGCCGACCACGGAGCCGGGTGCTCGCCCACCGGGCGTCCGCCCCGCGGGCGCGGCGTGCGCGGGCAGGGGCGCGGCCGAAACCGTCGCGGCGCACGGGAGCGCCGCCGTGGTCGCCGTCGTCACTCCCGCCCGGCGCGGACGCCGCCTGCGCGTCCGTGCCATGGTCCGGGTCCTCCTCCTCGACCCGGCGCACGGCCCCGCGGGCCGGCACGCCACCGTGGCATCGTCCCGTGCGGAGCGAAGCCCCACAAGGACGCCCGCGGGTGGGGAACCGGCCGTGTCCGCCGCGTGGCGAATCGTTTGGGCGGGGTGTGCCGGTGCCGGGTTGCCCGACTTCCGCCGTGGATGCCGTTTCCGCCGGTAGTGTCGTGCGGGACGACCGGACGCACACTGCCGTCCCTCCGCACCGCGACTCGCGCCGAGGTGGAATTTGAAGGCGATCCGTCGATTCACCGTCCGTCCCGTTCTCCCCGAACCCCTCCGGCCCCTCAGCGACCTGGCCCGCAATCTGCGCTGGTCCTGGCACGCGCCGACCGGCGACCTCTTCCAGTCCGTCGACCCCGAACGCTGGGCCGCCTGCGGTCGTGACCCCGTACGGCTGCTGGGCGGCGTGGGGACCGAGCGGCTCACCGAGCTGGCCGGCGACCGCGCGTTCCTGGACCGCCTCGGCGCGGCCGCGGACGACCTGCACACGTACATGACCGGCGACCGCTGGTACCAGACCCAGTCCGGAACCCGGCCGCGGAGCGACCAACTGCCCGCCGCCATCGCCTACTTCTCCCCGGAGTTCGGCATCACGGCCGCCCTGCCGCAGTACTCCGGCGGGCTCGGCATCCTCGCCGGCGACCACCTCAAGGCCGCCAGCGACCTGGGCGTCCCGCTGATCGGCGTCGGCCTGCTCTACCGGCACGGCTACTTCCGCCAGACCCTGTCCCGGGACGGCTGGCAGCAGGAGCACTACCCCGTCCTCGACCCCCACGAGCTGCCCCTCGTCCAGCTCGAGGAACCCGACGGCACGCACATCCTGGTGAGCCTCGCCCTGCCCGGCGGCCGGTCGCTGCGCGCCCGGATCTGGCTGGCCCAGGTGGGCAGGGTCCCGCTGCTCCTGCTCGACTCCGACGTCGAGGAGAACGACCCCGGCGCCCGCGGCGTCACCGACCGGCTCTACGGCGGCGGCAGCGAGCACCGGCTGCTCCAGGAGATGCTGCTCGGCATAGGAGGTGTCCGGGCGGTACGCGCGTACTGCGGGCTCACCGGGCACCCACCGCCCGAGGTGTTCCATACCAACGAGGGCCACGCCGGCTTCCTCGGTCTGGAGCGCATCGCCGAACTGGCGGCCGACGGAATGGAGTTCGACGCCGCCCTGGAGGCCGTCCGGGCCGGGACCGTGTTCACCACGCACACCCCCGTACCGGCCGGCATCGACCGCTTCGACCACGCTCTGGTCGCCCGCCACTTCGGTCCCGGCACCGAACTGCCGGGCGTCGACGTCGACCGTGTCATCGGGCTCGGCAGGGAGACGTACCCCGGCGGCGAGCCCGGCCTGTTCAACATGGCCGTGATGGGCCTGCGCCTCGCCCAGCGCGCCAACGGCGTGTCCCTGCTGCACGGCAGCGTCAGCCGCGAGATGTTCGCCGGGCTCTGGCCCGGGTTCGATCCCGAGGAGGTGCCCATCACCTCCGTCACCAACGGGGTGCACGCGCCCACCTGGATCGCCCCCGAGGTGCTCCGGCTCGGCGCCCGGCAGATCGGCGCGGAGCGGGCCGAGGAGGCGCTGGCCGTCGGCGGCTCGGACCGCTGGGACTCGGTCGCCGACATCCCGGACCAGGACATCTGGGAGCTGCGCCGGTCCCTGCGCGCCCTGCTGGTGATGGAGGTGCGGGAGCGGCTGCGCGCCTCCTGGCGGCAGCGCGGCGCCGGGACGGCGGAGCTGGGCTGGATCGACCAGGTGCTCGACCCGGACGTGCTGACCATCGGGTTCGCCCGGCGGGTCCCCTCGTACAAGCGGCTGACGCTGATGCTGCAGGACCAAGGCCGGCTGACGAACCTGCTGCTGCACCCCGAGCGGCCGGTGCAGATCGTGATCGCGGGCAAGGCGCACCCGGCGGACGAGGGCGGCAAGCGGCTCATCCAGGAGCTGGTCCGGTTCGCGGACGACCCGCGCGTCCGGCACCGGATCGTGTTCCTGCCCGACTACGGCATGGCGATGGCGCAGAAGCTCTACCCGGGCTGCGACATCTGGCTGAACAACCCGCTGCGACCGCTGGAGGCGTGCGGCACCAGCGGCATGAAGGCCGCGCTCAACGGCTGCCTCAACCTCTCGGTGCTGGACGGCTGGTGGGACGAGTGGTTCCAGCCCGACTTCGGCTGGGCCATCCCCACCGCGGACGGGGCGGACGGGGCCGCCCCCACGCTCTCGGCGGTGGGGGGCGACCCGGACCGGCGCGACGCCATGGAGGCCGCCGCGCTCTACGACCTGCTGGAGCAGCGGATCACCCCGCGCTTCTACGAGCGGGGCGAGAGCGGACTGCCGGACCGGTGGCTGGAGATGGTCCGGCGCACCCTGAGCCTGCTCGGCCCGAAGGTGCTGGCCGGCCGCATGGTCCGCGAGTACGTCGAGCGCCTGTACGCGCCCGCCGCCGGCAGCCACCGCGCGATGGACCCGGACGCCGCGCGGGACCTCGCCCGGTGGAAGGCCCGGGTGCGCGCCGCCTGGCACGGGGTGAGCGTCGACCACGTCGAGACGTCGGAGACGACGGGCACCGCGGAACTCGGCACCACGCTCGGGCTGCGGGTGCGCGTGGGCCTCGGCGGCCTGGGCCCGGACGACGTCGAGGTCCAGGCCGTCTCCGGGCGGGTGGACGAGGAGGACCGCATCGCCGACGCCACCCCCGTGCCGCTGAAACCGGTGGGCGCCGCCGACCTGGAGGGCCGCTGGGTGTACGAGGGCCCGCTCTCCCTGGACCGCACCGGACCGTTCGGCTACACGGTCCGTGTCCTGCCCAGCCACCGGCTGCTGGCCCAGGGCACGGAACTGGGCCTGGTCGCGGTCCCCTCGGAGGAGGCGCTGGCGGCGGCGGGGCTGCTGATGAGGTGAGGCCCGGCGCGTAGGCAGGTGGGGCCGAAGGGCCTCGAGGAGCCCTCAGAACTCCTCGAGGCCCTTCGTCGCGAGGCGGCGCAGCACCGTGCCGCAGCGGCGGGCCCAGGCCTGCTGCAGGCCGCGGCCGGCCGGGCCGGCCGCCCGCGCGTACCACCTGGCCGGCCTGCTGAACGCCGAGACGGTCAGCCACACCGTCCCGTCACCGGTGCGGTCCACGACGAAGGCCTCCTCGCCGCACTCCGGATGACCGGGCAGCGTGCCGTACGCCCAGCCGGCTCTGCGGTGCTCCTCCACCGTCCAGACCACCCGGCAGGGCGCCCGGACCACTCCGGCGAGCGTCACGGTGACGTCGACACCGGGTGCCGCGCGGCCGGCGGCGGTGTCGAGCCCGGCCCCCAGGGCCCGGTGCAGCTCCCAGGAGAGGACCGCCTCCGCGCTCTGGCGGAAGACCGCCTCGCCCTCGCCGAGGCGGGTGCGGACGTGCAGGGGATGGAATCCAGGAGGGCAGAAACCCGGCTCACGGGTCGCGCCGACGTGGTCGTAGGTGAAGTCCGCCGAAGACATGGGACCCAAGAGTAGGGCGGCCCCCAAAGCCGTCGACGGCGGGGCGCCGCCCCGGAGGCCCGGCCTCCAAAACGGCGCCCCGTTCCGCGTGCCGCCTGCGGCGGCCTACGGGAAGGTGAGTCCCCAGCTGTTGATGTAGCCGGTGTCCCGGGCGGCCTGGTCCTGCACCCTCAGCCGCCAGGTGCCGTTGGCGGTCTCGGAGGAGGCGTCGACCGTGTAGGTCTCGTCGACGTTGTCCGAGGAGTCGCCGGAGGTGCGGCTCAGCAGGCGGTACGCCGTCCCGTCCGGGGCCAGCAGGTCCACGACGAGGTCACCGCGCCAGGTGTGCACGATGTCGACCGGGACCCGCAGGTTGGAGGGAGCCCTGCCCGCCTGCCCGGTCACGGTGATGGACGAGGTGACGGCCGCGCCGTTGTCCGGGACGGGCACGTCGGTGGTGTTCTCGAAGGTGGTGCCGTCGCCGCCACCGCCGTCGTCCCCGGAACGCGCGCCGACGTTGATGCCGGCCCAGGCGTCCTGCACCGCCCTGTACTCGGCGCTGTCCGTGCCGTACAGCTCACCGGTGGCCGCGAGGGTGCCGGTGCGGGCGCCCGCGTAGTTGGTGGTCGAGGTGAACTTGGTGGTCAGCGCGCGGAACCAGATCCTCTCCGCCTTGGCGCGGCCGATGCCGGTGACCGGCAGGCCGTCCGAGGTGGGCGAGTCGTAGCTGACGCCGTTGATGGTCTTGGCGCCGCTGCCCTCGCTCAGCAGGTAGAAGAAGTGGTTCGCGGGGCCCGAGGAGTAGTGCACGTCGATCGAGCCGATCCCGGAGTACCAGGCGTCCTTGGACGCGCCGTCCCGGCTCGGCCGGTCCATGTGGCGCAACGGGGTGCCGTCGCCGTTGATGTCGATCTCCTCGCCGATGAGGTAGTCACCGGGGTCGGAGGGGTTGGCCGCGTAGAACTCGACGGTCGCGCCGAAGATGTCGCTGGTCGCCTCGTTGAGGCCGCCGGACTCGCCGCTGTAGACCAGGCCCGCGGTGTTCGAGGTGAGACCGTGGGTCATCTCGTGCGCGGCGACGTCGATCGAGGTCAGCGGGTTGGCGTTGCCCGATCCGTCGCCGTAGGTCATGCAGAAGCAGCTGTCCGACCAGAAGGCGTTGACGTAGTTGTTGCCGTAGTGGACCCGGGAGTGGGCGCCCACCCCGTCCCCGCGGATGCCGCTGCGGCCGTGCACGTTCTTGTAGTAGTCCCAGGTCAGTGCGGCGCCGTAGTGGGCGTCGGCGGCCGCCGACTCCAGGTTCGACGGGCTGCCGTCGCCCCACACGTCGTCGGAGCCGGAGAACAGGGTGCCGGTGCCGGAGGTGCCGCGGTTCAGGTTGTACGTCCGGTGCCCGCCGCGCGCGCCGTCGGTGAGGTGGTAGGTCGACCCGGACCGGGTGGAGGTCAGGTCGACGGTGCCGCTGTAGACGGTGTGGCCGGTCGCGTTCCGGACGGCCTGCCACGCGTAGAGCTTCTCGCCCGTGGTGGCGTCGGTGACGACGTGCAGCTCCTGCGGCGTGCCGTCGTGCTGGAGTCCGCCGACGACCGTCTCGTACGCCACCGTCGGGGTGCCGCTCGCGGCCCAGACCACCTTGCGCGGGGCGCGGTCCACGGCGGGGCTCTTGGCGTCCCCGGCCTTCGCGGCGGACAGCGCCTGCCGCTTCGCCTCGGCGGTGGACACCGTGGCCGTGGTCGTGGCGGGCTTCACCGCGGCCCGGGTGGCCTTGACGACGGACTCGGCCGCGCCGGGCCGCTCGCCCCGCACGACCAGGTCGCCGCCGAGGACGGGCAGGCCGTCGTAGGTGCGCTCGTAGCGGACGTGGACGGTGCCGTCGCGGTCCTTGAGGACGTCACGGACGACGAGCTTCTCCTGCGCGTCCAGACCGAGGTCCTCGGCGGTGTCCGCCCTGGTGGCGTTCGCCTCGCGGATCAGCTCGGCGCGCTGGGCG
Source organism: Streptomyces sp. NEAU-W12 (assembly GCF_026242095.1). Taxonomy (NCBI): domain Bacteria; kingdom Bacillati; phylum Actinomycetota; class Actinomycetes; order Kitasatosporales; family Streptomycetaceae; genus Streptomyces; species Streptomyces sp. NEAU-W12. The sequence continues at coordinate 7,285 of NZ_JAPJDM010000006.1, forward strand.
GGGGTGAGCCGGACCGACTCCGCGGCGGGCTTCGGCTGAGCCGCCGGCGTGGCGTCCGGGGCCGCGGTGGCACTGCCGGCCTGCACGGCCGTGGCCACCAGGGCGGCGACCCCGGCGAGGGCGGCCGCCGCGGTGCGGCGGCGCGTGGGGCGGGGGCCGGCCTGGGGGGTGCGTCTGTGGGAGGACCTGCTTCTCAACACTGACTCCTTCTGCGTGACCGCGGGATGTGCGGCCAGGGGAGACCGGCCGGCTGGTGAGCGGGCCGGGCAGAACAGGGCGGTACGCGGTACCACGTGCTGCTGTGCGGGAGCGACGGCCGAGGCGCGACGGTGCGGTGGCGCTGTGGGGTTGTCGTGCAAGGGCCGTGGGAAGAGTGGCAGGCGACCGCGGTTTCTGTCAGGAGCGCGTCAGGAACTTGGCCGGAAACCGTCCGTTGTCCGGGAGTTCGGGTTCGATTAACGGAGGATTGCGCGGGTGCGACGGCGGCCGCGGCATACCCGCGGCACACCGCCGGCCCCGGCCTGCACGTCCGCCCCGGCCTGCACGTCCGCCCCGGCCGCATGCCCGGGCACGGGTCGCGCCCGGTGCTCCCCCCGTTACGCCAGGCTGTCCCGCCACGCCCGGTGCAGGTCCGCGAAGCGGCCCGTGCCCGCGACGAGTTCGGCCGGGGGACCGTCCTCCACGATGCGGCCGTGTTCCATCACCAGGACGCGGTCCGCGATCTCCACGGTGGACAGGCGGTGCGCGATGACGACCGCCGTACGGCCCTTCAGCACCGTCGCCATCGCGCGCTGCACCGCGCGCTCGCCGGGGACGTCCAGTGAGCTGGTCGCCTCGTCCAGGACCAGTACGGCGGGATCGGCGAGCAACGCCCTCGCGAAGGCCACGAGCTGGCGCTGGCCGGCCGAGATGCGGCCGCCGCGTTTGCGTACGTCGGTGTCGTAGCCGTCCGGGAGGCAGGTGATGAAGTCGTGCGCGCCGATCTCCTTCGCCGCCTGCTCGATCTCCGCGCGGCCGGCCTCCGGGCGGCCGAGGGCGATGTTGTCGGCGACCGTGCCGGAGAACAGGAACGCCTCCTGCGTCACCATGACCACCCCGCGCCGCAGTGCGGACCCCGGCAGGTCGCGCAGGTCGACGCCGTCCAGCAGGACCCGGCCGTCGGTGGGGTCGTAGAAGCGGGCGAGCAGCTTGGCCAGGGTCGACTTGCCGGCGCCGGTCGAGCCGACCACCGCGACGGTCTGCCCGGCGGGGAGGACGAGGTCGAAGCGGGGCAGCACCTCGCCGCCGGTGCGGTAGGCGAACCGGACCCCGTCGAAGACGACCTCGCGGCCGGGGTGCTCCGACCGCGGCTCCGGCAGCTCACGGGGCGCCGCCGGCTCCGGCACGGACGGGACCTGGGCCAGCAGACCGGCGATCTTCTCCAGCGAGGCCGCCGCCGACTGGTACGCGTTCAGGAACATGCCCAGCCGGTCGATCGGGTCGTACAGCCGCCGCAGGTACAGCACCGCCGCCGCCAGCACACCGAGCGCGAGCGTCCCCTCCGCCACCCGGTAGGCGCCCCACAGGACGACCAGCGCGACCGTGGTGTTGGCGGTCACCCGGGAGCCGACCACATAGCGGGCCATCTCCAGGAGCGCGTCGCCGTTGGTCCGCTCGTGCCGCCGGTTCAGCTCCCGGAACGCGGCGTCGTTGGCGGACTCGCGGCGGAAGGCGCGCACCGGGCGGATGCCGTTCATCGTCTCGACGAACTTCACGATCACCGCGGCGATCGCCGTGGACCGCTGCCGGTACACCTCGGACACCCGCCGCCGGTACGACCGGACGAGTGCGTACAGCGGGACGAAGGACGCCACCGCCACCGCGCCGAGCCCGAGGTCCAGCCAGAGCAGCAGCACCGCGATGTAGACGCAGGACACGATGACCGTCACCAGCTCCTGCAGGCCCTCCTCCAGGAGCTCCCGCAGCGACTCGACGTCCGTGGTGGAGCGGGAGATGAGCCGGCCCGAGGTGTAGCGCTCGTGGAAGTCGACGCTGAGCGCCTGCGCGTGCCGGAAGATACGGCCGCGCAGATCCAGCAGCACGTCCTGGCTGACCCGGGCGGCGGTGACGATGAACGCGTACTGCAGCACGCCGCCCGACGCCGCGCACAGCAGATAGCCCACCGCCACCGCGATCAGCGGCCCGTGGTCGGCGGACCGGAACGCGGGCACGCCCCGGTCGATCGCGTACGCCACCAGCAGCGGGCCCGCCTGCACCGCCGCCTGCTGGAGCAGCAGCAGAAGCGCCGTCAGGGCGACCCGGCCGGGCATCGGTGCCAGCAGGGAGCGCAGCAGGACGCCGCCGGCGCCCGGGGGAGTGGGCAGGACGTCCCGGTCGAAGGGGTCGCCGGCCACCGGGGCCGGCGGTGCGTCGTTCCCGCCGTCCTCGTCCCGGACGGGCGTGGCGGGGGCCGCCGTCATCGCTGCTCCTCCTTCTGTCCCGCCGGATCGCCGGCCATCAGGTGGGCGTACTCGGCGTTGGTGCGCAGCAGTTCGTGGTGGGTGCCGACCGCCGTGATCCGGCCGCCGGAGAGCAGGGCGACGCGGTCGGCCAGCAGGACCGTGGACGGGCGGTGCGCCACGATCAGGGCCGTGGTGTCCGCGAGCACCCGGCGCAGGGCCGCCTCGACCGCGGCCTCCGTGTGCACGTCGAGCGCGGACAGCGGGTCGTCCAGGACCAGGAAGTCAGGCTGCCCGACCACCGCGCGGGCCAGCGCGAGACGCTGCCGCTGCCCGCCGGACAGACTCAGCCCCTGCTCGCCGACCTGGGTGTCGGCGCCCTGCGGCAGCGCGTGCACGAAGCCGGCCTGCGCCACGCCCAGCGCCCGCTCCAGCTCGTCCTTCCCGGCGGTTGCCCCGGCGCCCATCAGCACGTTCTCCGCCACCGAGGCCGAGAACAGGGTCGGCTCCTCGAACGCGACGGAGACCCTGCACCGCAGTTCCTCGCGGGAGAGCGCGGTGATGTCCGTGCCGTCGAGGGTGATCCGCCCCGAGGTCGCCTCGTGCAGGCGGGGGACCAGGGCGGTGAGCGTGGTCTTGCCGCTGCCGGTCGCGCCGACCAGGGCCATCGACTCGCCGGGACGGATGTGCAGGTCGACCCGGTCCAGGACGGGCGGGGACCCGGAAGGGGCGTCGGGGTAGCGGAAGGTGACGCCGTGGAAGCGCAGCCCGCCGCCGCCCGCGGGGGCGGCCGGCGCCCGTGGGCCGCGGGGGCCCGGCTCCTCCTCCTCGATGTCCATCACCTCGAAGTACCGCTGGGTCGCGGTCGCCGCCTCCTGGCTCATCGCCAGCAGGAAGCCGATCGAGTCCACGGGCCAGCGCAGCGCCAGGGCCGTCGACAGGAACGCCACCAGGGTGCCCGCGGACAGGTCCCCGTCGGCCACCCGCACGGTCCCCAGCACCAGGGTCGCGCCGATGGCCAGCTCCGGGAGCGTCACGATGACGCTCATGATGGCGCCGAGCAGCCGGGCCTTGCGCAGCTCCGTCCCGCGCAGGTCCTCGGACAGCTTCCGGAACACCCGCGCCTGGCTGCGGTGCCGTCCGAACCCCTTGACGACGCGGATGCCGAGCACGCTCTCCTCGACGACCGTCGTCAGATCGCCGACCTGGTCCTGTCCGAGCCGCGACGCCCCGGAGTACCGCTTCTCGAAGATCAGGCAGGTGACCATCACCGGCACGGCGGGAATCAGGACGACCAGTCCCAGAGCCCAGTCCTGAACCAGCATGATGATCACACCGACGAGGATCGTCACCCCGTTGACCAGGAGAAACGTCAGAGGGAAGGCCAGGAACATGCGCACCAGCATCAGATCCGTGGTCCCCCGGGACAGCAACTGCCCCGACGGCCAACGGTCGTGGAACGCCACCGGCAGCCGCTGCAGACGCCGGTACAGGCCCGCCCGCATCCCCGCCTCGACACCCGCCAGCGGACGCGCCACCAGCCACCGCCGGAGCCCGAACAGCACTGCCTCCGCGAGCCCGAGCAGCAGCAGGTACAGCGCGCCGAGCCACACGCCCGCCGGATCCCGGTCGGCGACCGGGCCGTCCACCATCCACTTCAGGACCAGCGGGACGACCAGGGCGATGCACGAGGCGAGGACCGCGATGCCGGCGGCGGTCAGCAGCCGCGCCCGCACGGGCCGCACGTACGGCCACAGACGCAGCAACGTACGAACCGTGGAGGGCGCTTCGCGCGTTTCGAGGGGTGAGGGTGGGGGTGGGGGCGGGGACGGGAGTGTGGTGGCCATCGGCAGCGAGCCTACGGATCGTCACCGGCCCTGCCCACCGAGTTTTGGCCGGACCGCGCTCGGCCTTCCGGCCTACGACCTGCGGCTCGGGCCGGCCGTACACGCCGGACGCGGGAGGCGTATCACTCCATCGGCCGATCGGCCGATGCGTCCCGGGCGGGACGGCCGGGGTGCGGGCACCCCGACCGCCGGGAGGCTCGGTGCCGTGCCCGTCGTCGACGCCACCGGCCCGCGACGCGCGCCCGCCGCCGGACCCCGGTCCGCGCCCCCGGCCGCGCGGGAGCGCGAGGTCCTCGCCCCGGTCGCCAGGGGCACCTCCCACCGCGGGACCGCCCGCGAACTCCTCATCGGCGAGGCGGCCGTGAGGGCCCACCTCACCCACCGCGCCCACCTCCACGCCGAAACCCGGCGTCAAGGCCCGTGCCGCGGCCGTGGCGGTCGCCCACGACCGCGGCATCCCCGGCCGAGGCCGACCCGGGCACGGGCACGGGCTGCGCAACGGGCCGGTGTCCGGCCGGTGCCGCTTCACGTCACCCGACCACGCGCAGCAGCAGCACCGTCCGTCCCGCAACCGTGATCGCCGTGTCCGCCGGGTGGGTCGTGCCCGGCGGTGAGTCCTGGTCCTCCCGGCCGGTGTCGACGAGGACCTCGTAGCGCTCGGCCCACGGCGGGCCCGGGAGGCGGACGTCCGCCGGCTCGTCGCCGGCGTGCAGGACGGCGAGGAAGCTGTCGTCCAGGACGCGTTCCCCGCGCTCGTCCCGGTCCGGGATGTCCCGGCCGGAGAGGTACATGCCGAGGGTGGCGGCGGGCGCGTACCAGTCCTCCTCGGTCATCTCCGTGCCCCGCGCGGTGAACCAGGCCAGGTCGCGCAGGCCGTCGGCACTGTGCGCGTGTCCGGAGTAGAAGGTGCGGCGGCGCAGCACCGGATGGCGGCGGCGCAGGGCGATCAGCCGGGACGTGAGGTCGAACAGGGCCCGCCAGCCCGGCCGGTCCAGCAGCTCCCAGTCCACCCAGCCGGTCTCGTTGTCCTGGCAGTAGGCGTTGTTGTTGCCGTGCTGGGTGCGCCCCATCTCGTCACCCGCGACCAGCATCGGCACGCCCGTCGAGAGCAGCAGGGTGGTCAGCAGGTTGCGCAGTTGTCGCCGGCGCAGGGCCAGGATCCCCGGGTCCTCGCTCTCGCCCTCGGCGCCGCAGTTCCAGGAGCGGTTGTCGTCGGTGCCGTCCCGGTTGCCCTCGCCGTTGGCCTCGTTGTGCTTGCGCTCGTACGACACGAGGTCGCGCAGGGTGAACCCGTCGTGCGCGGTGACGAAGTTGACCGAGGCGTACGGGCGCCGCCCGCCCCAGTCGTACAGGTCGCTCGAACCGGAGAGCCGGTAGCCGATCTCCCGCAGGTCCGCGGCGCCGGGCCGCCAGAAGTCCCGCACGGCGTCGCGGTACCGGTCGTTCCACTCCGACCACAGCGGCGGGAACGCCCCCACCCGGTAGCCGCCGGGGCCCACGTCCCACGGCTCGGCGATCAGTTTCACCCCGCGCAGCACCGGGTCCTGGGCGATCACCGAGAGGAACGGGGCGCGCATGTCGACGTCGTCCCCGTCCGCGGTGCGGGCCAGCGCCGCCGCCAGGTCGAAGCGGAAGCCGTCGACACCCATCTCGGTCACCCAGTAGCGCAGCGAGTCCGTGACCAGACGCAGTACGTGCGGCTGGACGACGTCCAGGGTGTTGCCGCAGCCGGTGTGGTCGGCGTACCGGCGGGCATCGGCCCGGAGCCGGTAGTGGCCGCGGTTGTCGATGCCCTTCAGGGACAGGGTGGGGCCCAGTTCGTTCGCCTCGGCGGTGTGGTTGTAGACCACGTCGAGGACGACCTCGATGCCCGCCGCGTGCAGTGCGCGCACCATCCGCTTGAACTCGCCGACCTGCTGCCCGCCCGTCCCAAAGGCCGCGTAGCCCGCGTGGGGGGCGAACCAGCCGACGGAGTTGTAGCCCCAGTGGTTGCGCAGCCCCCGCCGCAGCAGATGGTCCTCGTGCGCGAACTGGTGCACCGGCAGCAGCTCCACGGCCGTCACCCCGAGCCGCACCAGATGGCCGACCGCGGCGGGATGGGCCAGCCCCGCGTACGTGCCGCGCAGCTCCTCGGGGACGCCCGGGTGCCGCTGCGTGAACCCCCTGACGTGCAGCTCGTACAGGACCGTGTCCGCCCACGGCGTCCCGGGCCGGCGGTCGTCGGACCAGTCGTCGTCATCATGGACGACGACTCCCTTCGGCACGTACGGGGCGGAGTCCCGGTCGTCGCGCACGGTGTCCGCGACCTGCTGCTCCGGCCAGTCCCGGACATGCCCGTACACCTGGGGCGGCAGGCCCGACGTGCCGTAGTCGCCGTCCACCGCGCGGGCGTACGGGTCGAGCAGCAGCTTCGCCGGGTTCCAGCGGGCACCGGTCCACGGGTCCCAGCGGCCGTGCACCCGGTAGCCGTAGCGCGTGCCGGGCAGGACGCCCGGTACGAAGCCGTGCCAGACCCCGTCCGTCAGCTCGGTGAGCCGGGCGCGGCTCTCCGAGCCGCGCCCGTCGAACAGGCACAGTTCGACGCCCTCGGCGCCCTGGGCCCACAGCGCGAAGCCGGTCCCCGCCGCCCCGTCCGGGCCGGTCCGGAAGCGGGCGCCCAACGGGGCCGGCGGGCCGGGCCGCACGGGCACCGTCACCGGCGGCGCGGTGGCCCGCACGCCGTTCACGGCGACGGCCGGGCGCCCGTCGCCGGTGACCCGGTCCCCGGTCACCGCCTGCCGCCCGGCCACCGCCTCCTGCTCGGCTGCGCTGGACACCTGTCAGCCTCCCGCGGCTCGTCGTGGGACGACGGCGGGCAGGGGAGTGCGGCCGCCCGGCCCCCGGGCGTTCCTCGGCCGAGGCCGCGGCTCCCCGGCGCGTCGTCCTCCCCTCAGTTCTGCCCAGAGCGTGCCGTGCACTCACGTTTCCCCGGGGAACGTCAGGGCGCACCCCGACGTTTCCCGGGGCGCGCCCCCGCGTCGCCCCGGAGCGGGGGCACACACGCAGGTCCCCGGAGGGGCGCCGGGGCCCGCCCCTTCGGGGCGCGGGGGCGGGACCGGGCGAAGACGGGTGCTCCCCCGAGGGGACGCATGGTCGTTTCCCCACGGCGCACACCGTCGTTGGGTAGCGCGTGAGCCACCTACAAGGGCGCGCACGGCGCGCGAGGGCCGCACTGGCCACCGTAGTGACATGGGCGGGATTGCTGGCCGGGGCCGTCGGCTGTACCCCGGACGGCCCCGTCGCGGGGGCGCTCGGCCCCCCGGGAGCGAAGGAGGTGATCCGGGTCGTGCCCGCCGACGCCAGCAAGGAGGTGCGCCCCGGCCAGGTGCTGCGGGTGCGGGCGTCCGAGGGCCGGCTGGAGTCGGTCAGGGTCGTCCGGTCCCAGGACGCGCGGGAGTCCCCGGTCCCCGGCCGGATCTCCGCCGACGGGCAGAGCTGGAAGCCCGACGACGAACGGCTGGCGCTGGCCGCGAAGTACACGGTCGACGCCGTCGCCCTGGACGACGACGGGCGCCGCTCGGCCCGCCGCACCACCTTCACGACGTACGTCCCCGAGCAGCGTTTCATCGGCTACGTCGCCCCGGACGACCGTTCCGTCGTCGGCACGGGGATGATCGTCTCCCTGGCGTTCAACCGCGGGATCGCCGACCGCGCGGCGGTCGAACGCGCCGTCCGCGTCACCTCCCGCCCGGCCGTCGACATCCGCCCGCACTGGTTCGGCAGGGAACGCCTCGACTTCCGCCCCGAGACGTACTGGAAGCCCGGCACCGAGGTCACCGTCGAACTGGACCTGCGGGACGTCGAGGGCGCGCCCGGCGTCTACGGGCTCCAGCACCGCACGTTCTCGTTCACCGTCGGCCGCGGCCAGGTCTCGGTGGTCGACGCGTCCCGGCACACGATGGAGGTGCGCCGGGACGGCGAGGTGCTCGCCACGGTGCCGGTCACGGCCGGGGCGCCCAAGACCCCCACGTACAACGGGAAGATGGTGATCACCGAGATGCTCGAGGTCACCCGGATGGACAGCCGCACGGTCGGCTTCGGCGGCGAGTACGACATCCCCGACGTCCCGCACGCCATCCGCCTGACCGACTCCGGCACCTTCCTGCACGGCAACTACTGGGCCGAGAGCGACGTCTTCGGCGACACCAACGTCAGCCACGGGTGCGTCGGTCTGCGGGATGTGAAGGGCGGCGGCGCGAGCACCCCCGCGGGCTGGTTCTTCGACCGCAGCCTCGTCGGCGACGTCGTCGAGGTGGTCAACAGCAAGGACCGGACGGTCGCCCCGGACAACGGCCTCGGCGGCTGGAACATGAGCTGGGAGAAGTGGACGAGGGGCAGCGCCGTGAAGTGAACCCCGGGGCCCCGGAACCCCCTCACGCGCGGATGGCCGAAAGGGCGCTTCGGTTGTGCCCCGAGGGCCGGCGGAGTTTGGAACGGAACGGTGACACACCGGACGCCTCCAACCCTCCTGGCCTGTGGTTACCATGCGCCGAAGCGCGCGAGGGGCGTGCGGGGGCGCGGGCCGGGCGAGGCCCGCCGAGGGGAGAAACAAGTGAACGTGGGGCCGATATCGGGGGCGTCGGTTGACGCGCGGAGGCGCGGCGGCGGGAAGCTCGCCGCGCTGGCACTCGGGGTGATGCTGGCGGTCACCGCGTGCGGCGGCGGGGGGACCGGGCCGGGCGCCGGGTCCGGCGCGCAGGACGACCGGCCCAAGGACTCCACCGTGGCGGTGAGCAAGCAGTCCGAGGCGGTCATAGCCGTAGCGCCCGAGGACGGCGCCGAGTCCGTGAAGACCAGCGGCGCGCTCAAGGTCGACGCGGCCGAGGGCAAGCTGACCGAGGTCGTCGTCAAGGACCCGGACGGCGAGAAGGTCGACGGGAGGATATCCGGCGACGGCGCCCACTGGACGCCGTCGACCCACCTGGCCGCCTCCACCGAGTACACCGTCCACGCGGTCGCCGAGGACTCCGCCGGCCGTACCGCCGCCGAGGACTCCAGCTTCACCACGCTGACCCCCGAGAACACCTTCGTCGGTATCTTCACCCCCGAGGACGGCTCCGAGGTCGGCGTCGGAATGCCGTTCTCGCTCCGCTTCACCCGGGGCATCACCCACCCCGAGGACGTCGAGAGGGCCATCACCGTCAGGACCGAGCCGGCCGTCGAGGTCGAGGGGCACTGGTTCGGCAACGACCGCCTCGACTTCCGCCCGGAGAAGTACTGGAAGGCCGGCACCAAGGTCACCGTCGACCTCAACCTCGACGGGGTCGAGGGCCGCCCCGGCGTCTACGGCGAGCAGGCCAAGACCGTCTCCTTCACCGTCGGCCGCAGCCAGGTCTCCGTCGTCGACGCCAGGAAGCTCACCATGAAGGTCGAGCGGGACGGCAAGGTCATCAGGACGATCCCGGTCACCACCGGCGCCCCCGGCACCGAGACGTGGAACGGCCAGATGGTCATCAGCGAGCGGCTCGCGGTCACCCGGATGAACGGCGAGACGGTCGGGTTCGGCGGCGAGTACGACATCAAGGACGTCCCGCACGCCATGCGCCTGAGCACGTCGGGCACCTTCATCCACGGCAACTACTGGGGTGGCGGCGCCTTCGGCAACTACAACGCCAGCCACGGCTGCATCGGCCTGCGCGACACCCGCGGCGGTTGGGACAAGACGGCACCGGGCTCCTGGTTCTTCGAGAACTCCATGATCGGCGACGTGGTCGTCGTGAAGAACTCCGACGACGCCACCATCGCCCCGGACAACGGCCTCAACGGCTGGAACATGTCCTGGGAGAAGTGGAAGGCGTAACCGCACGGCCCGCGGGGGCGTGGTCTCCGCGCGGCACACGCGGCCCCGGTGCGAGGTACGGCGCCGGGGCCGCGGCCGTTGGCCGCCGTGCCGTCGCTGCCCGGGGGCGGCCCCGGGCCCCGGCCGGATGTGATCGACCGCACCGGCCCGTTGCCGTTAGTCACCGTTAACCTGCTGCCATGACCGTACATCTCGAAGTCGCCGAGGGCGTCGGCACGCTGCGCCTGGACCGCCCGCCCATGAACGCGCTGGACGTCGCCACGCAGGACCGGCTGAAGGAACTCGCCGAGGAGATCACGCGCCGCGACGACGTGCGCGCCGTGGTGATCTTCGGCGGGGAGAAGGTGTTCGCGGCGGGCGCGGACATCAAGGAGATGCGGGCGATGGACCACGCCGCGATGGTCCTGCGCGCCCGCGCCCTGCAGGACTCCTTCACCGCCGTGGCCCGCATCCCCAAGCCGGTGGTGGCCGCGGTGACCGGCTACGCGCTCGGCGGGGGCTGCGAACTCGCGCTCTGCGCGGACTTCCGCATCGCCGGGGAGGACGCCAGGCTGGGCCAGCCCGAGATCCTGCTCGGACTGATTCCGGGAGCGGGCGGCACCCAGCGCCTGGCCCGTCTCGTCGGCCCGTCCAGGGCGAAGGACCTCATCTTCACGGGCCGTCAGGTGAAGGCGGACGAGGCGCTGGCGCTGGGCCTGGTGGACCGGGTGGTGCCGGCCGCCGAGGTCTACGAGCAGGCGCACGCGTGGGCCGCGAAGCTCGCGAAGGGGCCCGCGACCGCCCTGCGCGCGGCCAAGGAGGCGGTCGACACCGGTCTGGAGACCGACATCGACACCGGCCTCACCGTCGAACGCAACTGGTTCGCCGGCCTGTTCGCCACCGAGGACCGCGAGCGGGGGATGCGCAGCTTCGTGGAGGACGGCCCCGGCAGGGCGAAGTTCCTGTGAACCTTCCTGTGAGGGCTCGCACTTGACGCGATGTCTGGTCCGGGTCCCTCGATCGGGGGGTTTGTGGAAGCCTTGACGCGCCCTCGAGCCTGTCGTGTCGAGGGATCCTGGCGATCGCCGCGCAGCGAACCGTTTCCGCAGGCCGAACGGGCCGCCGGCGCCTCTGAAGTGTCAGGGGCATATGTCGACGGACTGTTCCGGGGCAGGGGCGTACGGGGGGCGCATTCCGCCGGAACGACCCCGGACGCCCCGTCGGACCTCCATGATGGGGGCATGGCGGGGCTGGAGGGCAGGGAACAGCCGCGGGGAGACGGACGTGCGACCGCGTCGCGCTGGTCGCCGACGGTCGAGGACGAACACGCCCAGAAACTACTGGAGTTGTTCGGCGATCCGTCGCAGGCGGAGGTCCCGCTGCCGTCCCGCCCGGAGTCCGCGGCCACCGCCCGCCGCCTCACCCAGGTCGTGGTCCTGCGCCACTGGGGCCTCGGGGCGGCGATCACCGAGGACGCCGTCCTCCTCGTCTCCGAGCTCGTCGGCAACGCGGTACGCCACACCGGCGCTCGCGTCTTCGGCCTCCGGCTGCGCCGCCGCCCCCGCTGGATCCGCGTCGAGGTCCGCGACCCGTCCCGCGGTCTGCCCTGCCTCATGCCGGTCCAGGAACTCGACATCAGCGGCCGTGGCCTCTCCCTCGTCGACGCCCTTGCCGACCGCTGGGGCGTCGACCTCCTGCCCCGGGGCAAGACGACCTGGTTCGACATGCGCATCACCGACCGCTGAGCCGCGGCGGCGTGGCCGGCAATCCGGGCGGTCGCCCGCGCACGGGATGGAAATGCCGGATTCCTGCCGTTGTGGGTACCTGCCGGTGCGGCCTCACGCGCCACAACGACTCCCTGGAGTCCCTCCGATGTCTTCTGCCCGCCATGTGTTGATCACCTGACAGGAGTGAACTACCCCGACAGAGGCGTGCGTCGGCGAGCCGACAGCCCGGGGCACGGTCGCTTCGGGCACTGCGCAGAACCCGTTGGGGGTTTGGTTCGGTGGGAGTCTCCGTGGGGCATGGGGCCGCGAACGCCCCGGCCTTTCGTGCGCCGGGACCGCCGGAGGCGACCGACGCCGACGGCCCCGTCGACGTCGGTCCTCCGCAGTGCCGCCTGCTTCCCCCGCGTCTGCTCCCCGCGCCCGGCCGGCCCGCCGGGGCCGCGGCCGGGGGCGGGCGCGTCCCGCGCCGTTGACCACGGGTGACGTACGTGCCACGCGCGCAGGGGGACGAGACCCTGACGAAAGGAACGACGTGTTGACGACTGGCGGTGCGCTGCGTACGCGCGCCGAATGGCATGCCTCCCGGACGGAGAACCTCTGTACCCGCGGGGCGCGCTTCGTCACCGGCTCGGACATCGCCCGCATCTCCCGGGCCCTCGCCCTGGAGCCCTGGCACGTCACGCAGACCGCGCCCGCGGCCGCCGACGACCCGACCGGGATCGTCACGGACGGGGGCCGGCGCCGGGTGAACCTCCGCCTCGCGAACGGCTCGCACGGCTGCGTCTTCCTGCTGCGCACCTCCGGTGGCCTCGGCCACTGCGGGCTCGGCGACCTCGCCCCCGTCTCGTGCCGGGCGTACCCCGCCCACCTGGGAGACGGCACCGCCCCGGCCCCGGCGGCGGACGCCGGGCAGACCGGTGCCACGACGTCCGGTGCCACGACGTCCGGTGCCACGCCGCCCGATGCCATGCCGCCCGGCGGGCCCCGGCGGTGGACCGAGGAGGACCTCGACCGGAAACTGCTGGCGGAGGTCAGGAGCGGCTGGACGGCGGACCGTGACCACTGGTTCGAGGTGGTCAGGCGGTGGAACGCCCTGGCCGCCGAGTACGAAGGCGCCGAGTCCGCCGACGACGAGCCCGGCATCCGCGACTTCCAGCGTTACCTCCTGGAGGCGTACGCCGCCCGCGAGGCGGGCACGGCCCGGCCCGGGGAGGCGACGTCGTGAACGGAAGCGGAGCCAACGTCGCCGGATGCGCCACCTGCACGGGCGACTGCTGCCGGAGGTACAAGGTGGGAGTCACCGCCGCCGACATGCGCAGGGTCGCCGCCGGAACCGCCTTGCACCCCGAGGAGTTCATCACCCTGCTCAAGGACGACACGGGGTTCAAACTGGTCCCCGAGGGGCCGACCCTCGACCTCTACCTCGTGCGCAGGCCGGAGACCGGCGGCTGCGTGTTCCTGATGGAGATCGACTCGGGCAAGGCCCGCTGCGGTGTCTACGCCCACCGCCCCCTGGTGTGCAGCAACTTCCCGACCACCCTCGAACGCGGCGCGGTCGGCATCCGCCAGGACACCGTCTGCGGACCGGACTCGTGGAATCTCGCCGCCATGGAACTGACCACGTACCGGCGCGACCTCGAACGAAACCGCGAGGCGTGGGCGGAGCACCGGCGCCTGATCCGGAAGTGGAACGCCGCCGTGGAGCGGGGCGAGCGGGAACGCACCGCCCGGGAGCTCTACGACTTCCTGCTCGGCCCCGACTGGACCGGCCGATGAGACTGCAGAGAAACGAGCGGCCGGACGAGCGGCCGGACGAGCGGTTGGACGAGTGGCTGGACGAACCTCGCGGTGGCCGACGGGAGGACCTGGTCGGGCCCGGCGAGCCGGAAGCTCCCTCCGCACCGCTCGACCTGCTCCTCGCCGCCTCCGTCGCCCGGCGGTTCTACCTCGGCAACCAGTCGAAGGTGGAGATCGCCAGGGAATTCGACATCAGCCGCTTCAAGGTGGCCCGCCTCCTCGACGCGGCGGTGGCCCACGACATCGTGCGGATCGACATCACCGTCCCGGCCGAGATCGACGCCCCGCTCGGGCAGGCACTGGCGGAGCGGTTCGGACTCCGTCACGCCGTGGTGGTCGGCCTGACGGACGGCGAGGGCGGGAAGGACGGCGCGGCACGCCCGGCGGACCGGCACCGGGTCAGCCGCTGGCTCGGCACGGCGGCGGCCCAACTGCTCTCGGAGACCGCCGAGGAGGGCGACGTCATCGGACTGGACGGCAGCCCCGAGGCGGACGCGCTCAGCGAGGCGGTCAACCGGCTGCCGCCGTGCGACGTCGTACAGATGACCGGAGTGCACGGACCGGACCTCGCCCGTGATCCCGCGGTCGCCGCGGTCCGCCGTACCGCCGCGGCCGGTGGCGGCCCCGCCTTCCCCCTCTACACCCCCTTCGTCCTGCCGGACGCCGCGACCGCGGCGGTCCTCAGGAGCCAGCCGGCCATCGCCGGGACGGTGCACCGCTTCGGCCGGATCACCCGGGCCGTCGTCGGCATCGGCGCGTGGGACGCCGGCCTGTCGACGATGTACGACGCCCTGGGCGACGCGGAACGCGAGACGTACCGGACGTCCGGCGCGTGCGCCGATGTGGCCGGCCATGTCCTCGACGGGTCCGGCGAGGTGATCCACACGGAGCTGAACGCCCGCATGATCTGCGTGAGCGCCGCCGAACTCCGTGCCGTGCCCGAGCTGATCGGCGTCTCGGGCGGCGCGCGGAGCGCCGAGGCGATCCGCGCCGTCCTGAAGTCCGGCCTGCTCACCTCGGTCGTCACCGACACGGCGACCGCCCGCCGTCTGCTGCGGCACGACGGCACGGACGACACGGCGCGGACGGTCCCGTCGCCCCGAACCACCGAACGAGGACAGCAATGACCCAGCAGGGCACCGGGAGTGCCGTCGCCGTGAACGAGCCGACGGCGGCTGAGGACCCGGGTACGGGTACGGGTGCGGAGCTTCTGTCCGTGCCCGACGACATCCGCGAGGCCGGCCGGCTCGCCCCGGACCACTGGCTGGGGGTCGTCGACCCGATGTGGTCCGGTCAGGAGCGGCCGCCCCGGTGGGCGGTGCCCGGCCGCTGGCGGTCCGGCCTCGACGGCGAGATCGTCGAGTGGGAGGAGAACCCCGACTACCGGCCGTCCCCCCTCGCACTCGGCTGGCCCGAACCGGAGGACGAGGTGGACCACGCCGTCCAGCTCGCCTCGACCGGTTACGGGCCCGGCGAGGCGGTGCCGGCCGCGCTCGTGGGCCGTGAGGTCGCCGTGCTGACCGGGCCGGACGGCGGTCCGCTGAGCGCCGCGACCCCGGAGGGAACCCCGGTCGTGCTGGTGTTCACCTCGCCCGCGTTCCTGCACACCGCGGGGCGCCTCGCCTTCGAACGCGTCGGCGTCGCCGACCTCGTGCCGCGGATTCCCGAGGGGCACGCGCTCTATCTGAACCCCTCGGCCGCGGTGAGCATGCTGCTGGACGTCGACGCCGTACGCGACGCGATCCGGTCCGGCGCGCAGGACGGAACGGACGTACGCGAGCCGGCCGCAGAGCAGTGGGACGGTGTGCGGCGGCGTCCCGCGCGAGTGCTGACCGAGGCCGTTCACCCGGTACGGGGGACGGACGCGTGAGCCGCTGGTCGTCCGTCATCCCGCGTCGCGGCGACAGGTCCGGTACGGGGCGCGGAACCCGGCGCCCCGCCGTCGAGCCGCACGGCGGTACCAAAGACGCCCGAGGCCAGGGGGCCGTCGGCGCCCCGCCCGTCGAGGACGTCGACGGCGTCCTGCTGGTCCGCTCGGTCGACGACGACTCCTTCCCGCTGGACACCCTGCTCGAAGTGGCGGGCGCCGTCGGCACGGAGGAGGACGTGGTCACGGTGATCGTCGGCTCCGCCGCCGACGGCGCCGAGCACTGGGCGCGGCTCGGCGCCCTGCTGGACACCCTCCGCTCGCAGGGCACCGACCGGGTCCGGCTCGTCATGCCCGGTGCCGGGGACGACCGGCCCGAGCGGCCCGGCATCGCCCGCCGGATCGCCGACGCCTGGGAACTGGAGGTCATCGCCCCGGACGGGGCCGTACTGGTCACCCCCGGCGGTGTGCTCTTCGTCCACGGCACCGCCCGCCCCGGACCCGGATGGTGGCGGTTCGCGCCCGGCGAGGCACCCCGCAGGCTGGGCCCGCGCGCCCCCGCGCCCGCCTGGCAGGAGGCGTTGGGCCGGGTGCCCGTGCGCACCACCGGCGGCTGCGTGGTGGACCGGATACCGGCGGGTGTGGTGATCCGCCCGGCCGAGGCCCCCGGACCGACCCCCGACGACCTGTGCTTCGCGGTGCCCGTCGACTTCGAACGTCCCATGGTCCTGGTCGGTGCCCCGCAGGCGGAGGACGTCGCGGCCGACGAGGTGGCCGCCGTGCTCGCGACCCTGCCCGTGGCCCAGCGCTCCCGTGTCCGGCTCGCGCCGGGCGGCCGGCGCGACCTGTTGCGGCTCGGCCAGTCCGTCGCCGACCAGCTGGGCGCCGAGGTCGAGGTACTCACGGGCCTGCCGCTGATCGCCGACCACGCACCGCCCGGCACGGGCCCCCGGCCGACCCTGGTGGGACGGGACGGCAGGCCGAGCTGGCAGCCGTTCGTGTCCGCGGTGGTCTGCGGACCCACCGACGCCGAGGGCCGTACGCCCGCCCCCAGGCCGGTGGCCACCCACATGCCCGACTGGATCCTCGGCGGCACCGGGCCGGGGACCGTACGGCTGACGGACCGCTGGCACGCCACCGTCACCCGGGCCGGACTCGCCCTGTGGACACCGGACGGCCCGCGTCCCGGGCCGGTGGGCCCGGCCGTGGATCCCGAGGTGTGCGCCATCGAACTGGGCATGCCCGGTCAGCCGTTGGACGGCTCCCTGCTGCCCGCGCTGTCCCGGCTGCTGCGCGGTCTCGGCGCCGACACCCGGGCGCGGACCACCCTGCTGGTGCGCGGCCGGCTCCTGGACGGCGACGGCGAACTGCGCCGGCTGGCCGCCGAACACGGCGTGCCGGGCATCCGCTACGTCACCGCCGCACGCCCCACGGGCGCCGGTACCGCGGCCCGCCACCCCGGCACGGCCGCGGTCGGGGCGCCCGCCCGGCCGCCCGGGGAACGTCCCTCCGCCGCTGCGGCGGCGCCCCCGCCGAACCTCCAGCTCACCTCCTTGCCGGCCCCGTCGCCGACCGGCCGCCGGACGGAGCCCGGGGCCGGGACGGAGGGCGGCCGAGTGGCAACGGCCGGAGCGGACGCGGCCCCGGCGGGCGGCGGGCCGCCCGGCCGCCCCGCGCCCGGCTCCACCACCAAGCCAGCGCACACATCCGGAGGTTCACGGATGGCCGAGGACACGGCCCGCTCCGGTGGCACGCCTGAACGGACGACGCCGGAAACCGCCCCGAACCACGACACCGGGAACGGAACGGCAGGGGCTGACAACAAGCCGGCTGCCCCGTCGGGTGGTTCACGTGTCGGTGGGGGTGTGGCCCGTGGTGGTGGGGTTGGGCCGGGGGCGGAGTCGGGTGGTCGTACGGGGTCCGTGGCCGGTGCGGTGCCGGGTGGCGGGGCCGGTGAGGAGGACGAGGCTCTGAACGGGGGGCGGATGCCTGAGGTCAAGCCGGCTGCCCCGTCGGGTGGTTCACCGGCCGGTGCGACGGTCCGTACCGTGCCCGAGGCCGGTGCCGAGCCCGAGCCCGGTGCCGAGCCCGGTGCCGAGCCCGAGCCCGAGCCCGGTGCCGAGACCGGTGCCGGCAGCCGGGCCGTGCCCCCGGGGCTCGACGCCGGGGGCACGGGCGCCGGGGGCACCGGCGGGGCACCGCGCGGTGCCGGAACCGGTCGCAGGGCGCCGCAAGCCGAGACACGGCCGGTGTCCGCTTCGACGTCGGCGTCCGAGGCGTCGCCGGACCCCGCCTCGCCGGCGTTCAGGGCCGGGGCCGGGGCCGGGGCCGGGATCCCGGGTACCCCGGCCCCGCAGGCCGCCCCGGTGCCGGGCGCCACGCCCGCCCCGGCCGCTCCGAAGCCCTCGCTCCGCCCGGTGCGTCCCGCGCACCTCCCCTTCGTCCCCGGGCATGTCAGCGGGGCCGCCGAGCAGGCCGCGTTCCGGGACTTCGCGGCGGGGGCCTGGGAAGCGCACGCCGCCGCGGTCTCCCGGCTGCTCACCCGGATGCCCGCGCTGCGCGGTCACGAGCTGGACGCCGCGCGGATCGATCTCGTCGCGGCGCACGCCTACCTCACCACCGACGAGGGGCCGCTGCACCACCGCGAGCTGATCCGGGACCTGCACTCCGGCGAGGGGCGCCTGCTGCCCTACGCCGGCTGCCTGGCGTCTGCCCTGCGGCGGCTGCCCTCCTATCGCGGGGTGGCACTGCGCGGCGGGGACCCCGTCGGGCCCGAGCCCGGGGTCGGCACGCTGCTGCAGGACCCCGGCCCGGTCAGCGCGCTGGCCGGAACCCCGGTGCCCCCCGCCGGGACCGCCGTGCGGTACGCGATCTGGTCCGTCACAGGCCGCAAGGTACGGCAACTGATCGACCGGCCCACCGGACCCGCGCAGACGAACGAAGAGATCGTCTTCGTGCCGGGGACCGGATTCCGGGTGCTGGGGGTACGGTCCGTGCCCGCAGGCCCCTCGGTGGTGCTGCTCCGTGAGCTCCCCGGGAACGCGACCGCCTACATGGACGGGTCGGAGGAACTGAGCGGACTGGACCTGAAGGCGCTCGCGCACCTCGAGGAGGCGCTCTCCAAGGAGAACCGCGTCGGCGAGGGCCGGGGCTGGCCGGAACGCTGCACCGGGCCCGTGGGCCAGGACGGGTAGCGACGGGCGACGGGTGACGCGCGGAGGAACCACTCCACCCGGTCGCGCCCACGGACAGAGATCACCACCGATCACGTACACAGTCCAAGGAGAACGATGGCAAGCAGTCAGAACCGGTCGTCCCCGGCCGGGCCGGAGCGGGAATCCCGGGCCACGGGCGGTTCGTCCGTCCGCCGGGCGGTGTCCCTGGGGCCGGCCGTGGCCGACCCGGGCGCGATGCTGGCGCCCGCCGCACGGCCGTCCGCCGCCCCGGCGAGCGGTACGGGCGCCGATGAGAGAAACGAAAACAACGAGAGCGACAAGAGCGAGGCGGCACCCGCGCGCCCCGCGGCAGCGGGCGCCGCGGCCGTGGAACCGGCCACGACGGCCGACCCCGCCTCCTCCACCGCCGGCACCGCAGCCACCGCCGGCACGGCCGCCTCCTCCACCACCGCGACGACCGCCGGCACCGCCGGTACGGCCACCGCGACGACCGCCGGCACGGCCGCCGCGCTCGGCGCTCAGTCGCAGCCGCGGACACGCGCGCAGGCGGCCCCGGAGGCCGAGGGTTCGGCGCGTGGCATGGCGGCAGCCGGTGGCGCGGCGGGTGCCGCCGGTGCGGCCGCCGCGGGCGGGGCGGGTGAACCGCCGTCCGGCAAGCCGAAGAAGCCGCTGCTCGCCGCCGCCGGTATCGCCGGTGCCGTCCTGCTCGCCGTGCCGCTGCTGATCTGGGCCACGGACGACGGCAAGACGAAGAGGGACAGTGTGGAGGTGGCCGCAGGCTCCGACACCCTGCTCGACGAGGAGCCCCTGGACGTACCGAAGGGTGCGTACGCCCCGGCCGAGCCCTCGCCGGAGCCGTCGACCGAGAAGCCCACGGCCAAGCCGGTTCCCGTCGTCAAGGCACCGGTACCGGTGCTGACGTCGGTGCCGCCCCGTGAGCCGGCCGAGAAGAAGGAGGCCGAGAAGAAGGAGGCCGAGAAGAAGGAGACGGAGAAGACGGCGGAGACCAAGAAGACGGCGGAGACCAGGAAGGTCGAGGACAACCCGCCGCCCAAGCTTCCGGCGAACACCGCCGGGGCCGCCGTCCAGCGTCTCGCCGCGTCGAACCCGGGCCGGCACATCTGCTACCGGGCCTATGTCAAGGACGTCGGCTGGCAGACCCCGCGGTGCGACGGAGCCGTCGCGGGCGGAACGGGCAAGGGCATCAAGGCCCTGAACATCGCGGTGTCGGGGACCAAGGGCATGTCCGCCAACGGCTTCGTCCAGAAGGACGGATGGACGGGCGAGTGGGAGAGCGTGTCCAACGGCATCGGCCTGGTCATGGGAACCTCCGATCACAACGCGCCGAACCTCGGCGGCTTCGCCATCGACGTCGGTGAGGGCCACGTCTGCCAGAACCACCGCGTCGGCGGGCACGGCTGGGGAGGCCTGGCGTGCGACACGGTCGACCCGTGGGTCTTCGGCGGTTCGACGGAGCCGCACCTCTGGCTGGAGTCCGTCCGCTTCACCGTGTGAACGGGGTGTGAGGGGTCCGACGGACGGACGAGCGCCCGCCGGTGTGTTCCTCCGGCGGGCGCTCGCCCTCACCGCGCGGCCGGGCGCGGTCTCACGGGGCCGCCTGCTGCCGCCGCGCGGGCGGCAGGTCCTCGGGCAGCAGGGTGGTGAGGTCGGCGAGGCTGGGCGACTGGAGCCCGCCCAGCCGGCGGGCCTGGCTGGTCATCATGGACTCCAGCAGCTGCCGGGCGAGCCGGGCGTTGCCGAAGGACCGGTCGCGCGGGATGGCGTCCACATGGGCGCGCAGCGCCGCGAGGGTGTCCTCGGCGCACTCGTACCCGGAGGAGGCCGCGTGCCGGGACACGATGGTGACCAGCTCGTCCGTGCTGTAGTCCTCGAACTGCACATACTTGGAGAACCGCGAGGTCAGACCGGGGTTGGAGGCGAGGAAGCGCTCCATCTCCTCGGTGTATCCGGCGACCACGACCACGATCTCGTCCCGGTGGTCCTCCATCAGTTTCAGCAGGGTGTCGACGGCTTCGCGGCCGAAGTCGTTGGAGGAGCCCTCGGGGGTGAGGGTGTAGGCCTCGTCGATGAACAGCACGCCGCCCAGCGCGCCGGTGAAGACCTCCTTGGTGCGGGCCGCGGTGTGACCGACGTACTGGCCCACCAGGTCCGCCCGCGCCACCTCCACCAGGGAGGCGCGGGGGAGCACCCCCAGCGAGTGCAGGAGCCTGGCGTAGAGCCGGGCGACGGTGGTCTTGCCGGTGCCGGGCGGCCCGCTGAAGACCAGGTGGTTGCTGATCCGGGGGGCGGGCAGCCCCGCCGCGATCCTCTGCCGGGCGTTGGACAGCAGGCTCACCAGGTCGGTGACCTCCCGCTTCACGGCGCCGAGGCCCACCATGGCGTCGAGTTCGGCCATCGGGTCGACCGCGTCGTCCCCGGCCTGTCCCGTGCCGCCGTCGCCTCCGACGGCCGCCGCCGCCTCGTCCCCGACGTCCTGCGGCAGCAGCAGCGTCAGGTCGTTCTCGGCCGGGTCCGCCATCGCCGCGAGGCGGAACGCCTGCCGGTCCACCATGTCCTCGAACACCCCGCGGGCCGCACGGCCGTTGCCGAAGGACGCGTCGCGCGTCATCGCCTCGAAGCGTACGGCCAGGGCCTCACGGGTCAGCGGCCCGAGCTCGAACCGGTGCTGGGCGCACATGGACTCGGTGATGGTCACCAGCTCCTCCACCGCGTAGTTGCCGAACTCGATGGTGCGGGTGAAGCGGGAGGCGAGACCCGGGTTGGCGGACAGGAACGACTCCATCTGCTCGGAGTATCCGGCCGCCACCACGACCACGTCGTCGCGGTGGTCCTCCATCAGTTTCAGCAGGGTGTCGACGGCTTCGCGGCCGAAGTCGTTGGAGGAGCCCTCGGGAGTGAGGGTGTAGGCCTCGTCGATGAACAGCACGCCGCCCAGCGCGCTGGTGAACGCCTCGGTGGTCTTGATGGCCGTACCGCCGATGATCTGGGCGACGAGATCGGCGCGGGCGACCTCGACCAGGTGACCGCTGCGCAGTACGCCGAGGTCCGCCAGGATGCTGCCGTAGAGGCGGGCGACGGTGGTCTTGCCGGTGCCGGGCGGCCCGGCGAAGATCAGATGCCGGCTCATCGACGGCACCGGCATGCCGAGACGGCGGCGGCGCTCCGCGAGCTGGTTGAGGTTGACCAGCGTGTTCACCTGGTGCTTGACGTTGTCCAGGCCGATGAGCGCCTCCAGTTCGGCCAGCGGGCTCCGAGGCCCCTGCTCCTCGCCGGAGCCGCCCGCGCCGCCCTCGCCGTTCAGGTCGGCGCTCTCGCCCCAGCTGTCCGCCAGACCGTTGTCCGCGCTGGTCAGCAGGTCGACCGAGAGCCGCTCGCTCGCACGGCTCTGGCGCAGGCCCGCGCCGCGGTTGTCGCGCACCACGCACCGGGTGACGTCCACCGGCTCGGCGCTGTCGATCCGTACGCCGTCGCCGGTGCTGCCGCTCACCTCGCAGCCGGTGAGTACGGCCCGGCCGCCGCGCGACACCTGGATGCCGTGGGCCTTCGCACCGCTCACCCGGACCCGCTCCAGGGTGATCTCCGCGCCGTCCCGCACGGTGATGCCCGCGTCGGTGCTGTCGTTGACCTCGCAGTCCCGCAGGACGCCCCGGCCGCGCTCGCCGACGTCGACACCCGAGCGGGCGGCGGAGGTCAGCACGGTGTCGCTGACCTCGGGGTCGGAGTCGTCGTCGATGCTCAGTCCGCAGCCGCCCGCGGACTCGACCTCGCAGTGTTCCAGCCGGCCGCGGCCGTCGTCGGTGATCTCGATGCCGTGGCCGCCCGCCCCGACCACCCGGGCCCGGCGCAGCAGGGGGTTGGCGGCGGAACGCACCGCGATGCCGACGCCCGCCGCGTCCAGCACCTCCAGGCGGTCGAACTCGGCCGTGGAGTCGTCCGCGAGCAGCACCGCCCCGCCGGTGTCGGCGCAGTCGCTGACCACGGTGTCCCGCAGCAGCGGCGAACTGCCCTCGACGACACGGATCGCGGCCTCCGTGGACCCGTGGAACGCGCAGCCCTCCAGGGTGCCGCGCGAGCGGTCCAGGACGAGCAGCCCGCTGTTCTTGGTGCGCCGGGTGACGCACCGGGCCAGCAGCGGGTCGGCCCCGCCGGAGATGACGACGGCGCTCTGCGCGATGGACTCGAAGGTCGTCTCCTCGATCTCCGGCCGGGACATGCTCGACACCAGCAGGCCCACCGAGGTGTGGTGGACGGTGCACCGCAGCACCCGGGTGGAACTGTGGCCCTCCAGGGCGACGGCCGGCTTGTCGGTGCCGGAGATGTCGCAGTTCTCCACGGTGCCCCTGGCCTCGCCGGAGGCCAGGACGCCGTTGGCCCGCGCGCCCCGGATACGGCAGTCGCGCACCAGCGGCGAGGCCTTCTCGCCGATGACCACCGCGGACGTGCCGAAGTTCTCGAACACGCAGTCCTCGACGATGCTTTCGCTCTCCGAGGAGTCGACGAGCCCCGCGCCGCCCGGGTTGCCGATCCGGCAGCCGCGGGCGGCCAGCGAGCCCTTGCCGCGCACCAGCAGCGCCGTCCAGCCCGCGCCGGTCACCGTGCAGCCGTCGAGGGCGGCCTGGCCGGCCGGTACGTCGACGACCGCCGCCTCCTTGTCGCGGCCCCGGATCGTGAGACCGCCGAGCATCACGGCGTCGGCCATGAGGCTGACGGCGGTGCCGCTCCGCGGACAGAGCTCCACGGTGCCCGGCTCGCCCTCGCCGACGATCGTGACCCGGTTGCGGATGACGAGGTTCTCGGCGTAGCGGCCGGGACGGACCCGGATCACCGCCCCGGTGCGCGCCTGGGTCAGTGCCTCACCGATCGTCCGGTAGCCGTCCGACCGTTCCGGGTCGACCGTGAGTATGTGCCGTGCCACGCGCCTCGAACCTCCTTGTGTTGCCGCGTCTTCGACTCGCCGTGCCCGGGGCCTGTCCGGTGGGTCAGGCCGTGGACGCGGCGTGCGCCCAAGCGTGTCATGTGCATATCATGCACTTCATGCGGAATGTCATGAAATACCGGTGTGTGCGTCTCGCGCCGGCAGTCGCCGTCGCCCTCGCCGTCGTCCTGCCGGTCACCTGCGGGCCCGCCCTCGCCGCACCGGCCGCGCCCCCCGCGTCCGGCGCTCCGTCGGCGACCTCCGGTGACGACCCGGGGACCACCCTGCTGCCCCCGCTGCCCGTCCGGCTCGGCGAGGACAACCCCTGCACCGGGGAGTCGGACCGGACGGCCACCAGGACGGCGTGGTCGCAGACCACGCTCGGGCTGCCGCGGGCCCAGCGGATCACCCGCGGCGGCGGGGTGACCGTCGCGGTGGTCGACACCGGCGTCGCCTCCGACGTCCCCGGCCTGTCCGGGCGGGTGACGGCCGTCGACGGCGCCGGCGAGGACTGCGTGGGACACGGCACCTTCGCCGCCGGCCTCGTCGCCGCCGCGCCCCGGACGGGAAGCGGCATCACCGGCGTCGCCCCCGAGGCCGGGATCCTGGCCCTGCAGGGCACCGACGACCGCGGCGCCCCCTCGGTGGAACGCGTCGCGCTCGGCATCCGCGAGGCCGCGGACCGCGGTGCGGAGGTCATCTACGTCGGCCACGCGCTGCGCACCGGACGGGCCGAGCTGACCGAGGCCGTCGCCCACGCCACCCGACGCGACGCCCTGGTGGTCGCCCCCGCCGCCCCGGACGCCGTGACCCGCGAGGAACGCGGACCCGGCGGGGAGATGCCCGAGGGGCCGTACTGGCCGGCCGCCGTGCCGGACGTGCTGGCCGTCGTGGACTTCGGGCCGGGCGGTGTACGGCAGAAGAACGCCCCGCCCGCCCACGAACCCGACCTGGCCGCACCCGGCAGCGGCATGGTCAGCGTCGGCCCCCGGGGCGCGGGCCACTACATCGGCTCCGGTGCCTCGCTGGCCGCGGCGGGCGCCGCGGGCGCCGCCGCACTCGTCCGCGCCTACCGGCCCGAGCTGACCGCGAACGAGGTCTCCCGGCAGCTCCTCGCCGCCGCCTACCCGTCGGACACACCCCGGCTCGACCCGTACGCGGCCCTGACCGTCGTCCCGGACCGGACCGCGGCGTCCCCGGCCGCACCGGTCCCGGCCCGCATGCCCGCCCCGGCCGACCCGACCCCCCACCGGCGCTCCCTGACCGTCGCCGCGGCGGGCCTGGCGCTCGTCCTCCTGCTGGCAGCCGCCGCCGCGGTCGTCCCCCGGGGCCGGGCCCGCAACTGGACCCCGCCGGGCCCCCGCACCCGTAACACCCCCGCGGGCCGATAGCCCACGCCCGGCACCGCCTCCGGCAGCGGACCGGGGGCCGGGGCCCCAAGGGGCGACGACCGGGGCGGGCGGGCGGACGCCGAACGGGCGGACCCCGCAGCGCACCCGGCACACCCAGAGCCGCGAACCCGTCCCCGGGCACGACGGCCCTCCGGGGACGGCACGGCCGGGGACATGACTGCCCGCCGCCGCCCCGGCGCTCCCCGTCCGGCTCCCGGCGCGTGCCGCGGGCGCGGCATCCGGCCGGGCCGTGACGGGGCCGGGGCGGGGCGCGCTCCGGTGCCTTCGGCGGCCCCGGAGCGGTGTGCTGGTCCGCGGGTCCGGACGGCCGCAGTCCGTGCGGATCACGGCGTGCGGGCCCGTCGCCGAAGCCAGGACCACCCCGCCTGGTCCGCTCCCGCCCCGGCCCCCGGCGCGTGCCGCGGGCCCGGCCGCCGGCCGGGCCGGGGCCGGGGCGGGAGCGGGGCGGAGTGCGGGGCGGGAAGGGAGCATCAGCTGGGGTTCTCCAGCAGGGCGGTCTGGATCTGGACGGTCTTGCGGCGGGCTATGCGCACCGCACGGCCGGGGATCAGTTCGCGGCCCTTCACACTGCCGAAGAGGTAGCCCTCACTGGGCGGGCAGGACATCAGCAGGCCGGGCGTGTTGACCTCCTGGAGGCGGCGCAGCAGCGACTCGTTGAGGCCGCGCCCGGCGCCCGCGGAGGAGCGCGCCACGATCAGGTGCAGGCCGACCTCGTGGCCGAGCGCGAGATGGTCCAGCAGCGGGGCGAACGGCTGCGCCATGGGGCCGCTGCCGACCATGTCGTAGTCGTCGACCAGGATGAACAGCCGCGGCCCCTGCCACCAGTCGCACAGCCGCATCCGCGACGGCGCGATGTCCTCGCCGGGCACCCGCTGCCGTACCGCCCTGGCCGCCCCGTCCACGAGGTCCTTCAGCATGTCCGTGGAGACCGCGTGGCCGAGCCGGTAGCGCTCCGGGACGCTCTCCACCAGCTCCCGCCGGTAGTCCACCGTCATGATGCGGGCCTCGGAGGGGGTGTACCGCTCGGTGATGCCCCGGGCGATCACCCGCAGCAGGTTCGTCTTGCCGGACTCGCTGTCACCCACCACGATCATGTGCGGGTTCTCGGTGAAGTCGTGCCACACCGGAGCGAGTTCGTTCTCGTCCAGGCCGATGGCGATGCGCAGCCCCTGATCACCCTCCGGCTCGGGCAGCTCCTCGACGGGCAGCGAGGCCGGCAGCATCCGTACCCGGGGCGCGGCCGGGCCCGGCCAGCTCTCGCTGATCGCGGAGACCAGCCCCGCGACCCCGTCGGCGAGGTCGTCGGCGTCCTCGACCCCGTCGACGCGCGGCAGCGCCGACAGATAGTGCAGCTTGTCGGAGGTCAGGCCCCGCCCCGGGCTGCGCGGAATCGTCGCCGCCTTGCGGGAGTCGATCTGCGAGTCCATCGGGTCACCCATCCGCAGCTCCAGCCGCGTACCGGTCTGGTCGCGCACCGAGGACGACAGCTCCACCCAGCGGGCGGTGGTGATCAGCAGATGGACGCCGTAGTTGAGCCCGCGGGCGGCCAGCGCGTTGAAGGTGGGAATGTGCCGGTCGAAGTCCTGGCGCACGGTCGACCAGCCGTCGATGACCAGGAAGACGTCCCCGTGCGGCTCCTCGGGAAACTCGCCCGCCGCCCGCCGCTTGCGGTACGTGGGCATGGAGTCGATGCCGTGCTCCAGGAAGAACCGTTCCCGCCGGCTGAGCAGCGTGCTCACCTCGGAGATCGTCCGGCCCACCCGCTCGGTGTCCACGCGCGCGGCCACCCCGCTCATGTGCGGCAGCCCGTCCAGCGCCGCGAGCGTGCCGCCGCCGAAGTCCAGGCAGTAGAACTGCACCTCGCGCGGGGTGTGGGTGAGCGCGAGACCGGTGATGAGCGTCCGCAGCAGGGTGCTCTTGCCGCTCTGCGGACCCCCGGCGATGGCCACATGGCCGCCGGCCGCCGACAGGTCCACCGTCAGCAGGTCACGCAGCTGGTCGAACGGCCGGTCCACCACACCCACCGGCACGGTGAGCCGGCCCCGCAGCGGCCAGTCGGCCGTCGTCAGGCCGTGGCGCGCGTCCGGTGCCAGCGGAGGCAGAATCTGGTCGAGGGTGGCCGGCGCGCCCAGCGGCGGCAGCCACACCTGGTGGGCGGGCGGCCCCGAACCGCGCAGCCGGTCCAGCGCCACCGACAGCAGCGTCTCGCCGCTCTCCGCGTCACCGCCCTCCGGACCCTCCGCCTCTTCCTCCCCGCCGGGCCCACCCGCGGGGTCCGGGTCGGCGGGCGCGCGCGGCACCACCCACTGGGCCGTCCACGGCACCACCTGACGGGCCACCTGCGCCTGCACGAGGGCACGCCGCCGCCGGTACGGACCGGAGACGTACGCGGCACGGAACCGGGTCAGCGCGTCGACACCGCTCTTGAGGAAACCGGCACCCGGCTGCGCGGGCAGCTCGTACGCGTCCGGCACCCCCAGCACACCCCGGCTCTCCATCGCGGAGAAGGTCCGCAGACCGATCCGGTACGACAGATGGCTCTCCAACTGGTGCATACGGCCCTCGTCCAGCCGCTGCGACGCCAGCAGCAGGTGCACCCCGAGGCTGCGCCCGAGGCGGCCGATCATCACGAACAGTTCCATGAAGTCACGGTGTGCGGACAGCAGTTCGCTGAACTCGTCGACCACCACGAACAGGCTCGGCAGCGGCTGCAACGGCACCCCGGACTGGCGCGCCTTCTCGTACTCCAGGGCGGAGGTGTAGTTGCCGGCCGCCCGCAACAGCTCCTGGCGGCGGATCAGCTCGCCGTGCAGGGCGTCCTGCATCCGGGCGACCAGCGACACCTCGTCCGCGAGGTTGGTGATGACCGCGGAGGTGTGCGGAAGCTCGTCCAGGCCGAGGAAGGTGGCGCCGCCCTTGAAGTCGACGAGGACGAAGTTCAGCGTCTCGGACGAGTTCGTCAGGGCCAGCGACAGCACGAGGGTGCGCAGCAGCTCGCTCTTGCCGGAACCGGTGGCGCCGATGAGCATGCCGTGCGGACCCGTACCGCCCTGCGCGGACTCCTTGATGTCCAGCTCCACCGGCCGGCCCTCGCCGCTGACCGCGATCGGCACCCGCAGCCGGGCACTGCCCGTGTACCGCTCCCACAGCGTCGCCGGCTCGTGCCGGTGCAGATCGGGGATGTTCAGCAGCGAGGTCAGCTCGACGTCGTCGGAGAACGGCTTCGAGTCGTCACCGCCCATGCTCATCCGGTACGGCGCGAGCAGCCGGGCCAGCGCCCGCGCCCCCACCGGCCCCAGCCGGTCGGGCCTGCCGAGCACCGTCGACTGCTCCTTGCGGTCCCGGTCGGTGCGCACCAGCGCGACACCGTCCTCCTCCACCTCGAGCCGCAGCGTGGTGCGCCCGGGCTTCCAGGCCAGGGAACCGGACAGGTCGAGCACCACCGCGTTGCGGAACCCGTGCCCGTCGAACCGGTGGCCCGCGGGCACCGTGCACCCGTCGATCACGATCACCGTGTACGGCTCCTCGCGCCCCGGCACCGCGTCCGGGTCGGCGCCGGGCCGCTCGTGGAACTCGACACCGAGCAGGCCCTCCAGCTCGTTGAACGCCGAGGCGATCATGCGGGTCGGCCCGGCGCCGTCCTCCTCGTGCCGGTGCAGACTGTGCGGGAGCCACTTCGCCCACTCCCACTCGGAGCGCCGCTCGTCCGAGACGCACAGCGTGATCCACAGGTCGTCGGGGGAGTGGAACACCGCCAACTGCGCGAGCAGGGAACGCGTCAGGGCCCGTACGTGCTCCTCCTCGCCCCGCAGCAGCACCTTCGACCAGGCCCGCAGATAGATCGCGATGGGCTGGTCCCGCACCGTCGAGTAGGCGCGGGTGAAGCTGCGCAGCGCGTGCGCGGACAGCGGCTCCAGGTCCTCCACGGGTTTCGTCGACAGCGGTGTCAGCTTCATCGCGAGGCGCTGGTCGCCGACGCCCATCCGGACCTCCGCGAAGTCCTCGTCGGACGCCCGCCGTTCCCACAGCCGGGTGCTGCGCACCAGCGACGACAGCGCGTCCGGCGCGGGGTGGCGCCAGGCCAGGGCACGCTGCTGGTCGACGACGGACGCCCGCACCTTGCGCCGGGTCTGGCGCAGATAGCGCAGGTAGTCGCGGCGCTCGCCCTTCATCCGCTGCTTGCGCTCGCCGTTGCGGCGCATGACCTGACCGAGCATCATGCCGGCGGACGCGATCACCATCACGCCGAGCGCGATGTAGATGAACCCGCCGCTGGACCGGCTCATGCCCGGCCGCATGAACATCAGCATCATGGAGACCGACATCAGTGCCATCGGCAAGTATGTCCACACCGCGGAACTGTCCGGCACGACTTCCGGAAGGGTCGGCGGTTCCTGGAGACTCAGCTCCCCCGACGGCAATTCCGGTCCTCTGCGGCGTGCCGGCCTGCGGAACAGGATCACGCTCAACGAATGGCCTCCTCAATGATCTCGGAACAATTCCGCGGTGACGGCACGGAATTGCCCGGTGTCCGCCTGCACACGCCCGCCGGAAATGCGCTCCCGTGAAGTCCACCTCGGAGTCCGCCCCGAAGTCCGACGGGGTGCGGAAGGGATGAAACGCCGGAGCGCAATGCGTCACAGTCCCGCGCCGTGGCTGCGGGAAAATTTCCGTAGGGTTCCCTAACGCTGAATTCTTGACCGGTGTTGCGAAAAGGCCCGACCTGCCGTCAAACTCGTCGGCGCGTGCCCCGTCCGACGTCCTGTCGCGATCGAGCGACCGACCGGTGTGCCGCTGTCACCCTCCAGCCACCGCGCAACCCGTGGCCCGCCAGAAAGCGTGAACCCGAACCCATGACGGACATCGCCCATGACTGACACCCAGGCGGCCAGCCTGTGCCGCGTCACCGTACGCGCTCCGGCCAGGACCGTCGACCTGGCCGTGCCCTCCGACGTTCCCGTCGCCGACCTGCTGCCCACAGTGATCGGTTACGGAGGGGACGACCTGGAGGAAACAGGTCTGGAGCACGGCGGTTGGGTACTGCAACGCCTCGGCGGCCCTCCGCTCGACCCCGAGAGTACCTTGGACTCCCTCGGTCTGCGGGACGGCGAG
Organism: Streptomyces sp. NEAU-W12; assembly: GCF_026242095.1. NCBI lineage: Bacteria > Bacillati > Actinomycetota > Actinomycetes > Kitasatosporales > Streptomycetaceae > Streptomyces > Streptomyces sp. NEAU-W12. The sequence continues at coordinate 37,415 of NZ_JAPJDM010000006.1, forward strand.
GAGCTTTATCTCCGCCCCCGCACCGAGGCGTTGCCCGAAGTGCACCTCGACGACCTGGTCGACGGCATCTCGGCCACCATGCAGCAACGCCCGCACGGCTGGAGCCCCGAGGCCGGCCGGCGGCTCCTGCGCGGCCTGGCCGTGGTCACCCTCGCCCTCGGCATGGTGCTCCTCGCCCTGCCGGGAACCGAGGGCTGGATCCGGGCCGTCGCCGCGGGCGCGGCCGGACTGCTGCTGCTCGCCGGCGCCGGCTCCGCGACCCGGGCCGTCGGCGACGCCGGAGCCGGCTCGGCGCTCGGCCTCATGGTCGGCCCCTACTTCGCCCTGGCCGGCTGGCTGCTGCCCGGCGGCGACCTGGGCGGAGCCGACGGCGAAGCCGTCCTGGGCGCACGCCTGCTGGCGGCGTCGGCGGCCGGCGGCGCGGGAGCGGTGCTCGCCCTCGCGGCGGTCGGCGTGTACCCGGCCCTGTTCATCGGCGTGGCCTGCGTCGCCGCGGCCGGAGCGCTCGGCGCCGCCCTGATCACCCTGAACCTGGCGCCGGACCAGGCCGCCGGGGTGGTCGCCGTCGTGGTCGTCCTGTTCGGCGGGTTCGTCCCCTCGCTGTCGTTCCGGCTCTCCGGCATGCGGATGCCCCCGCTGCCCACCAACGTCCAGCAGCTGCAGCAGGGCATCGACCCGTACCCCGCCTCCGACGTCGAGGCGCGGTCCATGCTCGCCGACGGCTGGATGACCGCCTTCTACGGCGCCATCGGCCTCGTCTGCCTGCCCTGCCTGGTGGCGCTCGCCGCCGATCCCGGCCTCGCCGAGATCCTCACCGTGGTCGCCCTCTCGCTCCTGTTGCTGCTGCACAGCAGGGGGCTCGGCAACGTCTGGCAGCGCCTCGCGCTGACCACCGCCGGCGCCTGGGGCGTGGTCCTGCTGCTGTCCGTGTCCGCCCGCTCCCTCGGCCCGACGGACCGGCTGACCCTGACGGCCGGCCTGATGGGCCTCGCGGCCGCCCTCGCCATCGCCTCGTGGACCGTCCCCGGCCGGCGGCTCGTCCCGTACTGGGGGCGCGCGGCCGAACTGCTGCACTCACTCGCCGCCATCAGCATCCTGCCGCTGACGCTCTGGTCCATGGGCGTCTACGGCCTGCTCCGCGGCATCAACGGCTGAACCCGGGAGAACGGCGAGCATGCACAGCAAACGGGACCAAGTACAGGCGCACCTCTTCATCATGGGGAGGCTGGCCTCGGCCATGCTGCGCGCCGAGCCCGACGACCCGGAGAGCCCCCTGGGCCGGACCAATCGCGGCGCCGCGATCGGCGTGATCATCGCCGTGCTGGTGTGCGCCGGAGCCTTCGTCTTCGGCCTCATCCAGCCCGGCGGCAACAACTCCTGGCGCTCCGGCGAGAACCTGGTCGTCGACAAGCAGACCGGCGCGCGCTACCTGTACCTCGACGGCCGACTGCGCCCGGTGCGCAACTACGCGTCGGCCCGGCTGATCGCCGGCGGCGACCTCGGCGTCACCACGGTCGGCACGTCCTCGCTGGCCGGCACCCCGCACGGCACCCCCGTCGGCATACCCGACGGCCCCGAGGCACTGCCGGCCACCGGAGACCTGGACCGTACGCCGTGGCTGGTCTGCTCGGGCGTCCGCCCGAGGTCGACCGGCGTCGTCGCGGCCACCACGACCCTCGCCCTGGGCACCGGCACACCGCGCGACGTCCCCGGTGCACGGCACCTGGGAGAGCGGGACGGCCTGCTGGTCACCGGACCGGGCGACACCACCTACCTGCTGTGGCAGGGAAGCAGGCTCCGGCTCGACGAGCGGGCGAACGCGGCCGAGGCCCTCGGCTACGGAAGCGTCACCCCGCGCCCCGTCTCCGCCGCCTTCCTCGACTCCTTCCCGCAGGGACCCGACCTGTCCCCGGCCGACGTGCCGGGCCGGGGTGAGGAGGGGCCCGAACTGGCCGGACGCACCACCAGGGTCGGGCAGCTGTTCCGGGTCGACGTCCCCGGCTCGGCCCCCCGCTACCACCTGCTGGCCGAGGAGGGCCTGGTGCCGCTCACGGCCACCGGCGCGACCCTCCTGCTGGGCGACCCGCAGACCCGCGAGAAGGCCTACGGCGGCGGCGCCGCGACCGTGGCGACGCTCGGAGCGGACACCCTGACCGAGCATCTCGCCCCGGCCTCCGTGAGCGCCGCGGTGAACGCGGCGAAGCTGCCCGAGACCCCGCCGAAGGCGGTCGAGGTCGGCTCCGGCTCCGCCGCCTGCGCGGCCGTCGACTCCACGGACGGCGGTGTCCGGGTCGGCACGTCCGTGCTGCCCGAGAACGTGCTGCCCGAGCCCGTCCAGCCACCCGCCGCCGAGGTCGTACCGGCCTGCCTGAAGGTCGACTCCATCGCGGTGCGAGCCGGAAAGGGCGCGCTGGTGAGGGCGTTGAGCGCGAGCGGCAGCGCCATGGGCGACACCACGTACCTGGTGACGGACACGGGCGTGAAGTACCGGCTGCTGTCCCAGGAGGGCGTCGAGGCGCTGGGCTACGAGGGCGTCGAGGAGCGGACCATGCCGTCCCCGATGCTGGCCATGCTGCCCAGCGGCCCCGACCTCACCCCCGAGGCGGCCTCCTCGGGCGAGGCCCGGGTGACGCTGCGCTGCCCGCGGGACCAGGGGACGAGCGGGGGCCAGCGGGAGCAGTCCGGCCCGAGGTAAGTCATCCGACAGGGAAAATCTTGGATTCGGGGATGTCACCTCGTGTTAAACCGGACGACCGGCGGTGCCGCGCGGAAGGAGGTGATGCCCGATCTGTCCGACCCCTGTCGCGCCGCTGCTCAGGTGAGCGCCACGAATTCTCCGAACCTGCTCAATCGAGCGCGGTAAACCGGGGTGTGGGGTGCCTTGGGCGCCTCGAGGGAAATTGTCAAACAACTTGTGGCGCGCATAGCATTTGGCCGCCCCACGACCCGGCGAACCACCTGGTGATCGCAGGGACGCCCCGTCTGCCCACGGGGTGATGCGGGATCCACAGGTCGGTGAAATTCACCGAAAGGGAGTTCTCTCATGGCCATGCAGCAGTCCGAAGAACAGGCGACCCGCAACGGGATCATGGCGCTGGAACAGGCCTTCAACGGTGTCCGTCGCTGTCAGGATGACGTCCAGTCCACCTCGCACAACCTCTCCGCCAATTACGGCGGCGTGGACGGCGGCAAGTACAAGTCGCTGCTCGAGCAGTGGGACAGCCACGTCGACACCATCCTGATCAACCTCGACCGGATGGTCGACGAGCTCAACACCACCCTCACGGAGCACGGCCTGGTGCAGGGCTCCTCGAGCGAGATCATCGACCAGGCGTACTCGCGCTCCACCGCCGTGTTCGACGAGCTCAACGGCACCAACACCTCCGGCAACTGACGTCCCCGGCCGACAGGGCCACCCGTCCCACCGCCGGCGTCGGCGCGTGCACCCGACGGCGCCTGCCCGCGCCTGCCCGCCGCCACACGCCGGCCGCCGCCCCACGGCAACGCCCCGCACACGCTCAGGGCGATCACCGCCCGGCGGCACGGTCCCGCCCACAGACCGTGCCGCGCACATCTTCCATAACCCGCGGTTCCCGCGGCGAATCGAGGAATTCCGATGGACTTCTCCGACGGTTACATCTACGTCGACTACAACCACGCCGAAGGCGCGGCGGACGACATGGTCAGCCAGTCGAAGGCGATCATGAGCATCCTGGCCAACCTCGAGATGGAGCTGGCCGAGCTCAGGAACAGCTGGATCGGTGACGACCGGGAGGTGTACAGCGAGGTCCAGGCGAAGTGGGACAACGCTGTCGAGAACATCAAGAACCTGCTGGCCAACCACTCCCACCTGCTCACCGACATCTCCTCCAACTACCGCTACACGGAGCAGAACCTGTCGCAGCGGTGGAGCGAAATCCGCATCGGCGGCCGCTGACCACTGCCGGTGACGGAAGGGTGATGACGTGGCCGTCACGGTCCTTGACAGCGAATTCCTGAGACAGTTCATCAACCACCAGATCACTGACTTCAGGAAGACGCTGGAGAACATCCTCAAAGACGACGCGCACGCCGGCCCGGCGATCTCGTACATCGCGGACGCCATCTCGACCACCACGATCGATGCTGCGAAACCCCTCGTCATCGGACTCATGGCCGGAGAGAACGGCTCGGTCGGCGGGGGCGCCCTGAACGGGGTCATCCAGAAGGGCGCGGGTGAGGTCGAGCGGATTCTCGAGGCACAGGGAGTCCTCTTCGAGGACCTCGAGGAGGCGTTGTGGGACACCATCGACCAACTGGCCAAGAGTCAGGGCAAGAACCTCGAGAGCATCACCGCGGACGAGTTCATGGACATCTTCGAGGACGTCGACAGCGACTTCGGCAATCCGGGTGCCCCCGACGAGGACTGACCGGGTCGTCGGACATCAGGTGACCCAGGGCGCTTCGACGCACACCCGGCAGTTCTCCTCCCCACCACCTCGCGGAGCTCGGCGATGGCCAACCCCGAAGACAACAACAACGACAACTGGAAAAAGGCAGTTGACATGCTCACCGGCTACATCCTGCCGGAGCGGAGCACGTTGTTCGAGAATCTGAAGGGCAACGACGACATCCCGTTGATCCACGTCCGGCTGGACAAGGAGGGCGGGCCGGAGTACTCGTCCGGGTTCCTTTCCCCCAGTGGCTGGAAGACCAAGAACACCGACTACACCCTTCCGTTCTACCGTTCCAGCGGTGACGACGCGGAGGTGTCCGAGGGCAGCTACCTCTACCGGTACCGGGCGTACATCACCTTTCTCGGTTCGGGCCAGGCCTGGCCGCCGAGCGGTGACGACATCATTCCGGGCTACACGAAGACCAGTGAGGTCCTCAAGGACAAGGGCGGCTGGAACAAGGAGGGGGAGAAGCTCGACTGGGACACCAATCCCCTGGTCCAGTACCTCTACGGCTCCAGGGACGCCCTCTCGCAGCTGACCATGTGGCCCTACTCCACCCACGGGTACACGAACCGTGACATCAAGGTGGACGACGCCAACTACGTCGACCTGCGGTCCTTCACGGAGACAGCCAAGGCGTTCGACCGGGTCGTCGCGTTCTTCGAGGACAGCTCCCTCACCGTCGGCAAGTGGGACACCGAGGACATCGGAGAGGGCAGCGAGTCCTGGGACGGCACCTCGGCCGCCATTTTCAAGGAGCTCATCCACAAGCTGGCACGGAACTACGAGGGGTACGCGGACCAGCTCAACGGTGACGGTGGTGGAGGCACCGCCCTCACCATCGACGGTGAGACGGTGACGTCCGAACCGGCCCGCGCCCTCGCCGAGGCCCAGCAGATCATCCTCACCCAGGCACAGAACCTCTACGACGCCTGGGAGGCGTGGAAGGCCGAGAGCAATCCGCAGCGCTGGCTCTACGACATGCTCGAGGAGGCCCGGCTGACGCTCTTCGACACCCAGTACGACAAGACCGACATCGAGACGGTGAGCTCCGGCTCCGGGCCGTACACGTCCTGGCACAACTACGTGGTGGCGACGGCCGGCTTCCAGAACGACATCGTCATCGAGGGCAAGTCGTACGGCAGGCCGAGCGAGATGTCGACGTGGAAGGCGATCGGCGACGAGGCGGTGCGCCGGTGGGAACAGTCGGTGCAGGACTGGCTCAGCACGGCGGGCGCCACGGCCATTGTTGAAATCCATAAAGCGTTCAAAACGGCCCAAGACGCATTTGACACGAGCATAACCGACAGGGACAGCAGGCCCCTTTCGGAGATCTCCGCGAAAGCGGAAGCGGACGCTGAGAAGAAGAAGGCGAAAGAAGAGGCTGACGCCGCCAAGGCGCTGGCCGACAAGGAGAAGGCGGACGCCAAGGCCGAGCGCGACGCGGAGAAGGCCGCGCTGGAGAAGGAGAAGGCGGAGGCCAAGGCGCTGGCCGACAAGGAGAAGGCGGACGCCAAGGCCGAGCGCGACGCGGAGAAGGCCGCGCTGGAGAAGGAGAAGGCGGAGGCCAAGGCGCTGGCCGACAAGGAGAAGGCCGACGCCAAGGCCGAGCAGGAGGCCGCCAAGGAAGAGGCCGCCAAGGAGAAGGCGGACGCCAAGGCCGAGGCGGACAAGGAGAAGGCGGACGCCAAGGCCGAGCAGGAGGCCGCCAAGGAAGAGGCCGCCAAGGAGAAGGCGGACGCCAAGGCCGAGGCGGACAAGGAGAAGGCGGACGCCAAGGCCGAGCAGGAGGCTGCCAAGGAAGAGGCCGCCAAGGAGAAGGCGGACGCCAAGGCCGAGCAGGAGGCCGCCAAGGAAGAGGCCGCCAAGGAGAAGGCCCAGGCCAAGGCGGAAGCCGCCGAGCAGCAGGCCTTCGTCCTCGCGCAGAACCAGAAGGCGCAGGACGAGGCGAAGAAGGAACGCGAACGGGCCCAGGCTCAGAACGACGCCGACCGCGCCGAGGCCAAGGCCGAGCAGGAGGCCGCCAAGGAGGAGCAGGCCCAGGCGAAGGCAGAGGCCGAGAAGGAGCAGGAAGCGGCCAAGGCCCAGGCGGAGCAGGAGAAGGCGGCGGCGAAGGCCGAGCAGGAAGCCGCCAGGGCCGAGGCCGAGAAGGAGAAGGAGGCCGCCAAGGCCGAGGCGGTCGCGGAGAAGGAGGCCGCCAAGGAGGAGCAGGCCCAGGCGAAGGCCCAGGCTGAGAAGGAGCAGGAAGCGGCCAAGGCCGAGGCGGTCGCGGAGAAGGAGGCCGCCAAGGAGGAGCAGGCCCAGGCGAAGGCCCAGGCGGAGCAGGAGAAGGCGGCGGCCAAGGCCGAGCAGGAAGCCGCCAGGGCCGAGGCCGAGAAGGAGAAGGAGGCCGCCAAGGCCGAGGCGGTCGCGGAGAAGGAGGCCGCCAAGGAGGAGCAGGCCCAGGCGAAGGCCCAGGCGGAGCAGGAGAAGGCGGCGGCGAAGGCCGAGCAGGAAGCCGCCAGGGCCGAGGCCGAGAAGGACAGGGAAGCCGCCCGGCAGGAGCAGGTCGACGCCAGGGCCGATGCCGAGGCCCAGCAGGAGCAGGCCCGCCGCGAGGCCGTGGTCGAGAAGCAACAGGCCAGGCTGGAGGCCGAACAGGCCAAGGCCGAGGCGCAGGCCGACTACGAGGAGCAGAAGGCCGAGGCCCGCGCCGAGCGCGAGGCCGCCGTACGGGAGGCCGACCGTCAGGAGGAGGCGGCCAGGCAGGAGTACGAGCGGGAGAAGGCCGCCGCCGAGGAACAGCGGGACCAGGCACGGGAAGAGGCCGAGCAGGAGCGGGCGCAGGCACGCCAGGAGTACGAGCGCGAGATAGCCGCCGGCACCGACGAGGCCCGCGCCCGGCAGGAGTACGACGACCGGATCGCGGAGATCGACGCCGCTGAACGGGAGGCCGTCGAACGGGCCGACGCCGCCGAGGCCGACGCCAGGAACGAGTACGAGCGGGAGAAGGCCGCCGCCCAGGAGGAACGGGAGCAGGCGCGCACCGACGCGGAGCAGGCGCGCAAGGACGCCAGGGCCGAGTACGACGAGCGCATGGGCGACATCCAGGCCGAGTACGACCGGATCAACGCCGGCGACAAGAACATCGACGAGCTGATCCGCCAGCGCATCGCGGACCTCCCCGAGCCTCCCGACCTCTCCGCCTACAACCCCGGGGGCACGCCCACGGGTTCGGCCGGGTCGATGTACTCCTCCGTCTTCGACGACAACCTCTACAACCAGGACGACCTCTCCTCGGCGCTGGGACGTCCGCAGAGCGGCGGCAGTCCGGCGGCCGCCTCCGCGGACGGCACCGGCACGGGAGCGGGATCGCCGGGGATGTATCCGCCGATGGCGCGGGGCGCCGGCGGCGGCGAGGCCGGTGGAAACTCCGGCGAGCGCGTGAGGAACGTCATCGAGCCGGGCGTCGCCCGGTCCGGCAGGGTGGCGGCCGGCACGCCGACCGTCGACGACGAGGAACACCGCGTCGTGTCCAAGGGCACGCAGACCAGCAGCAGCATGCCCTTCATGCCGCCCATGGGAGGCATGGGCGGAGCGGGCGAAGGCAGGCCGCAGACGGAGAGCGGCGACAGGGAACGCACCACCTGGCTCGCCGAGGACGAGGACGTCTGGGGCACCGACGAAGGGGGAGCGCCCCAGGCTCTGGGGCGCTGATGGGAGGAGACCGAGTTGAGTCAGTCGATGGAAGACCGTGTGGCCCAGGCGATGGCCCACCTCAAGGCGGCGGAGGAAGCCGCGGCTTCGGCGCGCGCGGAACTGGACGCCGCGTCGGTCACCGCGCGTTCGGCGGACCGGTCGGTCCGGGTCTGTGTCGGGGCGAAGGGCGAACTGACCAGCCTGGAGTTCCTCGACGGCAAGTACCGCACCATGGCCGCCCCGCAGCTGTCCGCGGCGGTGCTGGAGGCCGCCAACGCGGCGCGGGCCGAGATGGCCCGCCGGGTCGTCGAGACGCTCGATCCGCTCACCCGGATGACCTCGCGGGGCGCCGCACCCGAGCGGATGGGCGTCGACTGGGAGTCGGTCTTCGGTTCCCTGCTCAGCGAGACCTCCGTGACGAAGGGCCGGCCGACCGCGATGAGCCGGCTCCGCGACGAGATCGTCGAGGACGAGGAAGACCCCGCGGCCCCGCCCGGGGCCCGCGGCGCGGACGACCGACGGCAGGAGGGGAGGTAGTCATGGCCGGCAACTACTCCGCCGACATCCAGGCGATCCTGGCAGGTTCCCAGCACCTCGCCGACGCCGTTCGGTACGGCGACGAGATGCTGCCCCGGTTCGAGACCGGTTGCGCCGTGTACTCGGGCTGGTGGGGCGAGGAGGGCGGCGACGACGAGTTCGCCAACGTGGTCGGTGAACAGGTCCGGCAGGAACAGGAGCAGGTGGCAGCCACGGTCACGGCCATCACCGGCGGGTTCCTGAACCTGGTCGACGCGGTCGCCGCGGAGGCCGAGCATGTGCAGCGGCCGCAGATCCAGGCGCTGGACGACATCGGGGCGCAGGGCTCGGAGAGCGAAAACAGGCGCTGAATGGCGATCATGTTCCCGCCCGGTCTGCGGGAGTTCATCGAGGTCTGGGTGGGCGCGAACGTCGCGACCGGCAACGAGGACCGGGGCTTCGCCAGCCGCTACCCCTACCAGCGGCTGGCGGACGACGTCCGTGATCTCTCCGACGCGATGAAGGGAGCGATCTCCACCGCCGGGAACTCGCTCCCGCCGCGGATCGCCGACGAGTTCGTCGCCGCGATGAAGCTGTTCGTCGACGACAACGGTCAGAACCACCTGCAGAAGTTCTCCGACGAGCTCCGGGACATCGGCTCGCGCCAGGTGGACCGCTCGATGAAGCTCTCCGAGGCCAAGTACCAGATCCTCCTCGAGTTCATCCTGATGAACATCGAGCTGGCGCTGATCGCCGCGTTGTCCGTCTTCACCGGCGGGACCTCGCTCACCGAGATCGCCATCGCGAAGGCGCGCACCGCGCTCACCATTCTGCTGCTCCTCCAGCGGCTGGGACGCGCCGTCCCCACGCCGCTGTCGGTGCTGCTCGAGGCGATCCAGGAAGCGTTCGTCATGTTCGCCGCGCAGCTGATCTCCATGACCGCGCCGGACGACCCGGACCGCCGGCGCAAGGAGTTCGACTGGACGGAGATCGGGCAGTCGGCGGTCGCCGGCGCGTTCGCGGGGCTCTTCGGGGGCCTGTTCTCCCAGTTCAGCGCGCCGATCGTGCGCAACATCTTCAAGAACAACCACACGTGGAAGGAAGTGTTCGACCTTCCGCTCACCTTCGTCAACGAAGGCCAGGCGGAAACCTTCGCGGGGGCCTTCACCAACCTCATATTCCTGGGCACGTTCACGCTCAACCCCGCGACGTTCGTGAGCGCGGGCCTCAGCGGGCTCCTCTTCGAAGCCGCCTCCACCGGCGCCGAGTACGGCGGCAAGTGGATGTACGACAAGTTCTTCCACAAGCCCGACTTCGGCCCCGACGACATCAACCACCTGACGAACGGCGGAGGCGGGGGCGGGGAGAGGAACGGCTATCGCGACCGGTACGGAAATTCCTACGGGGACACGTACGAAACCACCTACGGGGACAGTGGCAACAACGCGTATGGGAAAACCTACCTGGACACCTACGAGGACGGGATCCATGAGCGGACCGGGGGCCCCTACAAGCCCTCGCTGTCCGATGCCGACCCGAACCCGGTCCCGCTGCCCCGCCCCGGGACGGTCTCCACCGTCGGCACCTGGGACGACCCGTACACGCCGCCCCGCTCCGTCACCTACGACGACGACACCTCCTCCCTCGGCGACGTCAGCGATATCAGCGACATCCCGACGGTCTCCTCCCTCACGGACTACGGATCCGACCACGGCGGCCCCTTCGATGGCGCCCCTTACGGGCAGCCCGTGGCGGCCAACGGGAACACCGGCACGCAGCCCGGGCCGGGAGCACCGGGTGCGGGCAAACCGTCGTCCACGAACACCTCCTCGGATGCGTCCACGAACGCCTACGACGACTCCACCGTGGACGACCTCGACACCACGGCCCCGGACTCCGTCATCGGCCGGAACACCCTGCCGACGCCGGCGAACGTGGACACCGACACCGTCTTCTCCACCCTCACCTCCCCTGTGGACACCGGCCCGGGGGCCGACGGGACCGCCGGCACGAACAACGGCCCGGGGAACATCCCGTCCACCGTCGGCTCCTCCGCCCCGGGGCTGCCGTCGACCCAGACGGGCGGCAACACCTCCGTACCGGACGGCACCGAACGCCGGCAGCCGGCGGACGACGACACGACGACACCGTTCGCCGAGGACGTGGACACGGACGACGTCCGTACCCCCCGCGCCACGGGCGACACCGGCGGCACCCGGGACGTCTCCAGGGCGCCCGACACGTCAGGGACCCCCGAGACCCGGTCCGCCCCGGAACGCCAACGGCCGGCGGACGACGACACGAGCACACCGCTCGCCGCCGCCGACGCCGCGGACGACACCGAGAACTCCGCGGACTTCTCCAGGAACCCGGAGACGTCCCGGATCCCCGACACCCGGGTCACGCCCGACCAGCAGGACCGGGCCACCCCGCAGCCGGACCCGCGGACGGGTCCCCTCGCACCCCCGGTCGCCCCGGTTCCCGGCGGTTCGCCGGCCGCCGCGACGCCCACCCCGTCGACCACCGCCTCCCCGGCCCCCGCCCCGCCGAACGCCACCCCGCAGCAACGGCCCCAGATCACCCCGTCCGGTGAGCACGGCACCACCCCCACGGACACCGACGGCGTCACCACCCCCGACGACCCGGCGGCCACCGTCACCCCGGACGGCACCCGTGCCCCCTCGCCCGAGGAGGCCGAGCGGTCCGGCCCGCCCCCCACGGCGCCGGAGACCGGGGCCACGTCCGACGTCCCGCCGCCCTACCGGCCCGTACGGACCGAGTCCGGGGAACTGCCGACCGCCGCCTCCCTGGTGGAACCGGCCCCGGCCGTCGCCCGCGAGGTGCCCCCCGTACCGCCCGTCGTCGCCGACGAGACGCCGCTCAGCTCCCGGGCACCGGCCGAGATCCCGGCCGGGCCCTCCTCCCCGCCGGGCTCGCCCGGCTCCCCGGACTCGATCGACATGATCATGGACTGGGAGGACGACGACGCGTCCATGACCGACTCGCCCGAGCCGTCCCCGGCCGCCGACGACCCCGAGCACCGGCTGCTGACGGGCGTGTTCGGCCCCGGCATCGAGACGAACCGGATCTACCCTGCCCTCCGCGACGCCCTCGCGCACCTCGACCAGCTCCGGCAGGCCGACCCCGCGCTGCGCGACGGACCGTTCGACCTGGACACCCTGACCCGCCGGGTGCTGCTCCTGGACGCCGCCGCCCCGGTGACCGACGCGCAGCGCAGCGAGCTGTTCCGGGTGGCGATGGACCCGGCGGTGGAGTCGGCGGGCAGCCTGGCCGCCCTGGCGGCGTTCCACCTCCAGCTCCAGGGGGTGCTGTCACCCACCCGTACGTTGACCGCCCCGGGCGGGGGCGTCCGGGGCCGCGACTGGACGAACGGCGCGATCCCCGACCTGGATCTCACCCATGTCGGCAAGGTGGTCCGCCAGGCCGGTGGCAGCCTGGTGCGCGGCGACGTGGACACCGCGCCCTGGCACCGCCCCGGTGAGCCGGAACCGTACGTCGTGATGACGGAGGGCGACCACCGGCGGATCGTCGTACGCGGCTTCGACGGCGCCCCGCGCCAGGTACCCATCGACGTGTTCGCCGAACTGCTCGCCCTCGATCCCGCGCTGAGCGGACTCCCCCCGGACGTTCCGGTGGTGCTGCTCGTCCCCGGCGCCGGTGCGCGGGGTCTGGATCTGCCCCGCAGGGCGGCGGACCGTACCGGCAGGGAGGTCTGGTCGGCCAACGGCGCCGTGAAGGTGTCGCCCCAGCAGGACCCGGCCCTGCCGCACGTCGTCTCCCTGCAGTTCGGGGAAGGGCTGCCGCGCGCCCACTGGATCCGCAGTACCCCCGGCCAGGTGCTCGACCCGGCGGAGTACGGGGACGCGCCGGCCTGGGAGCGCGAGATGCGGTCCCACAGCGTCGTCACCGACCGGGGCACCACCATCGGCAGAGGCGTGTTCGAGGAGTCCGAGGCTCCGCGCCGGATCGAGGCGCTGCGGCTCGCGACGGAGTCGACGGAGCTGTGGCACTACAACCCGTTCACCGGGGAGTCCGCCAAGGACGACGCGCCGGTTCCGTTCGCCGGCAAGCCGGTGTACGTCTTCGGCGCACACGCCCGGCCCGGCGCGACCCGGGTACCGACCCTGACGGACCCGCGCCACCACACCCGGCAGCGGGAGACCGGCGGGATGCTCAAGCGGCGCCCGAGCCTGGCGCGGCTCCCCAAGGACCACGCCGTCCTGATGGAGGCGTGCTCCAGCGCGAAGCCGCCCGGCGTGGTCCGCACCCGCAGGGGCATCGACGACACGTTCGTTCCCGACCCGCTGGCGGTCGTCAGCGAGAGTCAGCACGTCGCCAACGAGACCGGGCGCACCACCTACGGCGGCACCCACATGGTCAGCTTCGCGGTGCTGCCGGACCAGACGTTCGTCCACCGCCTCTACACGGACTCGCGGGGCCGGCGCGGCGCATGGGTGGAGCACCGCCCCGAACCCGCCGGCGCCGTCCTCGACGACCGCGCCCGCGCGGCCGGCCTGCACACGGACCCCTCGCAGCCGGTGTCCGACGCGACCCGTGAACGGACGCTGCGACTGGTCCGCGCGCTGCGCCTGACCTTCGGCGCGGCGATCGAGGACGACAGCCGGTACGGGGAACTCCTCGCCGGTATCGGCGCGCTGGAGAGCATGCGCGCTACCGACCCGGTCCTGCGCGACCTCGGCCCGTTCTCCATGGACCTGTTCGAACGCGCGGCCCACGCGAACCAGCAGGGCGACGTGGCGGGCGCCCCTGCCCCCGACGCCTACCGGGACCTGCTCACCCGGGCCGCCGACGCCGTGAGCCGCCAACCGGACGCCACGCTCACCGGCTTCGTCTCCCTGCCCCACGTGACGGCCGCGGCGCAGCGGCTGGGCGGACTGTCCGACCCGGAGCTGGACACCGAGGCCGCCCGCATCCTGCGTCTCGACGACGGCCCGGCGGCCGTCGGACAGCCCGAGCGGGCCCGGCTGTTCTGGGCGAGCGTGAAGGCCCTGGAGTGGGAGAGCCGGACCCCCGACCCGGACGCCCTGACCGGAAGGGTCCTGCATCTGGGCCGGCCGGACCCGGCCCGGCGGCCCGAACTGCTCGGCCTGGTCGCGCAGGCGGCGGCCGTCGGCGTCGACGTGGACGACCTGACCGAACTGGGCGCGTTCCACCTGGAGACGCTGGGTGCCCTCGCACCCCGGACGCAACTGCTCGACCTCAACGGCGTGCCGACCGGACGGCGCTGGTCCCCCTCCGCGCCCGACGCGGCCACGGCTACGACCACGGCCACCGACCGCGTCGTCGTCGCCGCCCCCAAGCAGGGCGGCGGCTACCAGGCCGTGGGGCAGGAACGCCCGCCGTGGAGCACCTCCGACAGGCCACCGGCCTACCTCGTGTGGGCCGGAGGCGACCGGGACCACCTCCTCATGAACCTGCCCGGCGGCTTCCGCGGCAGGGTGCCCTACGACGAGGTCGCCGAGCTGCTGGCACGCGACCCGGTGCTCAACACCCGCCCGCAGGACACGGACGTCGTCCTGGCCGTACCGAAGGCCGCCCCTGCGGCACAGGCCGGGCCGGCGACGCCCACCGGGCCGGCCGGCAGCGGCACCCCGGACACCGATCCCCGGGCCGTCGTCAGCGCCGGGACCGGTCGTGCCGTATGGGCCTCGCAGGGCAGCGTGAGCCTGGCCCCGACCGGTCCGTCACGGCCGTACGTCCCCTCCCTCCTGCTCAGCGCGCCGGGACGTCCCGCGGCAGCCGACTGGTCGGCCGTCCGCCCCGGCGGCACCGGAGTGGACGACATCACGTTCGCGGCCGAGGACGAGACCGAGGCCCCGGACAAGCTGCCCCCGCCCCCGCCCCCGGGGCCGGACCTGACGGTGGCCCTCGCTCCGAGGCCCACCGAGCCGGACCCGACCCCTCCGGACGCCCCACGCCTCGACCGCGCCATGACGCCCCCGCCCCGACGCCGTGCCCCGGCCCGGTTCGAGGACGGCAGGCGGATGCCCGAGTACGTCGACGACCTCCAGGCGCTGCTGCCGTCCGGGCTGACCGCCGCCGAGCTCGAACAGCTCCTCGCCAGTCCCGGCACCTTCGGCCAGAGCACGGTCGTCCTGCGGGGCTTCGAACAGGCGGTGGACGCGATCCACGCCGAACTGCGGCGCAGGCCGGGCGCCCGGCCCGGCGAGGGCGGCGCACAGCTGCTGACCGACATCCGTCAGACGCTCCGGGACAAGCCGAAGACGCTGGCGGACGGAGACGGGCGCCCGTTCCCGTACGCCAACGCGGACGGAAAGGTCCGTGTGCTGTACGTCAGAGCGCGTCACTACGGCAACTGGGCCCCGTTCGACGACGGCATCGGTGACGCCGCGAAGATCGACAGCATGCACCGGGGCGCCGCGACGTTCGGGTTCGCCAAGAACATGCAGGCCAACTCCCAGTACGGCCTCGGCGGGCCGATCGGCCCGGCGGGCGCCGAGGAGTTCGGCGGCTTCGGCCGTCTCGCCCTGCGGTTCGGCTTCATCAACAAGGTCGGCTACACGCTGGCCGACCAGCGCATGAACCAGGTGGAGACCCGGACGCTGGACGCGTCACGGTCGTTCCTGGACGACGTCCACTACGAGATACGCGTCACCGACGCCGCCGGACGGGACGTCACGGGCACCGACACCGACCCGGCCGCACCGGCCCGGTTCGCCTTCGGCATCCGCAACGGGCTCCGGGTGCGCCTGCCCGACAGCGTGACGAAGATGCCGAAGCCGGGCCGCATCCCCCGGTCGATCGACCTGGACCGCAACTCCCCGTACCGCTTCGTGCGGATCGAGGGGTTCGGCCCGGTCGCGGCGATCCGCGACTGGGCGGCCGGACAGATCGGAGCCCTGCCCGGCAGCTCGGCCTACACCGAGTTGGACGTCTTCTTCTCGGGCGACAGCTTCCAACGGCACGGCGGCACGATGGCGCGCGGCCGCATCACCACCCCGCCGCTGTTCGCCGACGACAAGAAGAAGTCACCGCTGGGCGTCTTCGTGGTGGAGGAACTGATCCCCCGGGCGGCGGTGCTCGTCGGAGAGACCGACCAGGCCGAGATGCGGGACATCAACACCTCGACGGTCCGCAGCGAGCGGAGCCGGGCCACGGGCAGAAGCCTGCTGCTGCAAGCCGTCGCCGGACCCGCCTTCAACTTCTTCAACCCCGGCACGGCCCCCTTCGACCTGCGGCTCCAGTTCGGGCCGAGTGCCCAGTACTCGTACGCGAGGACCTGGTCGGCCGGACTCGGCGGGGCAGGCACCCTCAAGTCGGCCGGACAGGTGAAAGGTCCCAAGACCGCCCTCTACCTGGTCGTGAAGTCCGTGCGCGTGCGGCGGGCCGGCGACGACGGACCGCCGACGCGCTTCCTCACCTGGAGCCTGGACCGGATGACCAGCTCCGAGGCACGGCGGCTGGCCGGATGGGACGACGGGACCTCACTCGCCCTGCGGCACGGCGGCGCCCCGCCGTTCGTCCCGGCCTATCTGACCGTGGACCGCCCGCGCACCCTGGGCATGCACCGGGTGAAGGAGCTCACCTTCGACGACGGCCTGCGCACCCGGGTCGCACCGGACACGGCGGACGGCGTCGGCCGCACCCTGCTGGACGCGTTCGCCGACGGCGTGGTGGACGCCATCGCGCATCTGCGCCAGGGGCTGGTGGTACCCCTCGACCAGCTGCTGCCGCCGAACCTGCCGAAGGGCCGGCGCGCCCGCCTGGGCGACCTGCTCACCCGCAGGCCGGACCAGGTGCTCGACGCGGCCCGACGCCTGCCCGTGCCGCCTCGGTGGACCGATCCCGTCACGTACCGGATCGCGCTCCAGAACACCCTGCAGGTCCTCGGTGTGCTGTCCCAGCAGAACATCACCGCGAACCTGGAGGCGCTGACCACGATCGGCCTGCCGGTCAGACTCACGGACCCCGACTCCGTCGGACAGACCTACTACACCCTCCGGGTGCGCGGGACGCTGACCGGGCGACGGTACGAGGGCAAGGACGTCGACGAGGGAATGCGCTTCAGCGCGCAGGGCGTCGACCGGCTCGACGGCCAGGCAAGCGCGAAACGAGGTGTGGACCTGGGCTTCGAAGGCACGTTCTCGGGCCGCGACAACAACGCCGACGACGCGGGGCTCCCCCGGAACACGCTCGGGCTGACCCTGGGCGCGCGCCGGGGATGGCAGTGGGAGGCGGAGACCGCCTTCGGCTCGACGGTCACCAACGAGCCGATGTCGGTGAGCAACCAGCCCACCCACCTGTACCGCTACGACATGTCCCTCACCGCGACCCTGGGCGGCTACTGGCGGCCCCGCGGCCTGATCCGCGGCCTCGGCCTCGGGCTGCCGGGACTGCTGGTCCTGGACGAGCCGGTCAACGTGCTCTTCGGCCGGACGGCGCTGGGCCACCTGAGGGGCGGCGGTCCGATGACCGGTCAGGTGCTCATCGGTGTCCCCGTCCAGCACACCCCCGACGCGGACCCGTACGCGGACGGGGCGCTCAACCCCTATCTGTCCGACGAGCCCGCCCCCGCCCCCATGGCCACCGAGCGGGCTCACGCCCTGGCGAGGGGCGACCTCGTGCTGCCCGCCGGCACCGGCGAAGGGCAGCCCGCCGGACGGCTCGCCGACCGCGGGGCGGAGCAGTTCAGGGAGTTCCAGCAGCACCCGTTCGTGATCGTGAACATGGTGCTGTCACCCACGCTGGTCGCGGAGGTGGACCGGGTCCTGAAGGAGGCGTCGGGCAGCGCCTGGCAACTGGTGAAGGAGGGCGCCCCCACCCGGGAGGCGATCGTCCGCACCTTCACCCCCCAGTACCTCGCGGCGAGTTTCGACCAGAGCTCGGGACCGCTGGGCCTGGTGGGCAGCGGCCTGCTGGGCAAGGGGCCGTACGGCGAGCTGTGGGGGACCTATCGGTACGCGACGACGGTCGGGGGCCTGCACGCCCTCACGCCGTCGATGTCCATGGACACCGAGATGACGCTCGGCGGCACCCGGCAGGCGGCCGGCAAGACCAGCAACAGCACGAGCTTCGTCTTCGGCGGCCAGCTGGTCTACTCCGTCGCCCAGAACCCGGGGCACGGCCTGATGGGCGCGTACGGACTCGTCGCCAACCCCGTCTCGACGTCCCGCGCGCACAGTGTCAGCGTCGTCCGGACGGTCGTCGCGGACATGAACCGCAAGGGCTTCACCCACCAGGTGCTGGTGGCCGGCGACGTGCAGCACTGGTTCGCGCTGGTCTCCAGCCGGCTGGGGACGGGCCGGATCGGGACGGCCGCGGCGGCCAGCGCCCTCGTACCCCGCTCGTTGGCCGGAGCGGCGGGGACGGAGCTGACGAGCCCGGGCGGCCTGCTGGGGCACCTGCCGGAGAAGAGCGCGCACCGGATGGGGCTGCTCGACGACGGCATGGGCGACGTCCCCCGCTACACGCGGCAGCTCTGGTCGCCGCAGCCCTGGCTGCGCGGCGCCGCCTTCGGCACGTACGCGGTGAACGCGCTGGATCCCACCGGCGTGCTGCTCGCGTTCGACAAGCGGATCCGGGAGCTGGGGCTCGACGACGAGAGCCGGGAGAGGGTCCGGCAGCTGGTGACGGCCCGCGCCACGCGGGCCCTGAAGGGGGAGATGACGACCACCGGCCCGTCGACGCCGGTCACCGCCGGAGGCTGGGGCTGGGGCAGTGTGCGGATCGGCAGCCGGCGGGTGCGGGCACGGGTCGAGCTGATCCCCGGGACACCCGTGTTCGACGGGCTCGACCACAGCGCGGAGCTGGAGGAGAACCGGCGGGCCATCGAGACCGCCCAGGAGAACTCGGAGGCCTCCTCCGGGGCGGACGTGGGCCTCCTGACCAGCCAGCTGGTGTACACCGGCAACACACAGGTCGTGGCAGCCGGACCGACGTACACCGAGGGCGGCTCCCATCGGAAGGCGGTCGCGTCGAGTCACGCGGTCACCACCGTCACGATCTACCGGGCGGCGTCCACCGAACCGCATGCGGAGATCGTCACCCCGTACCGGATGCGGATCACCCTGGAAGCCGACGACACCCCCCACACCGGCGCTCCGGCCGGCGAGGGGCTGCCGGAGGGCCGGGCCACGGCCTTCGACCGCTTCCGGGGCCGACTGCGGATCGTCGAGGAGGACGACGCCGGTGAGCTGCGCGAACACGTGCCGCTCAGCCTGATGGAGCCGGTGCCGTCGAAGACGGAGGCGCCCGGGGCGGAGGCATCCGGGGCGGACGGGACCGGGGCCTCCCCGGCCGGCCTCCCCACCGCCGGCCGGCTGCTGCCCGCGCCCGATCCGGCGGCCGACCCCGCCCTGGCCGAACCGCCCCGACCGGTACCTCTTCCCGAGGCGGGAGAAGAAGTGCTGGTCCGGGACGGGGAGGGCGCCGTACGGCCGTTCACCTTCCCCGAGAACGGCATGCACCCCCGCGGGATCGTCGGCATCGAGAACATCCGCGTCGCCAACGACCTCCTCCTCACGAAGGCGTACGACGCGGGCTTCTCCCTCCGTGCCCTCGAGGCCGAGGACGGTCCCGACGCCGACACCCTCACCACGCTCCTGCGCAGGACCAGGGAGACCGGCCTGACCCGGCTGGGCACCGGATCGGCGCAGGCGCTGGAGGACGGCACCAGCTCCACGGCGGTCACGGCGTTCTTCCCACGCACCACCGAACCGGACGGCTACCAGGTGGTGGGGCTGACCGAGAAGTCCCTCGTGGGCACCGACACCGGGCGGCTGACCCTGCGCTCGACACCCGACTTCAGCCGCGCGCTGCTGCTGACGGTCGCCGACGGCAAGAAGCTGGAGGTGCTCAGGCGGTACGGGGAGAACGCCGGCACGTCCTCGGCCGGCGAACACAGCCAGACCGGGGCCCTCGGAGGCGGCTTCCTGTACGACTCGCCCAACAATGCGGGTCTCAACCAGATCGGGCTCTTCGGCCCCGGCCCCAACGACCTCGACGGCGACGGGATGCCGGTCGGAGACGACCACCTGACCTCACGCAACCTCAAGCCCAAGACGGGCCGGTCCTTCCTGTTCGCCGTCCCGGCCACCTGGCTCAGCGTCGGCGACGTGCACCGGAGCATCGTGGACTCGAAGCTCGCGAACAGGGTCCGGGGCGGGACCCTCGGCAGCAGGGCCAGGTCGGGTCCGCAGGCGATGGAGTCCGAGGCGTACGTCGTCACCTGGGTCCGGGAGGACATCGCCCGCGACCTGAAACTCGTCACCGACGCGAACTTCCCCGAACGCGCCGCGAAGGCGTGGGACGCCGTCGGCAGCGCGAGCAAGGCGTGGGTCGACGCCGACAAGGCCTACTGGAAGAAGCGGCGCGCCTCCGCCGGCCTGCGCGCGGACCTCGACGCCGCGCAGGCCGACCTCGACAGAGCCGCCGCGATCGCCCGCGCGGCGGGGCGCCCCGTCGACCTCGCCCGGGCCGACGTCGGCACGGCGGACGCCGCCCTGCGACAGGCCGGGAACGACGCGCGCCGGGACCACGGCACCGCGGACGCGGCCGTGGCCGCCGCGCAGGCCGAAGTCGACGCCCTCACCGAGAACGAGTACGGCGCCGAACCCGAACACGACGGCTGGGCCGACCTCCTGAGAGAAGAACAGGACGCCGCCCGGGCCCGCCTGGCCGAGGAGACGAAGGCCGCCGGGGCCCTGCGGAAGGCCGCCGAGCTGCGGCTCGACACCGCGCGTGCCGAGAAGGCCGCGGCCGAGGAGCGGCTCGAGGCGGCCCTGCTCTCCGCGAGAGCGCCCGGCCGGAGTCTCGAGGACGCCACCGTCCGCCGGGACACGGCACGCGCCGCCTTCGACGCCCGGCGCGACGAGCTGGACACGCTCAGGGAGGCGGCGGAGAAGGCCGCGGCGGAATACCACCGGGTGCGGGCCGGGGCGGACCAGCTCACCCGCTGGCACCGGCTCGCGGCCACCGAGGAGGGCCGCAAGCAGCTGGACGGTCTCGCCGAGCCGCCCGCGGTGACCTACCAGGCCCCGCCCAGGCCGCCCAAGGCGTCCTCCCCGGCCCCGCCCCGCTACACCAGGACCGGTACGGGACCGGACGCCGTCCTGACGTCTCCCGCGAAGGAGACGTACACGCTCCACGACGTGCCGAGGGACGGGGAGGCCTTCTTCCGCGCGCTCGCCCACGGCCTCGAACGCGCCGCCCCGGGACTGCTGTCCGCGCAGGGCATCGACCCCGACGATCCGCGGGCGATGTCCGAGCTGCGCCGGAGGATGGCCTCCTGGCTCACCGACCACGCCGACGAGGACCTGCTGGCCGCCGTCGCCCCGGACACCACCGACGCCTTCAGCGCGGACGAGATCGCCGCGGCGGGCCTGGACCTCGCGGCGGACACCCCCGCCCGCCGTGAGTTCGACGGTCTCGGCGGTCTCCTCCCGCACGCTGTCGACCTGGCGCCCGAGGTACGGGCCGAACTGGCGATCACCCAGCTCCTGCGCCGGGGCGACGCCGCGTCCGAGGCCGGCTGGAACCACTCCGCGGCGGACCTGCTCCCGCTGCTCGCCGCACGGACCTTCGGCGTGCGCGTCACGGTGGTCAGGAGCGACGGCGGCTTCCAGGACTTCACTCCCGGGCACCCGACGGGAGAGGAGAACCTGCGGGGACTCGTCGAGACATCCGAACACACCGGCGCACACGTGGTGCTGAGCCTCGACGACCGCCACTACCAACTGGCACTGCCGACCGGACAGACACCGCCGACGGACACACGGCCCCCGGACACCCAGCCGCCCGTGCCGCCCGTGGACGGCGTGGCGCCGCCTGCGGATCCCGTGACTCCGCCCGTGCCACCTGCGGATACCGCCACTGCGTCCGTGGGCCCCGTGGTGCCGCCCGTGCCCCCCGCGGATACCGCCACTGCGCCCGTGGACCCCGTGGACCCCGTGGACCCCGTGGGCCCTGCGGTGCCGCCTATGGGCCCCGTGGTGCCGCCCGTTCCGCCCCAGGCCCCGGAGGCGGAAGGCGCACGAACAGAAGCCGGGGGAACGGAGGTCCCGCCGTCGGACGTCCAGGGGCAGAAGGACGGCAAGAAGGGCTACGAGCCGACGACGACCGGCAGCCCCGGTACGAGGGGCCGTCGCGTACGGGTGCCCGCCACGGGCGAGTGCCTCCTCTACTCCTTCGTGGCCGGCGACCCCGTGCACATCCGGAGCCGTCTGCACGGCCTCGCCTCCACCGACCGCGCCGCGTACGACTGGCTCGGGCAGCCCGACGCGGTACGCGGTGAACTGCGCCACCAGGCCACGCTCCACTCCACGACCGGCATGGCCCCGACCGGCCCTTCACAGGCCGTGCTCCGGGCCATGCGGTCCTCCGTGGAGGACCACGTGATCCGCAGCGGGGGACGGCTGCACCCGCAGATCGTCGGACAGTTCCGGCAGACGGTCGCCGACACGTTCGCGGCACGCGTCCAGGGCATGAGCCGGGCCGAGATGCTCGCCCGGCTCGCCCACCACGGCGTCCGGCACGTCCCCGTACCGGAGGCCCTCGACCCCGCCGAACTGCTGAGGCGGTACGTCGACGCGCGCATGGCGGCGCAGCCCGCCGGCCCGGGTGTCTCCCCGCAGGACGCCCGGACGGTCGAGGAGGCGGACGCCGGGAACCTCAGTCCGCGCCAGATGTTCGGCCATCTCGAGGAACACGGTCTGCTGCCGACGCCCGACGACCTGGACGACGACGCACTGCGCCGCCTGCTCCCCACCGTCTACACGCAGAGCGCCGCGCCGCTGGACGACCAGGAACTGCCCGCGCTCCTGGACGCCGTCGTCAACTGGGAGCAGCGCTGGGGGACGCCGGAGGGAGAGATCTTCCTGCCCCTCCTGGCGCACGCGTTCGACCTGCGGGTCGACGTGGTGCGGTCGTTCCCGTCCGGTGTCCGGCAGGTCAGCGGCGCGGGACCCGACAACGCCCTGCGGCAGACGGAGGTCTACTACAACGGCACCGACCACTACGAGGGCAGCGACGCCGCCCCCCGCGACAGGTTCGGCGACCCGGTCCTCCCGAAGCGGGTCAAGGACGAGGAACGCGACCAGGACGGCGACGTACGGCTGAACCCCCTGTGGGTGCCGTTGGACGAGGTGGATCCGCACCTGCTGATCACCGGGAACCGGGACGCGGTGTGGCTGTACACGGTCACCGATGACGGGCGGGTGGTCCTGGGCACGGAGAGTCTGAGCGGGATCGTCACCCAGGAGCAGTTCGACGCACTGCTGGCGGGCATGCGGGAGCGGGACCCCGAACTGACGGCCCAGGCGCTGCGCGAGGCGCTGGACGGGCTCGGCCACACCGGCATCGCCGCCGGTTTCGTCACCGACGGCGAGAAGAAGGCCGGACGGACGCTGCCGGGGCGCAGCCGGGTGTCCGGCGAGTTCCGCTGGAACGCGAAGCTGGGCTCCTGGGTGGTGAACGACAAGTCGGGCCGCTACATGAGCGACTCGGTCCGGCCGGGCCTGGACGCCGGGGAAGCCGCCGACTGGCTGACCAACGTGGCGGCCCTGTTCAGCGACCGGCTGGGCGTCGTCGTCCGGACCGACCAGGTGAAGACCGCCGCACCCGCCCCGGCCCCGCCGCAGCCCCCGTCCTCCCAGCGGCCCGCGCCCGCGCCTCCGCCGTCGGCCCCCACCACCGCCCCGGCCGACCGCGGCGCCCCGGGACCCCTGAAGGGGGCCGGGGCGTACGAGCCGGGCACGCCGTCCGGTGACGGCACCGGCGAGCTGGACGTCGCGCGCCGGGTCGGTGCCGTGCTGCACGGCCTCGGCCACCCGGTGGTGCTGGCCGGAGCCGCCCGCGGCCGGGTGCAGTTCGGCCAGCCCCGGCCGCTGGGTGCCGTGGAGTTCCAGCTGCCCGCGGCCGCCCTGCCCGCCGTCGCCGGGATACGCGGGGCGCTGGAGCGGGAGATGCCCGGAGCGTCGGTGCGGGTCCGGCCCGTCACGGGCGGCGGCCGTGTTCTCGACCTGTCGGTGAACGGCGTCGACATCACGGTCACGGCGGTGGACCGGCCGGCCTCCGGCACGGTCACGGTCGACGGTTTCACCGTGCCGGCCCCCGCCGCCTCCCTGGCCGACGCCGCCCTCGTCCTGGCCACCGGGACCGACCCGGAGCTGCGCGGACGCGACCTCCTCGACCTGCTGTGGGCGCTTCACCGCACCCCCGCCGACAACCCCCGTACGGTCACGCCGGTGCTCGCGCGCGAGGACTCCTACCGCCTCGCGCGGCCCGTCGGCGCCGCCCCCTCCCTCGCCGTACGGCTCAGCGAACTGCTCGACTCCGCCGCCCTGGACCCCGATGCCCTCGCCCGCCACGAACAGACGTGGCGCTCCCTCGGCGTCACCGACGCCGACCTGCCCGCGCTGCGCGCCGACCTGACCGCGCTCGCCGACGGGCTGCGGGTCCGTCCGGAGGTGACCGGGGACCCGGTCCGGGCGCTCGCCGCGCGGCTGCCCGGCCTGCCCACCGCCGACCGTGACGCGACGCTGGCGTCGCTGCCGCCCGCGGACCGCGAGCGGTTGGCCGGTGATCCCGTGCTCGTGGACGCCTTGCGTGCCGGGCTCGCCCCGGCCGAGTTCGCCTCGGTCGCGGCGCGCCTCATGACCCAGGTGCCCGACGGGGTCGAGCAGCCCGTCTCCGCCGGGGACCGGGCCCGTGCCCAGGTCGCCCGACTGCTGCGGGACCCCGATGTCGCGGCGCGGCTGCTCAAGGGCGGTTCGCGGGTCGTGGTGGTGCCCAGGGGCGAGGCCATGACCTCCCTGGACGCCTTCCGTTTCCTGCGGGGCGCCGTCACCGGCGACGGCCGCCCCTGGGACGACGTCCGCGGTGCCGGCACGCGCACCGCGGCCGTCACCGAGGAGAACCTGCTCGGCGAGCGCACCCCCGTCAGCACCGGCATGTCCGCCTATCCCGACGGCTACTCGACCACCCTGCACGAATTCGCCCACACCCTTCACCTGCACGGTCTGGACGCCGTCGACCGGCAGCGCATCACCAACACCTTCCGCACCACCACACGGGCCGGCGAGGCGGGCAACTGGCCCGACGGCCCCCTCCACGGCTACGACGCCGACGGCCGCCGCAGCGCCCCCAACTACAGCAGCCGCAACGAGCTCGAGTTCTTCGCCCAGCTCACCAACGTCTACCTCATGGCCAACGGCGGCAGCGACCCCTACACCGGGCTGCCCCGCAACAACGCCGGCCCGGAGTGGGTGCGCACCCGCCAGCCCGCCCTGTACCCCCTGCTGCGCCGGTTGTACGGAGAGGGCCCCCGGACGGCGTCCCGCCACCCGCGCAGCGTCGAACCGGCCCGTCCCCGCGGGTCGCGTCCCGCGGACGTCAACCCCGTCGAGGCCACCGACGTGGAGAACGAGGCGCTGGCCCGTGCCCGTGCGCTGTGGGACGTCGCCGGGGGCGACCCGGGTGACGGCAGTGACTCCTACGTGGCCGTCCGCGCCCTGTGGGACGGCACCACCGGCGCGCACGCGCCGCAGCCGCACACTCCCGCCCCGTTGCCGTTGCCGTTGCCCACTCCGGTGCCGGAGGCACGGCCTGCCGCCGCGCCGCCACCCACCGACAGCGCGGTCCAGCAGCGTCTCCGGGAACTGTGGGCGCTCGTCGACGCCACCTTCGGCTCCCAGCCGCTCCCACCGGAGCTGCGCAACGGGCTGTTCAACTCGCTGCGCGTGATCGAGGCGGTGCGCGCCGGGCACCCCCGCTTCGGCGCCGACCTGGACCTCGACGGCATCACCCGGATGCTGTTGCACCTGGCGCCGGACGAACCGGTGGACGCGGCCCGGCACTACGACGCCCTCACCCTCGTGAGCAGTGCCCACCGCCGGGGCCGGAGCGGCAGCCTGGACGCCGTCGCCGCTTACGGGCTGACCCGGCAGGGTCACCCGGAGCAGTCCGTGCTCAGCGGGGACGACGGCGCGCCGCACGGCCGGAACTGGACCGGACGTCCCGGTATCCGCCTGCACCTGGACGTGGTCGCCGATCCCCGGGGCGTCCACCCCGCGCCCTGGGGGCCCGCCGCCCACGCGGTGGTGGCCGAGAGGAACGCCGAGGGAGCGGTGCTGGCGGACGGACGACCGGTGTCGGACGAGGAGTTCGCCGAACTGGTGCTGCACGACCCCGAGCGGCAGCCGGACGTGCCCGTGGTGCTCCTGACCGGGGAGGAGGACGGCCGCAACGAGGCCCTCGCACGGGTGATCGCCGACCGCGCCGGCACCCGCGTCTGGTTCACCTACGGCGACCTGCGACTCGAAAGGGCTCCGGACGGCCGCCGGGTGCCGGTCCTGGCCGCGCCGGCCTCCGGGAGCGACCCGGCCGGCACCTGGGTCCCCGCCGACCCGGGACTGGTCCCGGACGACCCGGCGGCCACCGTCAGGGCCGCGAACGGCACCGTCTTCCCCGGCGCCGACGTCCACTCGTACCCGCTGGTCACGGTCGACGGGCAGAGGCTGACCGGGCGGGCGTTCCTCAACGCGCACGACATGGCGATGCGGGAGGAGGCCCTGCGGGTGGTGTCCGCCATCCAGCACTACACCAACGCCGTGGAAGGGCTGCCCGGTGTGTATGCCGGGCGGCAGAGCGGCGCGCTGCCCCTGCCGCGGGGCCTGGCCGACTCCTACGTCGTCGTCGGCCACGGCGACAGCGGACGCACCACCGTGCCCCGCCGCAGCACCCGCGCCAACCAGGCGGTCCACCCCCGGCAACTGGGCCGGATGCTGGCGCGGCGCAGGAGCATGCGGGAGCTGTCTCCCGAGACGCCGGTGTGGTTGCTGATCTGCGAGCTGTCCATGACGCGCGCCGACCAGGACCTGCTCGCCCATCCCTCCTCCGCCCAGTACGTCGCCAACGAGACCCGCCGCACCGTCTTCACCGTGGACCGGCAGATCTCGCCGAGCGAGGCCGAGGGCAGCCTGCCACCGCGCCTGATCGTGTACGACGACCCCGACGACCCCGTGGGCCACATCGAGGAGTTCCTTCCCGAGCCCGGGACCGTCGCCCTCGACGCGCTCGCCGATCTGGGCGGACTGCCCGACCGGCTGACGGGGCGCACCGACCGCGCCCTCCACTGGGTGCGGGCCCTGCGCCGGACCCACGGTGTGCGCATCGACTCCGACCCGGCCCGCGAGGCGGAGTTCCACGAGCTGATCGAGGGCTTCGGCGCCCTCGAACGGCTGCGGTTCCAGGCGGCCGGCAACGCCGACCCGGGCCTGCTCACCTGGGGCGGGCTCCAGCACATCGCCGGCCAGTACGCCGCCCGGCAGGGCTGGAACCGGTCGTTGACCGCCGGTTCCCTGGCCCACCTGCTGCGTGCGGCACACGCCGGCCGGCTGCTGCCCTCCGACGCCGCAGGACCCACCGCCCCCGCCGCGCCGCCGGCCTCCACCGACACCCCGGCCCCGACGGACACGGTGTCGCGGCCGACCGGTCGGGGGGCGTTGTGGGGCACCGACGGGGGCGGGGCCGTCTCCGACGGCGCGCGGTCCGCCCCGGACGACGCCGTCGGCCCCGCTGACGCCGAGCCCGACCCGGAGGACGCCGGACCCGCCGAGCCCGCTCCGGACGACGCCGTCGGCCCCGCTGACGCCGAGCCCGACCCGGAGGACGCCGGACCCGCCGAGCCCGCTCCGGACGACGCCGTCGGCCCCGCTGACGCCGGACCCGCCGAGCCCGCCCCGGAGCTTCCCCCGGCCCGGTCCCGGGTCGCCTTCGAGCATCGCCACCGGGACATCACCGATCCGGTCCAGCGCCGGCAACTCGCCGAACTGGCCGAGGAGATCGTGGTGTCCGGCCTGCGGGACCTCGGGGCCGGTCTCCGGATCCCCAGGACCACGGTCACCGGTTACAGCAACGGCCCCCGCTTCGCGCTGTCCGGCGGTGCCGTCGAGCACGCCGAGACGGTCGGCCGGCAGCGGGCGGACGCCGTGCGGGACCTCCTCCTCGACGAGATCCGGCGCCAACTGGAGCTCAACGAGCAGGCCGTGCGCAACGTCCTGCAGGTGCGGGGCGGCACGGTCCGGGCCGAGGACTTCCCGATCACCACGGAGAGCGGTGGCCGGGACATCGGCGCCGTCGGCCCGATCGACGGCGTCACCGGGCGGGCGGCACGACGCCAGGCAGTCATCACGGTCGACCGGTCCCCCCTGTCTGCGGCAGCCGCCCGGCTCGGAGAGCTGAGTCCGGAGATTTTCGACCCCGAGGACTACTTCGCCGACCCGGACAGGCTCGCCGGGGACATCCTGCACCTGGACGACAACCCCGGGGACGACCCCGACACGGACAGCGACTCCGACAGCTCCATCGATCCGGACGAGGCCGAGTCGGACGACGGGTCCGCGGACTCCGCCGCTCCGGCAGCGGTGCGTTTCGACGCCGACGACCTGTCGAACCGCGTGCGCAGGCTGTACGAGCTGGTGGACGAGGCGACGGCGGCCGGCCGGGCGACCAGCCGGGCGTCGCTGACCGCGTACCACCTGGGCAAGCAGGGCATGCTGTCCGACGCCACCCGCCTGACCGCACCGGACGGCACCCCGCTGGGCCGGAACTGGACGGGCCGGCCCGCCCGGGACGTGGACGTCTCCTCGTACGACGTGGTGGACGGAGGAAGCCGGGACTCCCAGCCCTCGCCGTGGGCACGCCGGCCCGGTGCTCCCCTCCCGTACGTGATCGGGACGAAGGACGGTGACCACACGAAGGTCGGGCTGTCCCTGCCGGACGGCAGCAAGCGGTGGAAGCTGTCGTCGGAGGAGTTCGCCGAGCTGCTGGCGCTGGACGAGGAACTGGCGAGCCGCGAGGACGCCGCCGAGGTGGTGCTCGTCTCGCAGAACGCCGGCGCCATGGGGCTGGATCTGCCGCGCCGGGCCGCGGCCCGGGCGCGCAGGACACTGTGGTCGCACAGCGGCGAGGTCGGTCTGAAACCGCACCCCGGCACCGGCCGCCACCGCATCGAGGTCCTCGACGACCGGGCCTTCGAAAGCGGGCCGCTGGGCGAGTGGATCGGCAGCGGGCCCGAGGACCTGGGCCCGGACGAGGGACGGCCGGAGCCCGGGGAGGGCGTCCTGCACACGACCGGGGGGAGGACCCTCGAGGACGGGAAGGTCATGTCCTTCACCCTCACCGACGAGGGCCGGCCCGTCGGCCGTGCGGTGCTCAACGGCACCGACCTGCTCCAGTTCGAGCCGATGCTGCAGACAATGATCCGGTCGACGGAGTGGTCCGTCTACGACCCGCTCACCAGTGAGCCGGTCGGAGACCCCCGGCCGGTTCCCTGGAAGGGCCAAAAGCCCTACTTCTTCCTGGCCCACGGCCTGCCGGGCCAGACCCTCATGGTCAATGAATTCCAGAGCAACGTTCCGGTCCGGGGTTCCGAAACCGGTGGCTTCCTCCGGCGGCGCCGAAGCGTGGCACGACTGGACCGGAACAGCCCCATCGTCTTCCTGTCCTGCTGGGGGAGCGGGCCGGAGGGACACACCGCCGCAGCCCTGAAGCGGAGTCGCCCGTTCGTCCCCGACCCGCTCTCCGTCTCGTCGGCGGCCCAGGGCGTCTCCAACGTGACGCGGCGCGACGTCTACGCCCCCGAGAGGGAGCACTGGAGTCGCCACGCGAACGGGAAGCTGTACCACCACGGGATCCCCACCACGCCGGCGAACGACCCGGTGGACATGGTGAAGCTGCGACCCGAACCGACCCCGGACGAACTCGACGCCCTGGCCGCCCTGGCCGGTCTGGCCGGTCTGGGGACGTCCCCCGACTTCACTCTGGCCGTGGCCCGGGACACGGCACTGCGACTGGTCCGCGCCCTGCGGGCGACGTTCGGCGCCGATGTGGAGCACGACAGGGACGACCCGGCCGGCACGTACCGTCAGCTGCTGCGCGGCGTCGGCGCCCTGGAGGTCATGCGCCGCGGGGACGGGAACCTGCGGGGACACGGGGAACTGACGCTCGATCTGCTCGACCGGGTCACCCGCGCGCACCACGGCCTGACGACCGCCCCCGGTACCCGGCCCACGCCGCCGGACCCCGCCGACGTACGGACGATGCTGGAGGCCGCGTCGGTACGGCTGTCCACCGATCCCCGGTCCGCGCTGTCCGACTTCGTCTCCCTGCCCTCCGTCGACCGCGCCCGCGAACTGATCGGACGGCACGATCCGGAGCAGTGGGCCCGTCTGGTGCTGGGTCTGCACACGTCGGCGCAGGTCACCGAGGCCCACCGGCAGAACGCGCTGTGGGCCACGGTCAAGGCGGTGGAGAGTGTGGAGAACCATCCCGACCCCGACGCCCTGACGACGAAGGCGCTCCATCTGGGCGGCACCGGAGAGGACCCGCGGGACGAGACCCTGCGGGCGGACCTGCTCCGGATGGCGGCCACGGCGGCGGCCCTCGGCCGCGACACCTACGATCCCACGGCACTCGCCGCGTACGACCTCGAACGCAACGGCGCGCTGGACGACCGCACCCTCATCACCTCCGTGAACGGTACGAAGGCCGGACGCAGTTGGACGGGGAAGCCCGTCCCGGGCCGCCTGTGGGCGGACCGCTACGTGATCTCACCCGGTGGCGGACTGGGCAACAGCCAGGGGGCCTTGGCGCCCTGGCACAGGCAGGGCGCCGGAAAGAGCGCCCATCCCGGTGGGTACGTGCTGGACATGAGCGGCACCACCCCGGGACAGGTGGACATGCCCTGGCCGGACCACAGCACCCGCTCGGTGCCCTACGAGGAGATCGCCGCACTGCTCTCCCACGATCCCGTCCTGGCGCAGCTGGACCGGGACGTCGTGATCGTCCCCGTCGGGGTGGGTTCAGGGGCTCCCGGGCTGGCCGAGGCGGTCGCCGCCCGGACGGGTGCCGCCCGGAGCGTGTGGCTGCCGACGCGGCCCCTGCGGCTCTTCGACCGGCAGCCGGCGGTGAACGAGAGCCTTCTCGTGATGACCTCGCCCCGGGACGACGCGGAGCACTGGTCGCAGACACGTCCGCCCGAACTGCCCGCACGGTCCGCCGGATCCGCTTCCGCCGCCGTCATCCCGCTCGCCGGAGCCGCCCCCGACGCCCTCACGGCAGACGGCGACACCCCGCCACGGCTCGACCGCGACGGAGACACGAAGGCGGAGAGGGCCGCGCCCCCACCCGATGAGATCGGCCCCGGTGCCGACGCCGGCATCGGCACCGACCCCGACGTGGGGTACGTGCCCGTCGTCCCTCGCGACACCGCCCAGCGCCAGTGGGTCGCCAGGCAGCTGACGGCCAAGGACCTGCCCGGCGATCCGCCGCGGTTCGAGGGCGCCGACACCGTCAGCCCGGCCGACCTGAGGGCCGCGGGCGTCGAGATGACCCCCGGGATGGACGTCGAGGCGCAACTCGGTGGAGGCCTGCGCGGCAGTGGACTGGCACCGCTCGACCAGGTACGGCTGCTGATGCTGCGGCCCGGCCCGTGGCCGGACGCGCTCGACGTCGTCGCGGCCACGGCGTCGCGGCGGATCTGGCGGTCGGCGTTCACGGACTTCGCGACCGCGTTGTCCGCCGAGGACCCGGAGACGAGCGCCGCCCGGGCGTGGGACACGGCCGTCGGGCTGGTACTGCCGCGCGAGGCGCACTCCGTGCTGGCGGATTCCCGGTACGCCGGGGAGGAGTTCCGCGACGCGGTGCGGCAGGTCGCCGACCTCCTGGCGGCGGGGAGGGCGGACCTTCGGGCGGCGACGCACCTCGCCGCCCGGCTCCGGCACGCTCTGGGACTGCCACCCCTCGGGTCAGGTGGTCCGAGTGCCGGGTGGGCTGAGCAGGCGGACGAGTGACGAGTGACGAGTGGAACGGCGGATGGCAGCCATGTGTGTCGGGAGAGCGCGTGCGGGTGAATGAGGCGAGTGAGCGGAGTGAGCGGAGCACGGCAGCGATGCCCACGCCTCCCGAGGACATCGTCGAGGCCGCACGGCTCGCGCCGGAGCACTGGATCAGCATGATCGACCCCGGCTGGCCGGGCGAGGGAGTGCCGCCCGACTGGGCCGTGATCGGCCGTTGGCGCACGGGGGCCACCGGCGAGATCGAGGAGTGGGAGGACAACGAGGCCCACCGCCCCTCCCCGGAATCGCTCGGCTGGCCCGAGGCCACCGACGGCGTCGACGAGGCCCTCCAGCTCGCCGTCACCGGTTACGGACCGGCCGAGGACGTACTGCGCGCCCTGGCCACTGCCGAGGTGGCGGTGCTGACCCTGCCGGACGGAACACCGGTGACCGCCGCCGTGGAGGGCGGCAGGCTCGTGGTCCCGGTCTTCACCGCCGCGCCCCACCTCGACGCCGTGGGCGGCTTCGCCTTCGAACACGTCGCCGCTTCCGACCTCCTGGACCGCCTGCCCCACGGCCACGCGCTGTACGTCAACCCGGCCGGCCCCGCGGGCACCGTGCTGGAGCCCGGCCCGCTCGCGGAGACGATCGCGAGCAGGAGACGGACGGACGTCGCCGGCTGACCGGACAGGGCCGCAGGGGCCGGAGCCCGGTCCGGCCCCTGCGGGCCGGGCCCGACGCCGACGCCCGCAGGGCCCGACGCACTCCCGTCCCGTGTCCGTCGGGCGCACCCGCTTCCTGCACGACGGCCTCCCGGACCCCGCCCGGCCGCACCGGGGCCCGGTCTACCGTGCCCGTCTCACCCGTCGCACCAGCCGTGGGTCTTGCCGAACTGCAGCAGCCCGCGGCGCGCCTGGAGGATCTGCTCGCCGGTCAGCGTGGGCGCGGCGGACAGCAGGACCTCCGTGACCTCCTGGAGGTACTCCTCGGCGGTGAGCACGTCGCACAGCGAGTCGTCGCCGTCCGGATGCCGGCCCACCCCGGCGGAGGACACCGGACCGGACCCCTGGGCCAGCCGCACGCCCGAGGCCTTCAGCCCCCGGTCGCCCTCCTCGATCTCGAACTCCACGGTGACCCCGGGACGCAGCTGATGCTCCGGAATCCGCACGTCGTTGACGTGGAGGAAGACGTCCTCCCCGCCGTGCTCCGGAGCGATGAACCCGTAACCCCGTACGGCGTCGAACCGCACCACACGACCGGCAACCATGTGTACCAACCCCCAACAGAACACCGGACCCCGTGTCCGGACCAGAACCCGACCAGCGAGGACAACATACGCCGTCCGCGGCGTCCCGTCCTCAGCACTCGATGATGTTCACCGCGAGCCCGCCCCGCGCCGTCTCCTTGTACTTGACCGACATGTCCGCGCCGGTGTCCTTCATGGTCTTGATGACCTTGTCCAGGGACACCTTGTGCGACCCGTCGCCGCGCATCGCCATCCGCGCCGCGGTGACCGCCTTCACCGCGGCCATGCCGTTGCGCTCGATGCACGGGATCTGGACCAGGCCGCCGACCGGGTCGCAGGTCAGGCCGAGGTTGTGCTCCATGCCGATCTCGGCGGCGTTCTCCACCTGCTCCGGCGAGCCGCCCATCACCTCGGCCAGTGCCCCCGCCGCCATCGAGCAGGCGGAGCCGACCTCGCCCTGGCAGCCGACCTCGGCGCCGGAGATGGACGCGTTCTCCTTGAACAGCATGCCGATCGCACCGGCCGCCAGCAGGAAGCGGACCACGTCGTCCTCGTCGGCACCGGGGACGAAGTTGACGTAGTAGTGCAGGACGGCGGGGATGATGCCGGCCGCGCCGTTGGTCGGGGCGGTGACGACCCGGCCGCCGCCGGCGTTCTCCTCGTTCACGGCCATCGCGTAGAGCGTGATCCACTCCATGGCGAGGGCCTTCGGGTCGCCCTCCGCGCGCAGCTTGCGTGCCGTGTTCGCGGAACGCCGGCGCACCTTCAGGCCGCCCGGCAGGATGCCCTCGCGGGACATGCCGCGCGCCACGCACGCCTGCATCACCCGCCAGATCTCCAGCAGCCCCTCGCGGATCTCCTCCTCGGTCCGCCAGGCGCGCTCGTTCTCCAGCATCAGCGCGGAGATGGACAGGCCCGTCTCCCGGGTCAGGCGCAGCAGCTCGTCGCCCGTGCGGAACGGGTACTTCAGAACCGTGTCGTTGAGCTTGATGCGGTCCGCGCCCACCGCCTCCTCGTCGACGACGAAGCCGCCGCCCACCGAGTAGTAGGTCTTCGCCAGCACCTCGGCACCGGATGCGTCGTACGCCCACAGGGTCATGCCGTTCGCGTGGTACGGGAGCGCCTTGCGGCGGTGCAGGACCAGGTCGTCGTCGAAGGAGAACGCGATCTCGTGGTCGCCGAGCAGGCGCAGGCGGCCCGATTCCCTGATCTTCTCCACCCGCTCGTCGGCCGTTTCCACGTCCACCGTGCGGGGCGAGGCGCCCTCCAGGCCGAGCAGCACCGCCTTGGGCGTGCCGTGCCCGTGGCCGGTGGCGCCGAGCGAGCCGTACAGCTCCACGCGGACCGAGGCGACGGGCTCCAGCAGCTCCTCGTTGCGCAGCCGCCGCGCGAACATGCGGGCAGCCCGCATCGGGCCGACCGTGTGCGAGCTGGACGGCCCGATGCCGATCGAGAACAGGTCGAAGACCGAGAGGGCCACGGAAGGACTCCTAGGGGTTCGGCGGACGGCGCTGTCCGCCGGGCAGGGGGTGGACCGAAGGGGGGATCGAAGGGGGATCGAAGGGGGACGTCACGTGCGCGGTGCATGGTGCGGGGCACCGCGCTCACCGACCCAGTGTGCGCGATGCCCCGGACGTCCGTACGAACGAAAGCGTACGGAACTACTGCAGACCGGGATACAGCGGGTGCTTCTCGGCGAGGGCCGTGACCCGCGCCCGGAGCGCCTCGGTGTCGTAGGACGGCTTCAGCGCCTCGGCGATCACGTCCGCGACCTCCGCGAAGTCCTCGGCGCCGAAACCGCGGGTGGCCAGGGCGGGCGTACCGATCCGCAGGCCCGAGGTGACCATGGGCGGCCGCGGGTCGTTCGGGATCGCGTTGCGGTTGACGGTGATGCCGACCTCGTGGAGCCGGTCCTCGGCCTGCTGCCCGTCCAGCTCGGAGTCGCGCAGGTCGACCAGGACCAGGTGCACGTCCGTACCGCCGGACAGCACGTCCACGCCCACCGCCCTGACGTCGTCCCCGACCAGGCGCTCGGCCAGGATGCGGGCGCCCTCCAGGGTGCGGCGCTGGCGGTCTTTGAACTCCTCGGACGCCGCGACCTTGAAGGCGACCGCCTTGGCCGCGACCACGTGCTCCAGCGGTCCGCCCTGCTGGCCGGGGAAGACCGCGGAGTTGATCTTCTTGGCCAGTTCGGCGGTGGAGAGGATCACGCCGCCGCGCGGGCCGCCGAGCGTCTTGTGCGTGGTCGTGGTGACGACGTGGGCGTGCGGGACCGGGTTCGGGTGCAGGCCCGCCGCGACCAGACCGGCGAAGTGCGCCATGTCGACCATCAGGTACGCGCCGACCTCGTCCGCGATCCGGCGGAACTCGGCGAAGTCCAGCTGCCGCGGGTACGCCGACCAGCCGGCGACGATCAGCTTCGGCCTGCTCTCCTTGGCCAGCCGCTCGACCTCGGCCATGTCGACCCGGCCGTCGTCGCCGACGTGGTAGGCGACGACGTCGTAGAGCTTGCCCGAGAAGTTGATCTTCATGCCGTGGGTCAGGTGCCCGCCGTGCGCGAGGTTCAGGCCCATGATCGTGTCACCGGGCTTGAGCAGTGCGAACATGGCGGCAGCGTTGGCCTGCGCGCCCGAGTGCGGCTGCACGTTGGCGTGCTCGGCGCCGAACAGCTCCTTGACCCGGTCGATGGCGATCTGCTCGATCACGTCGACGTGCTCGCAGCCGCCGTAGTAGCGGCGGCCGGGGTAGCCCTCGGCGTACTTGTTGGTGAGAACCGTGCCCTGGGCCTCCATGACCGCGACCGGGGCGAAGTTCTCCGAGGCGATCATCTCGAGGGTGGACTGCTGGCGGTGCAGCTCGGCGTCGACCGCGGCGGCGACGTCGGGGTCGAGCTCGTGCAGCGGGGTGTTCAGAAGCGACATGCGGCTACGGCCTCCTCAGCCCTGGATGAAGGCGTCGTACTCGGCGGCGGAGAGCAGGTCGGCCGGCTCCTCGCCGGTCCGCACCCTGAACAGCCAGCCGCCCTCGAAGGGGGCCGAGTTCACCAGCGACGGGTCGTTCACCACGTCCTCGTTGATCTCGGTGACCTCGCCGGTGACCGGGCAGTACAGGTCGCTGACCGACTTGGTCGACTCCAGTTCGCCGCAGGTCTCGCCCGCGGTCACGGTGTCACCGACCTCGGGAAGCTGGACGAACACGACGTCGCCGAGCGCGTTGGCCGCGTGCTCGGTGATGCCGACCGTCGACACACCGTCCTCGGCGGCCGACA
This sequence comes from Streptomyces sp. NEAU-W12, assembly GCF_026242095.1. NCBI lineage: Bacteria > Bacillati > Actinomycetota > Actinomycetes > Kitasatosporales > Streptomycetaceae > Streptomyces > Streptomyces sp. NEAU-W12. Next base: position 73,397 of record NZ_JAPJDM010000006.1, read on the forward strand.
GCCACTCGTGCTCCTTGCTGTAACGCAGCTGCTGGGGATTGCTCATGGTCTGGGTTCTCCTGTAAGCGGGGGATGTGCTTGATGAGTCGGAAACTACGCCAACCTGCGCCGTCGTACGGCACCGTGCACCGCCGTACCCCGACGTGCGAAAGCCCGGAAGGCCGCGCCGGGGCCGTCTACGACGGTGTCACTTCTGCCGCTTGTAGAACGGCAGCGCCACGACCTCGTACGGCTCGTGGCTGCCGCGGACGTCCACGCCGACGCCCTCCGTGCCCGGCGCCGCGTGCGCCACGTCGACGTACGCCATCGCGATCGGCCGGCCCAGCGTCGGGGAGGGCGCGCCGGAGGTGACCTCGCCGATCACCTCGCCGCCGGCGACCACCGCGTACCCGGCGCGCGGCACCCGGCGGCCCTCGGCGACCAGGCCGACCAGGGCGCGGGGCGGGGTCCGCTCGGCGCGGGCGGCGGCCTCGGCCAGGGCGGCGCGGCCCACGAAGTCGCCCTCCTTCTCGAACTTCACCACCCGGCCGAACCCGGCGTCGAACGGCGTCAGGGAGGTGCTCAGCTCGTTGCCGTACAGCGGCATGCCCGCCTCCAGGCGCAGCGTGTCCCGGCAGGACAGCCCGCACGGGACCAGCCCGGCGCCCTCGCCGGCCCCGGTCAGCGCCTGCCACAGCCCGACCGCGTGCTCCGGCTTCACGAACAGCTCGAAGCCGTCCTCGCCGGTGTAGCCGGTACGGGCGATCAGCGCGGGGACGCCCGCGACCGTCCCGGGCAGCCCGGCGTAGTACTTCAGGCCGTCGAGGTCGGCGTCGGTCAGGGACTGCAGGATGCCGGGGGACTCGGGGCCCTGCACCGCGAGCAGCGCGTACGCGTCGCGGTCGTCACGCACTTCGGCGTCGAAGCCGGCCGACCGCTCCACCAGCGCGTCCAGCACCACCTGGGCGTTGGAGGCGTTCGCGACCACCATGTAGTGAGGGGATCCGGCCCCGGTGTCCTCGAGCCGGTAGACGATCAGGTCGTCCAGGATGCCGCCGTCCTCGCGGCAGATCATGGTGTAGCGGGCGCGGCCGGGCTTGACGGTCCCGATGTTGCCGACCAGCGCGTGGTCCAGGAGCTGCGTCGCCTGCGGACCGGTGACGGTGATCTCGCCCATGTGGGAGAGGTCGAAGAGGCCGGCCCTCGTGCGCACGGCGTTGTGCTCGTCGCGTTCGGAGCCGTAGCGCAGGGGCATGTCCCAGCCGGCGAAATCGGTCATCGTGGCGCCGAGCGAACGGTGCAGGGCGTCCAGTGCGGTCCGGCGGGGTTCGGTACTGCTCATCGGTCGGTCTCCCAGGGCAGGACGGGCGAGGTCGTTCCTCCCCATCTGTCATCGGAACCTGAGAGGTTCGCCATGACCGCCCGCGCAGGGGGCGACCACGGTTTGCACCTTGGGTGGGGCCGCCGGAAACACGCGCGGCGGCCCGCTTTTCAGATGTGCCTCGCCCACGCGGTAACGGTGCCTGAGAGATTCAAGGGAGGGACTTGCTCCTTCGGCGCCCCGGCGGCAACGGTGCCGGAGACTCTCCCGCGCGGATTCGAACGGCCGGTATGCAGTTGGCGCGCACATCATTGCACGCATCGCCGGGCCGCGGCAGGGGGACCCTTCTGGGAGGAAGCGCAGGGTGCCCGGGTGTTCACGGACGGCTGTGACAGGTCTGTACCGGGAAAGGGAAGGAATCCGGAAGCCTCGGCGTTACCGTCTCTTTACACTCGGCGGGGAGACGGTCCGGTACCTGGTCACAGGGCCGGGCCGCCCCCAGGGGGAGGACTTACGGTGAACAAGGCCACGGCGTACGCCGCCACCACGGGCGTCACGCTGCCCGAGCAGCAGACCCCCTCGGCCCGGGACGCCTGCGCCAGTCTGCCCGCGCCGGTCGTCCGCGACCTGCGCGGACGCGCCGGCCGCAGCCCGCACGCCCTGTTCTTCGGCCCCCGCGACCTCGTCGTGGTCACCGGACTGCCCGGCAGCGGCAAGTCCACCCTCATGCGGCGCGCGGCGCGCGGCACCCGCATCGACTCGCAGGACACCCGGGACCGCTGGGACCGCGGCACGCCGCGCCTCCTGCCGTACGCGGTGTACCGGCCCCTGGTCCGCCTCGCCCACTACGCCGGACTGCGGCGCGCCCTGCGCACCGGCGAGGGCGTCGTCGTCCACGACTGCGGCACGCAGGCCTGGGTGCGCCGCTGGCTGGCCCGCGAGGCCCGCCGCCGGGGCGCGGTCCTGCATCTGCTGCTGCTCGACGTCCCCCCGGAGCAGGCCCTGGACGGTCAGCGCGAGCGCGGCCGCGGGGTCTCCCGGTACGCCTTCCGGCGCCACCGCACCGCCCTCGACCGGCTGCTGACGTCCGTGGTGCGCGGCGACCTGCCCGCGGGCTGCGGCTCGGCGGTCCTGGCCGACCGCGACGCGGCGGACGCGCTGCACCACATCGAGTTCACGGACTGATCACGGGCCGGCGGCCTCCCGGGCGGCCGGCCGGTGGCCGGGCCGCACGCCGGGGCGCGGCAGCGGTTAGCCTTTCCAGCCACAGCAGTGGTTTCAGGCAGGCGGTAGGCAGATGGACTTCCCGGCGGGCTTCTCCGCGGACTTCCCGGCACGGACTCACCCCCACCCGCACGGCGGATGGCCCGGCAACGAGCTGGAGGAGGCGCTCTCCGCCGCCCTCGGCGTCCCCTCGGCCGACGGCCGGATCATCGAGGTGCTGGGCCGCAGCCACCTGTGGATACCGCTGCCCAACGGCGGCGGACCGGACAGCGGCCCGCTGGACCTGCCCACGACGGAGATCGACGGCCAGGCGTACGTACCGGTCTTCAGTTCCGAGGAGCAGTTCCGTCAGGTCGTCGGCACCCACATGTCGTTCACCGTCGCGCCCGCGGTGGAGTTCGCGCGCGGTCTGCCGCCGCAGGCCGGGATCGCCGTGAACCCCGGGGGAGTGGTCGGTGTCCCGCTGCCGCCCCCCGCCGTCGCCGCCCTGTGCCGCGCCGGACGCGGCCCGCTGGACGGCCCCGCGAGCGGCGGCCGGGTCAAGCTGTTCGAACCCGACTGGCAGGACGACCCGGTGGACTTCCTCGCCGCCGCCTCCGCGGAGTTCGAGGCTCTCGGCCTCGTCACCACCGCCCGCCGCTGCCTCGCCGAGATCGAGACGGCCGACCCGGTCCTGTTCGTCGGCGTCGAGCTGGCCCTCGCCGAACTGTCCCGGACGGAGGGCGACCTGCGGGCCGCGCCGATGGACGCGCTGGGCCGTGCCCTGGGCCGCGAGCCGGTGAGGTGGCCCGTCAACCTCGTCCTCCTGGACGTGGCCCAGGACCCGGTCGGCCAGTGGATGCGCGACCGCCTCCGCCCCTTCTACCAGTGGCAGCGCTGAGGGACGCCGCGGCGTTGCCGGGGAGCTGTCGCGCACCGGCGGAGCTCCCCGGCGCCGTCAGGCGCTTAAGCTAGGTTCATTGGCTCGGGCGAGGGTGTTGTACGGGCGGTACGGAGGGGCGATACAAAGTGAGCGCTGGCACCGCGGCGGCCGGGCAGGTCGAGCACATGCTGCGCCAGGTGACACCCGGGCGTTACGACGCCTATGAGGCGTTGCTGCGCGCGCTCGCGACTCCCTCCTCCGGTCACGTCTGGATGCTGCTGTGGCACGGCCAGGCCGGCTCCCCGGACGCCCAGTACGGGAACATGGAGGTCGACGGCTTCGGCTACGCGCCCTGCGTGACCTCCGCCCAGGAGCTGTCCGCCAGCGGCTGGAACCGGTCCTACGAGGTCGTCGACGGCCTCGAGGCGGCCCGCGCCCTCTACCCCGACCGCTACGGACTCTGGCTCAACCCGCACGCCCCCGGCGGCGGCCTCGGCATCCCCTGGCTCGATCTGCGCCGGCTCGCCACCGGGCTGGACCGTCAGCCCGCCGGGCCCCTGCGGCTGTCCGAACCCGCCATCGAGATCCCGCAGTTCTACGCCCTGCTCGCGCAGAACGCGCACCGCACCCCCGCCGTCCGCTCGCTGCGCCGCGCCTGGGTGCAGCCGTCGCTCGGCGCCCCGTACCTCGCCGTCGGCCTGGACGTGTACGACACGTCGCCGCCGGCCGTGGACGCGGTGCGCGCGATGATGCGCCAGTCCCTCGGCGCGGTCCCGGACGGGCTCCCGGTGTCGACCGTCGCGATGTCCGACGAGCACGACCCGGTCGCGATGTGGCTGCGCGCCCACGCCCGCCCGTTCTACGACCGCGAGGCGCACGGCGCCGCGGCGCCCCCCGCCGCGGGTTCCGGCTACCCGCCCGCGCACCAGGGCTGACCGGGGCGTATGCGGGAGGGGCAGGTCCGGAAGGGCCCGGCCGCACACCCTCGTGTTGACTCAGCGTGACGGCGTCCACGGAATGGACGCGCCCGCGGGCGAGGGACGGCCGCCCCGCCCCCGAGGGCTGATTTCACGTCAGATTTTCGGCCATGTGCACTCAGCTATGACCGGTCAACCGCCTGTCACCTGCGGTTTCACCCGTTCTTCACGCCGCCTGGCGCTTTTTTCGAGGGTGCTGACGAGCTGTCAGATGTGTCCGGACGGTTAATTCGTGACGGGAGGGCGCCTGAAGCGTCCCTTATGTCAACTGTTCAGATCTCAGCTAGGTATCACCGCTATCCGGACTGTTCTCGACTCGCTGTGAACGTCTGTAGTGTTCGGCCGGTCAAGATGCATCCACATAGCGGACCCGGAGTGGCCCCAATATGCGCATACCCAAGTCCCGAGCCGCTCGGGCGATCACGGCCGCGGTGGCGGTCGGTCTGATCGCCACGGGCTGCTCCAGCGAACGGGACAGTGACAACGAGAGCGGCGGCGAGAAGGACACCTTCGTCTTCGCCGGCGCCGGTGACCCGGGCTCCCTCGATCCTGCCCTGGCGAGCGACGGTGAAACCTTCCGCGTGACGCGGCAGGCCTTCGAGGCGCTTCTGGAGCACGAGTCGGGCGGCAGCGAGCTCGTCGGCGGCCTCGCCGAGAAGTGGTCGAGCAACGACAAGGGCACCGTCTGGACCTTCGACCTCCGCAAGGGCGTGAAGTTCCACGACGGCGAGGCGTTCAACGCCGAGGCCGTCTGCGCCAACTACGACCACTGGTTCAACTGGACGGGCACCTACCAGTCCAGCGCGGTCTCGTACTACTGGCAGTCCATCATGGGCGGCTTCGCGAAGAACGAGGACAAGGAAACGCCCGAGGCGAACTACAAGTCCTGCACCGCGAAGGACGAGAACACCGCCGTCATCGAGGTCAAGGAGCCCTCCGCCAACCTCCCCGGCGGCTTCTCCCTCCAGGCCCTGGCGATCCACTCGCCGAAGGCGCTCGAGGCGTACAAGAAGCAGGACGCCTCCGCCAAGGGCGACGCCATCACGTACCCCAAGTACAGCCAGGAGGCCGGCACGGTCGCCGGTACCGGCCCGTACAAGATCACGAAGTGGAACAAGGGCAACAAGGAAGTCTCCCTTGAGCGCTTCGACGGCTACTGGGGCGACAAGGCCAAGATCAAGAACCTGGTCTTCCGCACCATCGACACCGAAGAGGGCCGCCGCCAGGCGCTCCAGGCCGGTGACATCGACGGCTACGACCTCGTCGCGCCGGCCGACGTCAAGACCCTCGAGGACCAGGGCTACGTCGTCCCGACCCGTGGCGTCTTCAACCTCTTCTACGTGGGCATGAGCCAGGAGGCCAACCCCGCGCTGAAGAAGAAGGAAGTCCGCCAGGCCATCGCGCAGTCGATCGACCGGGAGAACCTGGTCAAGACCCAGCTGCCCGAGGGCGGCAAGGTCGCCGACCAGTTCATGCCCGAAACGGTCGAGGGCTACTCCAAGGACGTCGAGCAGTACCCGTACGACACCGCCGAGGCCAAGAAGCTCCTCAAGAAGGCCGGCCAGGAGAAGCTGAAGGTCGACTTCTGCTACCCGACCGAGGTCACCCGCCCGTACATGCCTGCCCCGCAGGACCTGTTCGAGCTGATGAAGGCCGACCTGGAGAAGTCCGGCATCACCGTCACGCCGAAGGCGATGAAGTGGGCCCCGGACTACCTGGACGCCACCGAGTCGGGCTCCTGCGACCTGCACATGCTCGGCTGGACCGGTGACTTCAACGACGGCTTCAACTTCATCGGCACCTGGTTCGCCGGGTACGACAAGCAGTGGGGCTTCAAGAACAAGAAGGTCTTCGAGGCCGTGAACGAGGGCTCGACCCTCGGCAACCACGACGAGCGCGTGGCCGCGTACAAGAAGGCCAACGAGGTCATCATGGACTACCTCCCCGGTGTCCCGGTCTCGTCCTCCCCGCCGGCCATCGCCTTCGCCAAGAACGTGAACCCGCCGAACGTCTCCCCGCTGACGCAGGAGATCTTCGCCGAGACCTCGTTCAAGTAGGCGAGTAGTAACCACCCAAGCACACTGGGTCCGCCCGGCCGTCGCAACTCGGCGGCCGGGCGGGTCCGTTCATGTCACACATCACGTAAGAAAGGGGCATGCGGGGTGCTGCGTCTCGTCGTACGAAGACTGCTCCAGCTCATACCCACGCTGCTCGGCCTGTCGGTTCTGCTCTTCCTGTGGCTCGACCGGCTGCCCGGCGGACCCGCCTCAGCGATCCTGGGGGAAAAGGCCACCGAGGCCGAGGTGGTGCGCATCAACCGCGCACTCGGACTGGACCAGCCCGTCTATGTCCAGTACTGGCGCTTCATCAAGCGTCTCCTCCAGGGCGATCTGGGTACCTCCGTCCAGACCGGACAGCCCGTGTGGGAGGAGTTCACACTGAGGTTCCCGGCGACGGTGGAACTGTCCCTGCTCGCCATGATCATCGCCGTGGCGGTCGGGATTCCCCTCGGCTACATCGCCGCCCGCAAGCGCGGTGGCTGGCTCGACATCACTGCGGTCTCCAGCTCGCTCGTCGGCATCTGCATTCCGGTCTTCTTCCTCGGCCTGATCCTCAAGGAAGTCCTGGCCGTCAAGCTCGGCTTCTTCCCCGCCTTCGGACGCCTGGACACCGGCATCGACGCCACGAGCATCACCGGATTCGCCGTACTGGACGGCATTCTCACGGGTGAGTTGGACGCCTCCTGGGACGCGATCCACCACCTGATCCTGCCCGCCGTCACCCTGGCCTCCATCCCGCTCGCGGTCATCGTGCGTATGACCCGCGCCAGCGTGCTCGAGGTCCAGGACGAGGACTACGTCCGCACCGCAGAGGCCAAGGGGCTCAAGCGCAAGGTCGTCCGCAGCCGTCACGTGCTGCGCAACGCGATGCTGCCCGTGATCACCTCGGTCGGTCTGCTGACCGGTTCCCTTCTGTCCGGTGCGGTCCTCACCGAATCCGTCTTCTCCTTCAACGGCATCGGCAACTTCATCAAGACGTCGATCGACGGACGCGACTACCCGGTGCTCGTCGGGTTCATCATGCTCATCGCGATGGTGTATGTCCTGATCAACCTGCTGGTGGACCTGGCGTACAGCATCATCGACCCGAGAGTGCGGGTGCACTGACATGAGTGCCACCATGAGTGCCACCAAGACCGAGAAGATCCAGCGTCTCGCGGAGCTGACGGCCGGCAACGAGACCAGCACCGGAGCCAGTCTCTGGCGGGAGGCCTTCCGCCGCCTGAAGTCCAGCAAGATGGCCATCGTCGGTGCCGTCATCATCGCCGCGTTCTTCGCCGTCGCGATCGTCGGCCCCTTCCTGGCCCCCCACTCGCCGAGCGCCCAGATCTGGCGCGACGAGGTCTTCCCCAACCGGGGAGAGTTCATCGGAGCACGAGGGGAGAACTGGTTCGGTCTCGACCATCTCGGCCGCGACCTGTTCTCCCGGATGCTCGTCGGAGCCCGTCAGACCCTGCTCGTCGGCATCATCGCCACCCTGATCGGCCTGGTCTCCGGCTTCCTGATCGGTGCCGTCTCCGGAGCCGCGGCCACCCTCGGCGGCGACACCGGGCGACGCATCGACTCCGTCATCATGCGCTTCATCGACATGATGCTGGCGATGCCCTCCCTGCTGCTCGCCGTCTCCATCGCCGCGGTCATGGGCCAGTCGCTGACCACCGTGATGATCGCCGTAGGCGTTGTGCAGATCCCGGTGTTCGCCCGGCTGCTGCGCGGCTCCATGCTGGTCCAGGGCGGCGCCGACTACGTGCTCGCTGCCAAGTCCCTGGGCGTCCGCAAGCGCCGGATCGTGCTCTCCCAGATCCTGCCCAACTCGCTCAGCCCGGTGATCGTGCAGGCCACGCTCTCCCTGGCCACCGCGATCATCGAGGCGGCCGCCCTGTCCTACCTGGGCCTGGGCAACCCCGACCCGGCCATCCCCGAGTGGGGCGTCATGCTCGCCCAGGCGCAGCGTTTCTTCAGCTACGCGCCGATGATGGCGGTCTACCCCGCCGTCGGTATCATCATCACCGCCCTCGGCTTCACCCTCCTCGGCGAGGCCATGCGGGAAGCCCTCGACCCGAAGCTGAGGGGCTGAACCACCATGTCTCTGCTCACTGTCGACGAACTGACCGTCACCTTCGGCGGCCGCGGCCGCAAGGAGTCCCGGGCGGTCGACGGCGTCTCCTTCGCGGTCGACCGGGGCCAGGTCGCGGGCCTGGTCGGCGAGTCCGGCTGCGGAAAGTCCGTCACCTCCCTGGCCCTGATGGGCCTGCTGCCCCACAAGGGCGTCACGGTCGGCGGCCGCGCCGAATTCGACGGCACGGACCTGTTCACCATGAGCCCGTCCGCCCGCCGTGACCTGCGCGGCAGCAAGATGGCGATGATCTTCCAGGACCCGCTGTCCTCGCTCAACCCGGTCGTGCCGGTCGGAGTCCAGGTCACCGAGATCCTGGAGCGCCACCGCGGGATGAAGGGGGAGGCCGCCCGCAAGGAGGCCGCCCACCTGCTGGACCGGGTCGGCATCCCCGACCCGACCCGGCGGCTCAAGGAGTACCCGCACCAGCTCTCCGGCGGCATGCGCCAGCGCGCGCTGATCGCCATGGCGGTGGCCTGCGCCCCGAGCCTGCTCATCGCCGACGAGCCCACCACGGCCCTCGACGTGACGATCCAGGCCCAGATCCTGGAACTGCTCAAGGAACTCGTGGACCAGGAGGGCACCGCCCTGCTGATGATCACCCACGACCTCGGGGTGGTCGCCGGCCTCTGCGACGAGGTCAACGTGCTCTACGCGGGCAAGGCCGTGGAGTCCGCCGGGCGCCGGGAACTGTTCGCCCACCCGACCCACCCCTACACGCACGGACTGCTGGGCTCCATCCCGCGCCTGGACGCCCCCCGGGGCGAGTCCCTCACACCCATCCGCGGCTCCATCAACGACCGCGTCGCCTGGGCCGACGGCTGTGCCTTCGCGCCGCGCTGCGACCGGTACGAGATGGGCTGCCTGACCGGCACCCCGCAGCTCTCCGAGGAGCGCGCCGCCGGTCACCAGGTGCGGTGCGTCAACCCCGTACCCGACGACGCGAAGGCCGAGGAGGTCCCCGCATGAGCCTGCTCGAACTGGACGGCGTCAAGGTCCACTTCCCCATCAAGAAGGGCATCCTGTTCGACCGTACGGTCGGACACGTCTACGCCGTGGACGGGGTGTCCCTGAAGGTCGAGGCCGGCGAGACCTACGGCCTGGTCGGCGAGTCCGGCTGCGGCAAGACCACCCTCGGGCGGTCGGTGCTGCGGCTGGTGGACATCACCGAGGGGTCGGTCGTCCTCGACGGCACCGACCTGGCGAAGCTGCCCGGCGAGGAGATGCGCCGCTTCCGGCGCCGGCTCCAGATGGTCTTCCAGGACCCGCTGGGCTCGCTCAACCCCCGGCAGAACATCGAGTCGATCCTGTCCGAGGGCATGGTCGCCCACGGCATCGGCAAGAACCAGGAGGAGCGCCGGGAGAAGATCAAGGCGATCCTGGAGCGGGTCGGCCTGCCCTCCAACGCGCTGGCCCGCTACCCGCACGAGTTCTCCGGCGGTCAGCGCCAGCGCATCGGCATCGCCCGCGCACTGGTCCTCGAGCCGGACGTGATCATCTGCGACGAGCCGGTCTCCGCGCTCGACGTGTCGATCCAGGCCCAGGTCGTCAACCTGCTGGAGGAACTCCAGGAGGAACTCGGCCTGACCTACCTGGTGATCGCCCACGACCTCGCGGTCGTCCGGCACATCTCCGACGTCATCGGCGTGATGTACCTGGGCTCGCTGGTGGAGGAGGCACCGAGCGACACGCTCTACGCCGAACCCAAGCACCCGTACACCAAGGCCCTGATGTCGGCGGTGCCGGTGCCGGACCCGGAGGTGGAGGACCGCCGCGAGCGCATCCTGATCACCGGCGACCTGCCCTCCCCGGCGAACCCGCCCACCGGCTGCCGCTTCCACACCCGCTGCCCCTGGGCCCAGGCCGAGAAGTGCGCGACCGAGCGACCCGAGCTGAAGGACGTCGGCGGCGGCCACCGGGTGGCCTGCCACTACACCGCCGAGATCGCGTCGGGAGAGCTGACCCGGAGCCGGCCGACGGACATCGGGGCCGTCAAGGAAACCGAGGACGTGCCGGTGGAGCGGGCCGAGGGCGAGGCGGAGGTTCCCGCCGCGCTCCTGCCGGCCGACTCGACGACCAAGCCGGACGCCGCGGTGGTCAAGGAGAAGGTGCCCGCAGTGGTCGAGGTCCCGAGCGATCCGACGGCCGATGCCGACGCGAAGGGCCACGACGCGACGGGGCCGGACGCGCCCGCCAAGGGTCCGTCCGGGACCGACTGACGGACCGCCGTACTCCCGGATTCCCGGAGCACTGGACGGAGCAAAACCTCCCGGCGCTCCGGGGCCCCTCCGGGCCACCGCCCGGCGCCCGCCCGGGCCGGTCCGCACCTTCGCGGACAGCCCGGCGGCCGTCGGACGACTGGACCGCGGATCTGATCCCATCGAAGATCTGATCCCATCGATCCATGGACAGCACGTTCGTCTCGCCCCTCGCCTTGCTTTGTAAGGCGAGGGGTTCTTGCTGAGCAAGAATGTGCGGGTGCTTCAGCAACTCTTCAGCCCGTCCCTCCTGCACGCACTCGACCTGATCGGCATCTTCGTCTTCGCGATCTCGGGCGCCCTGCTGGCCGTGCGCAAGAACCTCGACGTCTTCGGCATCGCCGTACTCGCGGAGGTCACCGCCCTCGGCGGCGGTCTCTTCCGCGACGTGGTCATCGGCGCGGTGCCGCCCGCCGCCTTCACGGACCTGGGGTACTTCGTCACCCCGCTGTCCGCCGTGGTGCTGGTCTTCTTCCTCCACCCGCACGTGGAGCGCATCCAGAACGCCGTCAACTTCTTCGACGCCGCAGGGCTCGGCCTGTTCTGCGTCGTCGGCACCACCAAGGCGTACGACTACGGGCTCGGCCTGACCGCCTCCGCCTGCATGGGTCTCGCCACCGCGGTGGGCGGCGGTGTGCTGCGGGACGTGCTCGCCAACGAGGTGCCCTCGCTGCTGCGCTGGGACCGCGACCTGTACGCGGTACCGGCGATCGTCGGCGCCACCATGGTCGCGCTGTGCATCCGGTTCGACGCGCTGAACGCGTTCACCAGCACCGTGGCGGTGATCACGGCGTTCGTCCTGCGGCTGCTGGCGCTGCGGTACCACTGGCGGGCGCCCCGTGCGTGGCAGCGGCTCTCGACGGTCCGCGAGGAGGAGTAGACGAGGGGAGCGGGGGAGGAACAGGGAGACAGAGGGAAAGCTACCGCTCAGTAGGTCACTCTTGTACTGTTCATCCATGCCAGAAGCAGCCTCCGCCGCGGCCGTTCGGGCCGCCATCGGCGACAGTGAGTTCGATCGCGACACCGCGGTCGTCCCCCGCGAACCGGGCGTCTACGACGCCGATCTCTCCGCCGGCTGGACGATCATCAGCGCCGTCAACGGCGGCTATCTGCTGGCCGTCCTGGGCCGTGCCCTCGCCGACGCCCTGCCGCACCCGGACCCGTTCACCCTCACCGCGCACTACCTGACCGCCTCCCAGCCGGGCCCGGCGGTCGTCCGTACCCAGACCGTCCGCACCGGACGCACCCTCTCGACCGGGCAGGCGTCCCTCTTCCAGACGGACGACCGGGGCCGTGAGGTCGAGCGCATCCGCCTCCTGGCCTCCTACGGCGACCTGGACGCCCTGCCCGACGACGTCCGTACGTCGGCCGAGCCGCCCGTGATGCCCCCCATGGACCAGTGCCTCGGTTCCGAGGACGGCCCGGCCCCCGTCGACGGCAGCTCCGCCATCATGGACCGGCTGATGCTCAAGATGGACCCGTCGACCCTCGGCTGGGCCCTCGGAAAGCCCTCCGGCAAGGGGGAGGTGCGCGCCTGGTTCGGGCTCGCCGACGGCCGGGACCACGACCCGCTCTCCCTGCTCCTCGCGGTGGACGCGCTGCCCCCCACCGCCTTCGAGCTCGGGCTCAAGGGCTGGGTCCCCACGGTCGAGCTGACGGTGCACGTCCGCTCCCGCCCGGCGCCCGGCCCGCTGCGGGTGTCGATCACCACCCGCAACCTCGCCGGCGGCTTCCTCGAAGAGGACGCCGAGGTCTGGGACGGCGCCGGCCGCCTGGTGGCCCAGTCCCGCCAGCTCGCCCGGGTGCGCCTGGGCTGAGCGGATCCTTAGCAGGCCCTTCCGGACCCTCGCAGGTCTCGCGGTCCTTCGCGGTGCGGTCGGCGCGTCAGCCGGCCGCACCGCCGCCTCTCGTTCCGTCGCCGGGAGCGTCGCCGCCGGGAGTGCTTGCGTCGGCCGGGCGGTCCAGCCAGTGCAGACGGCCGATGCTGATCAGCCGCAGCCGGCGGGCCGCCATCAGCGCCACGCGCTCCCGCGTCCGCGCCCCTCCCCGTTCCCCGGGGTCCGTCGCCGTCGCCGATGCCGGTGCCTCCAGGAAGAGGCATCCCGTGGCGATCATCTGGTCGACGTAGAGCTGGGCCAGCATCAGCAGGTCGTCCTCGCTCCAGCCCGCGGACACCGGGTCCCCGGCCAGCGCCTTCGCCACCTCCTCGGTGAACCGGGCGAGCTGGTCGTGTATCGCCTCCCGGACCGCCTGCACCCCACCGTGCCGTTCACGGACGATGAACCGCATGTGTGCCGGGTGCTGGTCCACGTGCCCGGCGATCAGCTCCACGGCGCGCGTGATGCGCTCCTCGGCGTCACCGCTCGTGGCCATCGCCGTTCCGATCAACGGGTGCAGGCTTTCGAGCGCTTCCCCGACCAGTGCCACGCCCAGGTCCTCGATCGAGCGGAAGTGCCGGTAGAAGGCGGTCGGGGCGACCCCCGCGGCCCGGGTGACCTCGCGCAGCCCCAGGCTGCCGAGGCCCTGTTCCTCGAGCAGCCCCAGCGCCGCGTCGAGGAGTGCCCGCCGGGTCCTCTGCTTCTGGGCCTGCCGGGCGCCGAGGGTGTGACTCATGCCGTGCAGTCAACAGCTGTTCTCCGGAATTGCAAAGCGTGACCGCGGGCGCCGAGTGTTTAGGCTGTCCGGTCAGTGAACACCCGTACCTGCAGATGTTCACCGAACCCGAGGCCCGGAGGAGTCCGACCCATGCTGTTCCTCGCCGCCGCGCTTCTGCTGATGGGCGTCGTCCTGGGCACCGTGGCCCACGCGCCCCTGCCCGTCTCCGCGGCCGGGGGCGCCGTCATCGCCGTCTGGCTCACCGTCTTCGCCCTGCGCGAGCGCCACGCCCGCGCCCGCCGGGAGGGCTGACCCCCATGGACCCCACCTCCCGGGTCGCCCACCGAACCGCTGTCCAGGACGCCGACGGCATGGCGGTCGCCTCCTTCGTCCTCGGGCTGCTGGGCCTGCTCGTCCTCAACGTCGTTCTCGGGCCGATCGCCATCGTGCTGGCGGGCGTCGCCCTGCGGCGGGGCACGACCCGGCGCGCACGCGCCTGCCTGGGTCTCGGCCTGGGCATCGCCGACCTGCTGGTCCTGCTGGCGTTGATGCAGATGAACGACACGATCTCCTGGAGCTTCTGAGCGGGCGTGGTATCCGGCCGACTGCACCCCGGAGGCAGCGGACGCGGCCCGTAGAATCGGCCTCACCATGGCTTACCTCGACCACGCCGCGACCACCCCGATGCTTCCCGAGGCAGTCGAGGCACTCACCGCGCACCTCGGCGTCACCGGCAACGCCTCCTCCCTGCACGCGGCCGGCCGGCGCGCCCGCCGGAGTGTCGAGGAGGCCCGCGAGGCCCTCGCCGACGCCCTCGGCGCCCGCCCCAGCGAAGTGGTCTTCACCTCGGGCGGGACCGAGGCCGACAACCTCGCCGTGAAGGGCCTGTACTGGGCCCGCCGCGACGCCGAACCGGCCCGCACCCGGGTCCTCGCCAGCCCCGTCGAGCACCATGCCGTCCTGGACGCCGTCCACTGGCTCGGCGAGCACGAGGGTGCCACCGTCGAGTACCTGCCGGTCGACTCCTGCGGCCGGGTCCCTCCGGACGCCCTGCGCGAGGCGATCGCCCGCAACCCCGACGACGTGGCCCTGGCCACCGTGATGTGGGCCAACAACGAGATCGGGACGATTCTGCCGGTCCGCGAACTCGCCGAGGTGGCCGCCGGATTCGGTGTCCCGCTGCACTCCGACGCCGTCCAGGCCTTCGGCCAGGTGCCGGTGGACTTCGCCGCGTCCGGGCTCGCCGCGATGACCGTCTCGGGCCACAAGATCGGAGGCCCGTACGGCATCGGGGCACTGCTCCTGGGCCGCGAGCACACCCCCGTACCCGTGCTGCACGGCGGCGGTCAGGAGCGGCACGTACGCTCCGGCACGCTCGACGTGCCCGCGATCGCCTCCTTCGCGGTCGCCGGCCGGCTCGCCGCCCGGCGACGGGAGTGGTTCGCCCGCGAGATCGGCGCGCTCCGCGACGAACTGGTCGCCGCGGTCCGCGAGGCCGTCCCGGACGCCGTCCTCGGCGGCGACCCCGCGCCCGGGGGGCGACTTCCGGCCAACGCCCACTTCGCGTTCCCCGGCTGCGAGGGGGACTCCCTGCTGCTCCTGCTCGACGCCCAGGGCATCGAGTGCTCCACCGGCTCCGCCTGCACCGCCGGTGTCGCCCAGCCCAGCCACGTCCTCCTGGCCACCGGCACCGACCCGGACCTGGCCCGCGGCACCCTGCGCTTCTCCCTCGGCCACACCTCCACCCGTGCCGACGTCGAGGCCCTGGCGAAGGCCATCGGACCGGCGGTGGACCGTGCGCGGGCGGCGGGACTGACCTAGCTTCCCCCGGGCACGACTACGACCTACGAGACGGGTTCCCTTCGCCGGTATGACCCGGATCAGGTGACTAGGGGTCGCCTTCCGGTCCTGCGACCTTCCGGCCTCTCAGCCCGACCGTCGATGTCGGCACCAGCGGAAGCCGAAACCTCGCGCTGAAGTCGGCTACTCCGGTCGAACTCCCTCACTCGTCCCGTAGGCCTGTTCCCATGATAGAACGCCCGTTTGTGAATGGAAGAGGGTGGCTTGAGGTTTTTGTCCATTTTTCGGGTGGTGGGGGTCAGGCCGTCGCCGTGAGCGCCCGACGTACGAGCTTCATGTAGCGCTCCCAGTCCCAGTGCGGGCCCGGGTCGGTGTGATCCGTCCCCGGCACCTCGATGTGGCCGATGATGTGCTCCCGGTCGACCGGGATGTCGTAGCGGGCGCAGATGCGGGCCGTGAGCCGGGCCGAGGCCTCGTACATCTCGTCCGTGAGGTCCTGCGGCCGGTCCACGAACCCCTCGTGCTCGATGCCGATACTGCGCTCGTTGTAGTCGCGGTTTCCCGCGTGGTAGGCCACGTCCAGCTCGCGGATCATCTGTGCGACGCGTCCGTCCTGGCCGACGATGTAGTGCGTCGCCGCCTGGTGCCCGGGGTCCTGGAAGGCCCGCACCGCGCTGTCGAAACTGCCCTGGGTGACATGCACGATCACCATGTCTATGCCGAAGTCGTCGGGTCGGTCCGCACGCCGCCAGTTGGCGTCCGAGGCCGCCACCCAGCGCGCGCCCGCGAAGTCGACGACACCGTCCTCACGCGGCTTCTCGACCCCGGGCACCCTCCACCACAGGCGGCCCAGCTCGTCCCGCGCCAGCACGGCCGTACCCGCGGCGGCGGTCACTCCGCCGACGATCAGGGCCCGTCGGCCGATGCGACGGTCCCCGTCCTTGGCGGCCCGGTCCCCGGAAGCTCTTCTCTCCCCCATGCGACCTCCAACGGATACCCGGTCGTTCCGGTTCCCGTGCCCCGTACTCTGGAGGGGTTATGACTGAGACCCCGCAGCCCTCCCGCCCCCTTCGCGTCCTGGCCGCCATGTCCGGCGGCGTCGACTCCGCCGTGGCCGCGGCCCGTGCCGCCGAAGCGGGACACGACGTGACCGGCGTCCACCTCGCGCTCTCCGCGAACCCCCAGTCCTTCCGCACGGGCGCGCGGGGCTGCTGCACCGTCGAGGACTCGCGCGACGCCCGCCGCGCCGCCGACGTCATCGGCATCCCGTTCTACGTGTGGGACCTCGCCGACCGCTTCCGCGAGGACGTGGTGGAGAACTTCGTCGCCGAGTACGAGGCCGGCCGCACCCCCAACCCGTGCCTGCGCTGCAACGAGAAGATCAAGTTCGCCGCGCTGCTGGACAAGGCCCTCGCCCTCGGCTTCGACGCCGTGGCCACCGGCCACTACGCGCGCGTGGTCACCCTGTCCGACGGCACGCGCGAGCTGCACCGCGCCTCCGACATGGCCAAGGACCAGTCGTACGTCCTCGGCGTGCTGGACGACCGGCAGCTCGCCCACGCGATGTTCCCGCTCGGCGACACGGTCACCACCAAGGACGAGATCCGCGCGGAGGCCGGGCGCAGGGGACTGGCAGTGGCCAGGAAGCCCGACTCGCACGACATCTGCTTCATCGCCGACGGCGACACCCAGGGCTTCCTCGCGAACCGGCTGGGCCGGGCCGAGGGCGACATCGTCGACGAGTCCGGCACCAAGGTCGGCACGCACGAGGGCGCCCACGGCTTCACCATCGGCCAGCGCAAGGGCCTGCGGATCGGCACCCCCGCCCCCGACGGCAAGCCCCGGTACGTCCTGGACATCTCCCCGGTGACCAACACGGTCACCGTCGGCCCCGCGGACTCCCTCGACGTCGGCGCGCTCACCGCGGTCGAGCCCCGCTGGTGCGGCACCGCCCCGGCCGGCCCCGGCACCTACACCGCCCAGCTCCGCGCCCACGGCGACGAGACCGAGGTCACCGCCGAACTGACCGACGACGGCATCCTGGAGGTGTCGTTCAGGGAGCCGGTCCGCGGCGTGGCCCCCGGCCAGGCCGTCGTCCTCTACGCGGGCACCCGGGTCGTCGGCTCCGCCACCATCGCCACGACGTCCCGCACGACGAGGACGCCCACGGCGGTCTGACCCGGGCGCGGTCCTGCCCGAAGACGTGAGCAGCCGGCGAACGAATGCCGCTCTGCCGCTCGGACGGGCGGGAGAGCGGCAGTGGGGGGGGAGTGGTCACGTCTTCGGGTGGGAGTGCTCCCTCCGGACGGGCGTGACCGTCACGGTGACGCGGGAACTCGTGGACGAGTCCGGTCTCCCCCACGATGCGGGAGTTGAACTCGTCGAGCTCCTCGGCCAGAACCACGGCTCGGGGATGGCCTGCCCGCCTGCCCGCCGGACGGGACGACGGGCGGGGAGGAGCGCCCGCGCGGCATGAAGGAGGACCGGGGTGCGGCGGTCCGGCCTCGCCGCGTCCTCATGACGTGAAGAAATCCGCCAACACCGGCGCCAGGACGTCCGGTTCCACCATGTGGGTCTGGCCCGCCAGGGTGCGGCAGGTGCCGTGGGGGACGGCGTCCGCGATGGCCCGGGCGGCCTCGCGCATCCAGGCCGGGCTCGCGTCGCCCGCGATGGACAGCACCGGCACGGGGACCGACGCCAGCAGCTTCACCGGGACGCCGCCGTCGCCCATGACCGCGTCGTCGTGGGCGAGGCTCGGCGCGATCGACTCCATCCCGGCCCACAGGGGGGACTGGCGGGCGCCCTCGATCACCGCCTCGCTCAGTCCGGTGAGGCGGAGGAAGAGCTCCACCGCGTCGCCGCGGCGTCCCTCACCCAGTGCCTCCGTCAGGCGCCGGGTGTACCGCGCGCGCTCCCTCAGATCCTCCTCGGACATCGCGTACGGCGTCTCGTACACGGCGACGTGCCGCACCGGCAGACCGCTCGCCGCCGCGCGCAGTGCCAGCGCGCCGCCCGAGGACACGCCGTACAGCGACGCCTGTCCGCCCACCGCCTCGATCAGCGCCGCCAGGTCCTCGACCTCGCGTTCCACCGCGTACGGGGCCGTGTCCCCGCTCGCGCCGCGGCCCCGGCGGTCGTACACGACGACCCGGAACCGCTCCGAGAGCGGCGCGGCCAGCGGGGCCACCGTGGCGCCCGTCGACATCGCGCCGCTGACGAGGACGACCACGGAACCCCGTCCGGCGCTCTCGTGGGCGATGGGGGTGCCGTCACGCGAAACGATGCTCTTGTCCATGTCTCAGCAGACTGCCGCACCGCGGCCGGATCGTCGGTGAGGCGGGCCGCGCGTCCGACGATCGCAACCCTTCTATCCGATCATCGGACTTCCACCTCGTAGAAGCACAGGTGGTCCTTGATGCCGGCGACGTCCGGCTTCGGGTCCGGGTACGCCCACACGAGGTCGGCTGTGCCCGGCCGTGACCAGTAGGACGCGGTGCCCTTGAAGGGGCAGTGGGTGCGGGTGTCGGACGGGGTCAGCAGGTCGAGCCGTACGTCCCCGGACGGGATGTAGTACCGCGGGGGACAGCCCGTCTCGCGCAGGACCAGCGCCCGGTCGCTCTCGGCCAGGACCTCCCCGCCGTGCACCACACGCACGTGCCGCTCGCTTTGTTCGAGGGTGATGCGATGTCCTGCGGTCATGGTCCACGCTCCTCAGTCGGTCGGGTCGGTCGGGTCGGTCGGGTCAGCCGGGTCAGGGGGTGTCCGGGCCGGCGGGGCAGGCCGAACGCCGGCCGGCCCGGGCACCGGACGGTGCAGCGTCCGGCGGACCCGCATTCTTCCCTCCTGCGCCGGACGGGCCCGTACCCTGGGCCGGTGAACATCTGTGTCTTCCTCTCCGCCGCCGATCTCGACGAGCGCTACACGCGCCCCGCACGGGAGTTCGCGCAGCTGCTCGGCAAGGGCGGCCACACCCTGGTGTGGGGCGGCTCCGACGTCGGTCTGATGAAGGTCGTCGCCGACGGCGTGCAGGAGGCGGGCGGCCGGCTCCTCGGTGTCTCCGTGGGGTTCCTCGCGGCGAAGGCACGCCGGGGCGCCGACGAGATGGTGATCGCCCCCGACCTGGCGGAGCGCAAGCGGCTGCTGCTGGAGAAGGCCGACGCGGTGGTGATCATGGTGGGCGGTACCGGCACGCTCGACGAGGCCACCGAGATCCTGGAGCTGAAGAAGCACGGGCACACGGACAAGCCCGTGGTCCTGCTGAACACCGCGGGCTTCTACGACGGGCTCAAGGCGCAGTTCCGGCGGATGGAGGACGAGGGCTTCCTGCCCCGCGCCCTCACCGACCTGGTGTTCTTCGCCGAGGAGCCCGTCGGGGCGCTGGCGTACCTGGAGGAGAGCCGGGGCATCGAGTGACCTGGCCCGGATCCTCGGCGGGAGAACCCGGTCCGGGTCTTGCCCCCAGGGTGGTGCGAGCATGGCGGGCATGCCTACACATGTGATCACCGGAGCCGGTTCCGGCATCGGCGCGGCCGTCGCCCGCCGGCTGCACGCGCGCGGCGACGACCTCGTCCTGCACGCGCGGTCGGCGGGACGCGCGAAGGAACTGGCGGCCGACTTCCCCGGCGCGCGGACCCTCGTCGGCGACCTGGCCGACCCCGACAGGCTCAGCTGGGCCCTCTCCCACCAGTCCCTCCCGGACCGGGTGGACTCCCTGCTGCACATCGCCGGTGTCGTCGACCTCGGCGAGGTCGGCGAGCTGACGCCGAAGACCTGGCGGCACCAGCTCGACGTCAACCTCGTCGCCCCCGCCGAACTCACCCGGCACTTCCTGCCCCAGCTGCGCGCGAGCCGCGGACACGTGGTCTTCGTCAACTCCGGCGCGGGCCTGGGCGCCCACGCCCGCTGGTCCGCCTACGCGGCCTCCAAGCACGGCCTGAAGGCCCTCGCCGACGCGCTGCGCGAGGAGGAGCACGCGGGCGGCGTCCGCGTCACCTCGGTCTACCCGGGCCGCACCGCCAGCCCCATGCAGGCCAAGGTCCACCAGCAGGAGGGAAAGGACTACGACGCCGGCAGGTGGATCGACCCCGAGTCGGTCGCCGCGACCGTCCTCATGGCCCTCGACCTGCCGAGGGACGCGGAGGTCAACGACCTGACCGTGCGCCCGGGGCCGGGCACCGGGCGCTGACCCACGGGCGCACGGCCGGACGCTCCGGGGACGCCGTCCCGCGGGGTGTGCGGGCCGTCGGGTGTGCGGGCCGTCGGGTGTGCGGACCGTCGGGGGGCATGCCGACCGCCCGCCCTGCGGCCGGGGCGAAGCCGTCCGTGCCGCCGGGCGCGCTCCCCGCGGCCCGGCCGGGACGCCGGCTCCGCCACCCGTTCCGTACGCTTCTCGGGTGAGCGATAACAGTCAGTTCAGGTTCGGGGCCGCGACCGGGGTCGGGTCCATGCCGGGCGGGGACGCCCGCGAGGCCGTCAAGACCGTCACCGGAAGCTTCGAGGACTTCCCCTTCCTGCCCGAACTGCCCGCCCGGGGACCCGGCGCGGACATGATCGGACGGACCGCCGGGATGCTCGTCGAGCTGTACGCGCGGGTGGAGCCCAGCGGCTGGCGGCTCGGGGACCGGCCCGGACGCGACACCAAGCGGGCCCGCTCCTGGCTCGGCGAGGACCTCGACGCGCTGGAGGAGTACACCCAGGGGTACGAGGGGCCGCTGAAGGTGCAGGCCGTCGGCCCCTGGACGCTCGCCGCCCACCTGGAGCTGCGCAACGGCGAGGCCGTCCTCTCCGACCCCGGTGCCTGCCGGGACCTGGCCGCCTCGCTCACCGAAGGACTGCGCCTGCACCTCGCCGAGGTGGGCCGGCGCGTGCCCGGCGCGCGGCTCGTCCTCCAACTCGACGAACCCTCCCTCACCGACGTCCTGCGCGGCCGGGTACGCAGCGCCAGCGGCTACCGCACCCACCGCGCGGTGGACCGCCAGCTCGTCGAGTCCGCACTGAGGGACGTGTTCGCGGTGCACGACGGCGGCCCGGTCGTGGTCCACTCGTGCGCGCCCGACGTGCCGTTCGCCCTGCTGCGGCGGGCGGGCGCGCAGGCGGTCTCCTTCGACTTCTCGCTTCTCACCGAACGTGACGACGACACGATCGGGGAGGCGGTCGAGAGCGGCACCCGGCTGTTCACCGGTGTCGTGCCGGGCACGGACGGCCCGTTGTCGGACCCTGCCGGTAGCGTCATGGGGGTCAGAACGCTGTGGCGCAGACTGGGGCTGCGACCGGGCCTTCTCGCGGAGGCGGTCACGGTCACCCCGGCGTGCGGACTCGCGGGGGCGTCCCCGGAGTACGCGCGCACCGCCTACGCGCACTGCGTCCGGGCGGCGAGATCCCTCGCGGACAACCCAGAGTGACGGAAGGACCCACGGTGGCGGGTGACCAGCAGGCGGAGACGACGAGCGTGCCGGCCGAGGCGCGGGAGCAGCACGCCCGGCTCGCCGAGCAGATCGAGGAGCACCGCTTCCGGTACTACGTGAACGACGCGCCCGTCGTCAGCGACGCCGAGTTCGACCGGCTGCTGCGCGAACTGGAGGCGCTGGAGGAGCGGTACCCCGAGCTGCGCACCCCCGACTCCCCGACCCAGAAGGTCGCCGGGGCGTACGCGACGGAGTTCACGTCCGTCCAGCACCGCTCCCGCATGCTCTCCCTCGACAACACCTTCAACGACGACGACCTCGCCGCCTGGGCCGAGCGCATCCACCGGGAGCTGGGCGAGCAGGAGTTCCACTTCCTGTGCGAGCTCAAGGTCGACGGCCTCGCGGTGAACCTCACCTACGAGCACGGGCGCCTGGTCCGCGCGGCGACCCGCGGCGACGGCCGCACCGGCGAGGACATCACGCCCAACGTGCGGACGATCACCGAGATCCCGGACCGCCTGAAGGGCGACGACGTGCCCGCCCTCGTGGAGATCCGCGGCGAGGTCTTCTTCCCGATGGAGGCGTTCCAGGGCCTCAACGCCCGCCTGGTGGAGGCCGGTGACAAGCCCTTCGCCAACCCGCGCAACGCGGCGGCCGGTTCGCTGCGCCAGAAGGACCCGCGCGTCACCGCCACCCGCCCGCTGCACATGGTCGTCCACGGCATCGGCGCCCTGGAGGGCTTCGAGGGCCTCACCCGCCTCTCCGAGGCGTACGACCTGCTGAAGACCTGGGGCCTGCCCACCTCCGCGCACAACCGCGTGGTCGACGGCCTGGCCGGCGTACGGGAGTTCATCGCGCACTACGGCGAGAACCGGCACTCCGTGGCGCACGAGATCGACGGCGCGGTGATCAAGCTCGACGAGATCCCGCTCCAGGGCCGCCTCGGCTCCACCTCGCGCGCACCGCGCTGGGCCATCGCGTACAAGTACGCGCCCGAGGAGGTCAACACCACACTGGTCAACATCCGCGTGGGCGTGGGACGTACGGGCAGGGTCACGCCGTACGCGCAGGTCGAGCCGGTCACCGTGGCCGGCTCCGAGGTGGAGTTCGCCACGCTGCACAACCAGGACGTGGTCAAGGCCAAGGGCGTCCTCATCGGGGACACGGTGGTGCTGCGCAAGGCGGGTGACGTCATCCCGGAGATCCTCGGCCCGGTCGCCGACCTGCGGGACGGCAGCGAGCGCGCTTTCGTGATGCCGGCCGAGTGCCCGGAGTGCGGTACGCCGCTGCGGCCGATGAAGGAGGGCGACGTCGACCTGCGCTGCCCCAACGCCCGTACCTGCCCGGCCCAGTTGCGGGAGCGCCTGTTCTACCTCGCGGGCCGCAAGGCGCTGGACATCGAGCACTTCGGCTATGTCGCCGCCGCGGCGCTCACCGGGCCCCTCGAGCCCGCCGACCCGCCGCTGAAGGACGAGGGCGACCTGTTCGACCTCACCGTCGAGCAACTGCTGCCCATCAGGGCGTACGTCCTCGACCAGGACAGCGGCCTGCCCAAGCGGGACCCGAGGACGGGCGAGGAGAAGACCGCCACCGTCTTCGCCAACCAGGAGGGCGAGCCGCGCAAGAACGCGGTGGCGATGCTGGCGAACATCGCGGCGGCCAAGGAGCGCCCGCTCGCCCGGGTCCTCACCGGCCTGTCGATCCGGCACGTCGGCCCGGTCGCGTCGGAGGCGCTGGCCCGGGAGTTCCGGTCCATCGACCGGATCGAGCAGGCCACCGAGGAGGAACTGGCCGCCACCGAGGGCGTCGGCGGCATCATCGCCGCCTCCGTCAAGCAGTGGTTCGCCGAGGAGTGGCACCGCGAGATCATCCGCAAGTGGCGGGCGGCCGGTGTCCGCATGGAGGACGAGGGGGCCGGCGAGGACGAGGGCCCGCGTCCGCTCGAAGGACTGACGGTCGTGGTGACCGGCACCCTGGAGCGCTTCACCCGGGACGGCGCGAAGGAGGCGCTGCAGACCCGGGGGGCGAAGGTGACCGGTTCGGTCTCGAAGAAGACGTCCTTCGTCGTCGTCGGCGACAATCCGGGGTCGAAGTACGACAAGGCGATGCAGCTCAAGGTGCCGGTCCTGAACGAGGACGGCTTCACCGTCCTGCTCGACGAAGGGCCGCGGGCGGCGGCCGACGCGGCGCTGCCCGTCGAGGAGCAGTCCGCGGAACAGCCGGCGGAGTAGGGGAGCGGCGGGGGAGCAGCGGGGAAAGGCCACCCGATCGGCGCATACCAGATGGATACGGGTGACTGGGGCGCATTCGGGCGACCGTCGGTGACCGGTGCCCCGGGAAGCCTTCCGCGGCCTACTGTTGGCAGGTGCGCCCGCCGTGCCCAGCTGCGGCCGGGGCGTCCCCGTGTTCGTGGCGGCACCGTGGAAGGGCTTTCTGTCACGGAGTCGCCGGGGGTTGTCAGGCATCGAGCCGTGTGGCGTGGGCACCGCCGGCTGTGAGAGGGACGGGAATGGAACCCACCGAGAGCGCCACCCCGGGTTCACGGCTGCGCCTGGGCCTGCGCCGCATGACGGCCGTACGGCGGCGCGGACGCGGGACCGGGCGGCCCGCGGGGCCTGTGGGCGCGAAGGGGCGCCCCGGGACGCGCACCGCGGACGCGCGCCCCGGGGTGCGCGGCACCGGACAGCGGGCCGCGGGGCGGCCGGCGGCCGGGCAGCCGGGCACCGGACGGGGCCCCGGAGGGCCCCCGCTCGCCACCGGACTGTCCGCGGACGGCCCCGGGCTGTCCGAAGCGCACACGCCACGGCACCTGTTCTGGCCCGCGCTGCCCACCGCGGTCGTCTCGGCCGCCGCGTTCGTGCTCGGCGCCGGCGTCCTCGGAGCGTTCACCGGCGGTCACGCGCTCTTCCCGTCCGGCCGCGTCGGCTGGTCCCTGGCCGTACTGACCGGGATCGTCGTCGGCCACCTGGTGATGCTGGGCCGCTCCCGCTGGTGGGGCGGCACCGGCTCGGGCGCCGCCGTCACCCTCGCCGTGCTGCTGCTCCACGGCTGGGTCCCGGCCGGCATGGTCAGCCTCACCGTGGTCGTGCTGGTCGGCATGGCCCGGCGGGGCCGCTGGCGGCAGAGCATCCTGCACGGCGCGGTCGACCTGCTCGGCATCGGTGCCGGCGCGCTGGTGCTCGCCCTGCTCGGGTCCGTACCGTCCGTCGAGTCCCCCGCGACCCCCGACACCTGGGGACTGCACACCGCCTTCGAGGTGGTGCTCGTCGCCGCCGCGTATCTCGTGGTCACCCGCACCCTCTACTGGTACCTGCACGTCCCGCGGGGCGGACTGCCCACGGTCGCCCGTACCGCCCTGGTCAGACAGGGCCTGGTCGCGGTGGCGCTGCTCGGCATAGCGCCGCTGATCTGCGTGGTCGCCGACGCCCGGCCGATCGTCCTGCCGCTGTTCGCCATCCCGCTGATCGCGCTCGACTCCATGCTGTGGATGGCCAGGGCCCGCGCGGAGGAGCAGCTGCGCGACCCGCTGACCGGACTGCCCAACCGCCAGTGGCTCCTCGAGCGCATCTGGACCGCGCTGGACGACGCCGAGCGCGCCGACGCCCGCACCACCCTCATGCTGATCGACCTCGACCGGTTCCGGTCGGTCAACGACACGCTCGGTCACCTCGCGGGTGACCGGCTGCTGCTGCAGATCGCCGACCGGCTGCGGCTGGCCCTGCCGCGCGGGGCGGAGGCCGCGCGGCTCGGTGGCGACGAGTTCGCCGTCTTACTGCCGGTCGCCGACTCCATCACGTCGGCGACCCGGGTCGCCCGCGGTTTGGTGTCCGCCCTCAGCTCGCCGCTCGACCTCGACGGCCTCACTCTCGTGCTGGAGGCCAGCGCGGGCGTCGCCGTCTTCCCCGACCACGCCCTCGACGCCGAGGGCCTGCTGCGGCGCGCGGACGTGGCGATGTACCAGGCCAAACGGGACCGCACGGGCGTCGAGGTCTACGAGTCCAAGCGGGACTCCAACACCCCCGACCGGCTCGGACTCCTGGGCGACCTGCGCCGGGCCCTGGACGCGCACGAGGTCCAGCTCCACTACCAGCCCAAGGTCCGCTTCGACGGACAGGTCGCGGGCCTGGAGGCCCTGGTCCGCTGGGTGCACCCGGAGCGCGGCAGGGTACCGCCGGACGAGTTCATAGCCATCGCCGAGTCCTCCGGCCTGATGCCGCAGCTCACCGACTACGTGCTGGAGACCGCCCTCGGGCAGGTCGCCCGCTGGCGTGCCCAGGGCCTGTTCGTGCCGGTCGCGGTCAACGTCTCCCCGCGCGACGTCCACAGCCCCGGCTTCGCCGGCTCCGTCGCGGCGCGGCTGGCCCGGCACGGGGTTCCGGCGGGATCCCTCCAGCTGGAGATCACCGAGCACGTCCTCCTGGAGGACCCGCAGCGCGCCGCCGACACCCTCAACGGACTGACCGGGCACGGCGTGAAGATGTCCCTCGACGACTTCGGCACCGGCTACTCCTCCCTCGTGCACCTGCGGCGGCTGCCCGTCAGCGAGCTGAAGATCGACCGCTCGTTCGTGGCCCGGCTGGCCGTCGACACCGAGGACGCCGAGATCGTGCGCTGCACCGTCGACCTCGCCCACTCGCTCGGGCTGCTCGTCGTCGCCGAGGGCGTCGAGGACGACGAGACCTGGGAACGCCTGCGCGACCTCGGCTGCGACGCCGTCCAGGGCTGGCTGGTCGCGGCCGCGATGCCGCCCGACGAAACCACGGCCTGGCTCCTCGCCCGCGGCTCCCGCGGCTGGCAGCGCCCGGCTGCCGCCGCCCTCCCGGCGGCAGCCACCGACGACTCCGTCCGCCCGGCCTGAAGCCGCGGGGCGTCCCGCTTTCGGGAGGCGCGGGGAAACCGTTTCACGGGCACGGGGCGGCGCCCCATAGGATTGGGCCAGCCGTCACCTTCCCGCCTGCCGCGCCACGCCCGGCCGCCCGGGACACGACGGCAGGTCCTAGCCCGAACCGCACACTCACCCCAGAGGAACGCTGCATGCCTGGCATCACGCGCGAGGAGGTCGCCCACCTCGCCCGGCTGGCGCGTCTGGAGCTGAAGCCCGAAGAGCTCGACCACTTCGCAGGCCAGCTCGACGACATCATCGGCGCGGTGGCCCGCGTCAGCGAGGTCGCCGACCAAGACGTACCGCCGACCTCGCACCCGCTCCCGCTGACGAACGTCATGCGCCCGGACGAGGTCCGTCCCTCGCTCACCCCCGCGCAGGCGCTCTCCGGCGCCCCGGCCCAGGAGCAGCAGCGTTTCAAGGTGCCGCAGATCCTGGGGGAGGACTGAATCCCATGACGGACATCATCAAGCTCACGGCCGCCGAGACCGCCGCGCGGATCGCCTCCGGCGACCTCACCGCCGTCCAGGTCACCGAGGCACACCTGGCCCGGATCGAGGCCGTCGACGAGAAGGTGCACGCCTTCCTGCACGTCGACCGCGAGGGCGCCCTCGCCCAGGCCCGCGCCGTCGACGAGAAGCGCGCCAGGGGCGAGAAGCTCGGCCCGCTGGCCGGCGTCCCCCTCGCGCTCAAGGACATCTTCACCACCGAGGGCATCCCGACCACCGTCGGCTCCAAGCTCCTCGAGGGCTGGATCCCGCCGTACGACGCGACGCTCACCAAGCGGCTCAAGGCCGCCGACGTCGTCATCCTCGGCAAGACCAACATGGACGAGTTCGCCATGGGGTCCTCGACCGAGAACAGCGCCTACGGACCGACCGGCAACCCCTGGGACCTCACCAAGATCCCCGGCGGCTCCGGCGGCGGGTCGAGCGCCGCGCTCGCCTCCTTCCAGGCCCCCCTCGCCATCGGCACCGACACCGGCGGCTCCATCCGCCAGCCGGCCTCCGTCACCGGCACGGTCGGCGTGAAGCCGACCTACGGCGCGGTCTCCCGCTACGGCATGGTGGCGTTCTCCTCCTCCCTCGACCAGGGCGGCCCCTGCGCCCGCACGGTCCTGGACGCGGCCCTGCTGCACGAGGTCATCGCCGGGCACGACCCGCTCGACTCCACCTCCATCGACGCCCCGGTCCCGCCGGTCGTCGAGGCGGCCCGCAACGGCTCGGTCACCGGCATGCGCGTCGGTGTCGTCCGGCAGTTCCGCGGCGAGGGCTACCAGGCCGGCGTCATCCAGCGGTTCGACGAGACCGTCGCCCTGCTGAAGGACCTCGGTGCCGAGATCGTCGAGCTGGACTGCCCGTCCTTCGACCTCGCGCTGTCGGCGTACTACCTGATCGCGCCGTCCGAGTGCTCCTCCAACCTCGCCCGCTTCGACGGCCTGCGCTACGGCCTGCGGACCGGCGACGACGGCACGCACTCCGCCGAGGAGGTCACCTCGCTGACCCGCGAGGCCGGCTTCGGCCCCGAGGTCAAGCGCCGCATCATGCTCGGCACCTACGCGCTCAGCTCCGGCTACTACGACGCGTACTACGGCAGCGCCCAGAAGGTCCGCACGCTGATCAAGCAGGACTTCGACACGGCGTTCGAACAGGTCGACGTGATCGTCTCCCCGACGACGCCCACCACCGCCTTCGCGATCGGCGAGCGCGCCGACGACCCGATGGCGATGTACCTCGCCGACCTGTGCACCATCCCGACCAACCTGGCGGGCAACGCGGCCATGTCGCTGCCCTGCGGCCTCGCGCCCGAGGACAACCTGCCGGTCGGACTGCAGATCATCGCCCCGGTCATGAAGGACGACCGCCTCTACAAGGTGGGTGCAGCCGTCGAGGCCGCCTTCGTGGAAAAGTGGGGCCACCCGCTGATCGAGGAGGCTCCGTCGCTGTGAGTGCACTGACCAAGGCCAAGGGTTTCAAGAAGTCCAGGTCCGGCACGTATCTGGCCATGGCCGGTACGGCGTTCGGCGCGATCGGTGTCGCCAAGCGCCTCAGGAAGGCGCGGCACGAGAAGGACACCCTGGTCCTGATCGACGCCACCGTGTCCGCCGCCGCGATCGTCACCGGCCTCGCCATCCTGTACCGCGAGCTGAAGCGGCTGGGCGACGACGACGTCCTGCTGGGCTGAGAGGGAAGTTACACCGTGACCACCACGACCGACCTGGTGTCGTACGAGGACGCGCTGGCGTCGTACGACCCCGTCATGGGCCTCGAGGTCCATGTCGAACTCGGCACCAGGACCAAGATGTTCTGCGGCTGCTCGACCACGCTCGGCGCCGACCCGAACACCCAGACCTGCCCCACCTGCCTCGGCATGCCGGGCGCGCTCCCGGTCGTCAACGCGACCGGGGTCGAGTCCGCCGTCAAGATCGGTCTCGCGCTGAACTGCGAGATCGCCGAGTGGTGCCGCTTCGCCCGGAAGAACTACTTCTATCCGGACATGCCGAAGAACTTCCAGACCTCCCAGTACGACGAGCCGATCGCCTTCAACGGCTACCTCGACGTGCAGCTGGAGGACGGCGAGACCTTCCGCGTGGACATCGAGCGCGCCCACATGGAGGAGGACACCGGCAAGTCGACGCACGTCGGCGGCGCCACCGGCCGCATCCACGGCGCGTCCCACTCCCTGCTCGACTACAACCGGGCCGGCATCCCGCTGATCGAGATCGTCACCAAGCCGATCGAGGGAGCGGGCGAGCGGGCCCCCGAGGTCGCCCGCGCCTACGTCCGTGAGCTGCGCGAGCTCATCCGGGCGCTCGGCGTCTCCGAGGCCCGGATGGAGATGGGCCAGATGCGCTGCGACGTCAACCTGTCGCTGCGCCCGCACGGCCGGGAGGAGTTCGGCACCCGCTCGGAGACGAAGAACGTCAACTCGCTGCGTTCCGTGGAGCGCGCGGCCCGCTTCGAGATCCAGCGGCACGCCGCCGTGCTGAACGACGGCGGGACGATCATCCAGGAGACCCGCCACTTCCACGAGGACACGGGGTCGACGACCTCAGGCCGCGTGAAGGAGGAGGCGGAGGACTACCGGTACTTCCCGGAGCCCGACCTGGTCCCCGTCGCCCCGTCCCGCGAGTGGGTCGAGGAACTGCGCGCCGGGCTGCCCGAGCTGCCGCTGGTGCGCCGCAGCCGGCTCCGTGAGGAGTGGGGGATCTCCGGCACCGACATGCAGGCGATCCTCAACGCCGGTGCGCTGGACCTGATCGTCGCCACGATCGACGCCGGCGCGGACGCGGCCTCCGCCCGCAAGTGGTGGATGGGCGAGCTCGCCCGCAGTGCCAACGAGTCCGCCAAGGCGCTCGACGAGCTGGCGATCACCCCGGAGCAGGTCGCCCGCGTCACCGCGCTGGTGACCTCCGGCGACCTGAACGACAAGCTGGCCCGTCAGGTCATCGAGGGTGTCCTCGCCGGCGAGGGCACGCCGGACGAGGTGGTCGACAGGCGCGGCCTGAAGGTCGTCTCCGACGACGGCGCGCTCACCGCCGCCGTGGAGGAGGCCATCGCCGGCAACCCGGGCGTCGCGGACAAGATCCGCGGTGGCAAGGTGGCGGCGGCCGGCGCGCTGGTCGGCGCGGTCATGAAGGCCACCCGCGGCCAGGCGGACGCGGCCCGCGTCAAGGAGCTGATCCTGGAGAAACTGGGCGTCGCCGAGGGCTGATCCCCGAACGCCGCACGGGAACGGAGGAGGGGGACGCACCGGGTTCGACGCGTCCCCCTCCTTCATGCGGCCGGCTCCCGCACGGGGCAGGCGTTCCAGGCGGTCGGCGCCGCACGTCCCACGCGGTCAGAAACGGCGTCCCACCACCCGGGCGAAGCCCAGCGCGCGGCCCTCGTCCACGCGCAGCATCCGCGCGTTCTCACGGCTCGACCGCACGTGGAACTCCTCCGTGCTCTCCTCGGCGACGACGTCGCACCAGAGCAGCCACTCCCGCCAGCCGTCCGGCAGCCAGTCGGCCGTCTCGACCTCCACGGCCGCGCTGCGGGTCCAGTGGCGACGCCACCAGGCGGGGGTGTGGAAGCACCAGAACGCGGGGTCCCAGAAGGGCTTCAGGTGCTCCGGCGGCTCGATGCCCCCGCCCTCCTCGCGCATCGCCGGGACGACGACACCGATCCGCCCGCCCGGCTTCAGCAGCCGGGTCAGCGACGGCAGATACAGATCGTCGGTGCCGAAGTACTGGTACGCGTCGATGGAGACGATCGCGTCGAAGCTCTCGTCGCCGAAGGGCAGGTCGTGCGCCTCGGCGAGGACCGGAAGCACCCGGTCGGAGACGCCCGCTCCGGCGATACGGCGCGCGTTCTCCTCGGGCCTGACCCACAGGTCGGCCGCGGTGACCTGGACGTCGTACTCCCTGGCCAGGAAGACGGACGTCATGGCGCGTCCGCAGCCCAGGTCGAGCACACGGGCGCCGGGGCGCAGGGTGTCGGGGCCGAGGGCCGGGGCGAGCCACTCCAGCAGCCACAGCGCGTGCGGGCCCATCGTGTTCTCGACGGTCCAGCGGGCGTCGTAGGTGCTGCTGCGCGGGTACCGGGGCAGCGTCAGGCGGCTAGCGAGGTCGTCGTGCGGGGTGTGCGATGTGATGTCCGACATCGGTGAACGGGCTCCTCGGGTCCGTGCAAGGGGAAAGGGCTGCGTCGGAGATCGGGCGGACCGTCATCGGAGCACCTGCTTCGGCCGGGGCGGCGGGCTGCCGCGGAGCATCGGACCGACGGACGCTAACAGGCGACCGCACGCCCCCGCATCCCGGTTTCCGGGCCGGGGGCGCTACGCTCCCGCGCCATGAGTGGACGCACCGACTCCGACCCGCCCCCGGACACTCACGTCGAAGAGGCCGAAGACGCGGAGCAGGGCGCCGACGCCCTCCGGGCCGCCCGGCGGGCCCGGTGGACCGCGGTCGGTACCGGGACCGTGCTCGCCCTGGCCGGGACGGCGGCGGCGCTGCTCCGCCTCACCGGCTCCACCCCGGTCCTCGTGCCGGTGGCCTACGCCTGCGGCGCCGGCGCCTGCGCACTCGCCGCCGTCCTGGGCTCGCGCGGACGGACCCGCAGGGCGCTGTGGCTGCTGATCGCGGGGCTGATGGTGATGGCGCTGGGGGACCAGTTCGACTGACCTGCGAACTGTGAACAAGAACACGAACGCCACAATGGATCATTTATCGCTGGAATAGTGCACTTCATTGCTCATGCGTTCTTTGCGGGCCATTCGGTCATCCATGGCTGTTCCTGGTCAAAGAACCGCCGCACGTCACTCTGGGAGCACGATTCGTGGCAGCCCTCGCACGCTGGTGTGTCCGACGCCGACTGATCACCGTCCTGCTGTGGCTCCTCGCCCTCGGCGGGGTGGCGGCGGGAGCCTTCGCGACCGGAAACGCGTACTCGAACGACTACAAGGTGCCCGGCACCGAGTCCGGGCACGCCACCGAACTGCTGCGCGAGGGCTTCCCGGCCCTGTCGGGCGACAGCGACACCGTGGTCTGGCACACACCGTCCGGCAGCGTCCGGGACTCCGGCGTCGAACAGAGCATGACCCGCACCCTGGACCGGATGGCGGACCTGCCCGGCATCGCCGCCGTGGCCGGCCCCTACGGGGACGACGGCACCGGCGGGATCAGCGCCGACGGCCGTACCGCCTACGCCACCGTCACCTACGACGACCTGGCCAAGGACATCGACGAGGCCGAGGCGGCGGCCGTGCTCGACGCGGCCGAGGCCGCCCGGACCGACGGACTCCAGGTGGAACTGGGCGGCAGCGCCGCCGCGCTGACCGGGGCACCGGAGGGACACCTCGCGGAGATCGTCGGAGTGGCCGTCGCCGCCGTCGTCCTCTTCCTCGCCTTCGGCTCGCTCGCCGCCTCGCTGCTGCCCATCGCCACGGCGCTGGTCGGCGTCGGTACCGCGTACGCCTCGATCGTGCTGCTCGGGCATGTCATGACCGTCGCCGACTTCGCGCCCATGCTGGGCATGCTGATCGGACTCGGCGTCGGCATCGACTACGCGCTGTTCATCGTGACCAGGCACCGGCGCGGACTGAAGCGCGGGCTGTCCGTCGCCGAGGCCGCCACCGACGCCGTCGCCACCACCGGACGCGCGGTCGTGTTCGCGGGGGCCACCGTGTGCATCGCCCTGCTGGGCATGCTGATCCTCCGGCTGAACTTCCTCAACGGCGTCGCCGTCGCGGCCTCACTCACCGTGCTGCTGACCGTCGCCGCCTCGGTCACCCTGTTGCCCGCGCTGCTGTCGCTCATCGGCATGCGCGCCCTCAGCCGCCGCGAACGGCGCCGACTGGCCGAGGCCGGCCCGCAGCCGGAACCGCCGACCGGCTTCGCCGCACGCTGGGCGGCGTTCGTGGAACGCAGGCCCAAGCTGCTCGGGGTGCTCGCCCTGGCCGTCATGGCGGTGCTGGCGCTGCCCACCTCCTCCCTCCACCTCGGCACCTCCGACCAGGGAAACGACCCGAAGACCTCCACCACCCGCCAGGCCTACGACCTCCTCGCCGACGGATTCGGACCAGGCGTCAACGGCCCCCTCACCCTCGTGACCGAGGTCGACGGCGCCGCCGACCGGCTCGCCCTGGACACGCTCGGCCCCGCCCTGCGCGAGACCGAGGGCGTCGCGAACGTCGGGCCGGTGGTCCACAGCGCCGACGGCGGTACCGCGTACCTCACCGTCGTACCGGAGTCCTCCCCGCAGTCGAAGCGGACCAGCGACCTCGTCGACCGGCTGCGCGAGGACGTACTGCCGCGCGCCGAGGCCGGCACCGCCCTCGACGTGCGGGTCGGCGGCATGACGGCCGGCTACGACGACTTCGCCGAGGTCATCGTCGACAAGCTGCCCCTGTTCGTCGGGGTCGTCGTCGGCCTGGGGTGTCTGCTGCTCCTGCTCGCCTTCCGGTCCGCCGTCATACCCCTCAAGGCCGCCGCGATGAACGTGGCCGCCGTCGCCGCCGCCTTCGGCGTGGTCGTGGCGATCTTCCAGTGGGGCTGGGGCAGCGAACTGCTGGGCCTCGGCAGCGGGGGGCCCATAGAGCCCTTCCTGCCCGTGATCATGGTGTCGGTCCTCTTCGGGCTCTCCATGGACTACCAGGTCTTCCTGGTCAGCCGGATGTACGAGGAATGGCTGGAGACCGGGGACAACCGGCGCGCGGTACGGGTCGGCCTCGCCGAGACCGGCCGGGTGATCAACTCCGCGGCCGTGATCATGATCTCGGTCTTCCTCGCCTTCGTCCTGACCGGCGACCGCGTCATAGCGATGTTCGGCATCGCGCTCGCCGCCGCCGTCGCCCTCGACGCCTTCGTGCTGCGCACCCTGCTCGTCCCCGCGCTCATGCATCTGCTCGGCGGTGCCAACTGGTGGCTGCCCGCCCGGCTGGACCGGATCCTGCCGCGCATCAGCATCGAACCGCCGGAGAGCCGCGCCGCCCATGAGAGGCTGGCCGCTGCCACCGACGCCGAGGTGGAGGACGTGTTCGCCAGGGAGGAAGGGCAGACGGATGTACGCGATACGACTGGGTGACGACGGAGCCGAACTGCGTCCCCTGGAGCCCTGGCACGCGGAGGAGTTCCTCGCTCACCTGGAGCGGGGCCGGGAATTCATCAACCGGTACGTCCCCTTCGGCTCCAAGGCCGTCGACGTGCCCACCGCGCGGGAGGCCCTCCAGCGGTACGCCGACTTCCGCGCCGCCGACACGGCCGCGCTGCACGGCCTGTGGCTGGACGGCACGCTCGTGGGCGGGGTGCTCACGCTGAACTTCGACGCCGCAGGCGGCACCTGCGAGGTCGGCTGCTGGCTGGAGCCGGCCGCCACCGGGCGCGGGCTCGTCACGCGCGCCATGCGGGTGCTGATCGACTGGGTGATCGAGCAGCGGGGCATCCACCGCGTGGAGTGGGTCGCCGCCGCCGGCAACGAGCCCAGCCTGAACACCGCCCGCCGGCTCGGCATGACCCGGGACGGGGTACGGCGCGCGTCCCATCTCCACCACGGGGTACGGCACGACCTGGAGGTGTGGTCGGTGCTGGCCCCCGAGTGGCGGACGGCGCGCGCGGCGCACAGCGATCATTAAGGGACTTCTCAGAGAGCGTCCGTACGGTGCGTCCCATGGGAACCAAGACCGGGACCGGGGAAGCGGCCAAGGCCGAGGACGACAGCGCGGACACCAGCGCGGACAGGAGCGGCACCGGGGCCGGGGCCGGGGCGGTCGCTGACGCAGACGCGGTCGACGACGGCGCCACGGAGCCGGGAACGGAACCGGAGACGGAACCGGCCTCTAAGCCGGGGCCCCGAGGCGCCACCGGGGTCGGACAGGGTGCCGCGGCCGTCGTCTCCGCCGGACTGGGCGTCGTCTCGCTCACCGGCAGCTGGCTCGGCACGGTGGCCTCCGCCCGCGAGACCCTGGTCGGCCAGCTGGAGACCGCCGCGGACTCGACCGTCGCCGTCCAGATCAAGGAGGTCTACGGCGACGCCTGGCAGACCAGCGCACTGTGGGGCGGCCTGTTCGCGCTCACCGCGCTGATCGTCGGCGTGGCGGTGCTCGTCCGGCCCGCGTTCGGGACGCCCGGCGCCGCGCAGGAGCCCTGGATCAAGTCGGTCGCCTGGGCCGGTGTCGCACTCGGCGCCATCGGGCTGCTGTTCGCCGTACTCAAGTACACCGACGTCCTGCTGGGGCTGCCCGCCGCCGGTTGAGCCGCCGCGGTCCCCCGGCAGGCACCGGGAGCTCCGGGCAGTTCCGGACCGGGCCCCCTCATCCGTGTCCAAGGCCCCGGCAACCGCCCAGGGCGCGGGCGAGGCAGCGGCGGTCGCCCCTCACCCGGGGCCGTTCGCGACCCCCGGCCGGGGACCGGTCCGCGGCGGGACAACGGGCGGCACGCCCGCACGCCTCCGGAAGGGGAACGATGGCCAACGCCTTCGAGGAACTGTTCGCTCCCGGCCGCAAGCACACCCGGGAGGAACAGAACCGGCTCGGACCGATCCGGGAGGACACCGGCGACGCCGGTCCCGGACGCGGGCCGATCGACCTCGCGTCCGGAAAGGTCCTCGTACGCCCGTCACCGGAGCACCCCGAAGCGGAACCGGACCCCGAAGCGGAACCGGGCTCCGAACCGGCACCGGACGACAGGGCCTAGCTCACCTGGACCTCCAGGATGCGGTCGTCCTCGCCGCCCGGGTCGCCGCGGCCGTCCGTGTTGCTGGTGACCAGCCACAGCTTGTCGCCGCCCGCCGCGGCCACCGTGCGCAGCCGCCCGTACTCGCCCTCCAGGAAGGCCTGCGGGTCCGCCGAGACCTCCGTGCCCTTGAGCGGGATCCGCCACAGGCGCTCCCCGCGCAGGCCCGCCATCCAGACCGACCCCTCTGCGTACGCGATGCCGCTGGGGGAGGCCTCGTCCGTGCTCCACTGGGCGATCGGATCGTGGAAGCCGCCCTCGTCGGACGTGCCCTCGGCCTCGGGCCAGCCGTAGTTGTCACCGGGCTCGATCGCGTTCAGTTCGTCCCAGGTGTTCTGGCCGAACTCCGAAGCGAACAGCCGCTGCCTGGAGTCCCAGGCGAGGCCCTGCACATTGCGGTGGCCCAGTGAGTACACCGCGGAGTCGGGGAGCGGGTTGCCCGGAGCCGGCTCGCCCTCCGGGGTCAGCCGCAGGATCTTGCCGCCCAGCGACTTCTCGTCCTGGGAGAGGCCGGTGTCACCGCTCTCGCCCGTGCCCACGTACAGCATCCGGTCCGGTCCGAACGCGATCCGGCCGCCGTTGTGGACCACTCCCTTGGGGATGCCGCGCAGCACCGTGTCCGGGGCGCCCAGCCGCTCGCCCTCGGGCTTGTCCTCGTCGTGGATCATGCGGACGATGCGATTGTCCGAGGCCGAGGTGAAGTAGGCGTAGACCATGCGGTCCGAGGCGTAGTCGGGGGAGAGCGCGATGCCGAGCAGACCGCCCTCGCCGGACGGCGACACCCCGGGCACCTCGCCCAGCTCCGAGGTCTCGCCCGTCTCTGCGTCGACCCGGCTGATCGTGGCATCGTCACGCGACGACACCAGCAGATCGCCGTCGGCCAGGGGCGCGAGCCCCCAGGGGGAGCGCAGGTCCGTGGCGACCGTACGGAGCACCTTCGCCGAGCCCTTCGCGGGCGGTGTCTCCTCGGCTCTGCTCTCCGGGGACGCGGACCGCCCCGCCGTGCTGCCCGGGGAGGAACGGTCGTCTCCGCCCGGCGATCCCCCGTCGTCGGAGGAACAGCCGGCCGTCAGCAGGAGCGCGGCGGTGGCCAGCACGGCCGTAACGGCTCGATGGTGCACGATGTCGTCCCTTCGACGCGGCGGGTTCTCCCTGTCATACACCGCCCGCGCCCCACAAGTTCCCGATCACGGGAGACCGAACCGCCGACCGCCGTCCGATCCCGGCCCGGATCCCACGGGTCCCGGCCCGACAGCCCAGGGCCCCGGAACCCGCCTCCACGGGACCCGGGGTCCTGAGCCTTCCGGGCCCTGCGCCCCCGGGGCCCGCGCCTCCCGGGCCCCGCGCCTCCCGGGCCCCGCGCCCCCGGGGCCCGGGGCCCGCCTCCACGGGTCCCGGCCCGACGGCCCAGGTCCCCCGGGGCCCGCCCCTCACGACCAACCCGTCACGACCGACCCGACCGGCCGCGCCCCGGGTTCCGGTCCCACGGACCCGGCCCGGCGGTCCCCCTCCCGGTTCCGCGCCCGTGGGCCGAACGCCCGCGACGTCCGGTCCCGCTCCCGCGGGCCTGCGTCTCAGTCCCACGACCCCTGGGCCGCGGGCAGGTCCGCGATCTCCGCCAGGTCGGCCTCCGTCAGCCGCAGGCCCGCCGCCCCCGCGTTCTCGGCGACCCACCGCTCCCGCTTGCTGCCCGGCACCGGGATCACCTGCCGGCCCTGGGCCAGCACCCAGGCCAGGGCGACCTGCGCCGGGGTGACCTCCTCGCCGTGCCGGCGGGCGACACGGCGCAGGCCGACCACGATCGGCTGGTTCGCGGCCATCATCTCGGCGGTGAAACGGGGATGCCGGGCCCGCAGATCGTCCGCCTCGAACCCCCCGCCGGGCGTCAGCGTGCCGGTCAGGAAGCCGTTGCCCAGCGGCATCGCGGCCAGGAAACCCACACCGCGCGCCGCGCACCACGGCAGCAGCGCCTCCCGCGCCTCCGGCGACCACACCGACAGCTCCGCCTCCACGGCGCTCACCGGGAAGACCT
This sequence comes from Streptomyces sp. NEAU-W12, assembly GCF_026242095.1. Lineage (NCBI taxonomy): Bacteria > Bacillati > Actinomycetota > Actinomycetes > Kitasatosporales > Streptomycetaceae > Streptomyces > Streptomyces sp. NEAU-W12. The sequence goes on from NZ_JAPJDM010000006.1 coordinate 111,118, forward strand.
GCTGCACCCGCTCCAGCTGCCGGACCGTCGCGTCGTGCAACCGCGCCCCCGGCCGCCGCGCGGACCGCGCACCGACCGCGCAGAGCCCCAACGCCCGTACCTTTCCGGCCCGTACGAGCTCCGCCATCGCGCCCCAGGTCTCCTCGACGGGGATCTCCGGGTCCGCCCGGTGCAGCTGGTACAGGTCGATGACGTCGGTCTGCAACCGGCGCAGCGAGGCGTCGCAGGCCCTTCTCACGTACCCGGGGCGGCCGTTGGCCACGATGTGCTGGTCGCCCACCAACAGGCCCACCTTCGTCGACACGAAGGCGTCACCGCGCCGCTCCTTCAGCACCCGCCCCAGCAACAGCTCGTTGGTGAACGGCCCGTACATGTCGGCCGTGTCCAGCAGCGTCGACCCCAGGTCCAGCGCCCGGTGCACCGCCCTGAGCGAGTCCTCGCCGCGCTGCCGCGAGGTGCTGTAGGCCCAGCTCATCGGCATGCACCCGAGTCCGACCGCCCCCACCGCGAGCGCCGCCGTGCCGATCGTCCTGCGCTCCACCTGGTCGTGACCCTCCCTTTCCCGGAACCCAACCTAACCTCTGGCGTCGCGGACCCCTGACGTAGCCTCCGCTGCATGACTGCTGACATATGGCTTCCCATCCCGCCGGACGAGATCGAGGGCCTTCCCGAGGGGCCGGAGTACCACTTCTGGGAGGGCGCGCAGGAGTACCCGGCGGACCCGGCCGACTGCGCGTTCTACGTCGTGCCGTACATGAAGCCCGGCGACGTCGGGGTGCGCCCGCTGCCGCTGATGAGCTCGGTCGAGGTCGTGCAGACCCTGTCCGCCGGCGTCGACCACGTCCAGCCGGGCCTGCGCCACGTGGGCCCCGGCGTACGGCTGTGCAACGCGCGCGGCGTGCACGAGGCGAGCACGGCGGAGCTGGCGCTCGCCCTGATCCTCGCCTCGCTGCGCGGCCTGCCCGACTTCGTGCGGGCGCAGGACAAGGGGGAGTGGCTCGGCGGATTCCGGCCCGCGCTCGCCGACCGGAACGTGCTCATCGTGGGCTACGGAGCGATCGGCGCGGCCATCGAGGACCGGCTCGTTCCGTTCGAGCTCGCGCGGGTGGCGCGCGTCGCGCGCTCCGCACGCACCACGGCGCGCGGCCCGGTGCATCCGTTCGCCGAACTGCCCGCGCTGCTGCCCGAGGCGGACGTCGTCGTTCTCTCCACCCCGCTCACGGAGGCCACCCGCCACCTCGTGGACGCCGGTTTCCTGGCCCGGATGAAGGACGGCGCGCTGCTCGTCAACGTGGCCCGGGGGCCCGTCGTCGACACCTCGGCCCTGCTCACCGAGGTGGAGAGCGGCCGTATCACCGCGGCCCTCGACGTGACCGATCCCGAACCGCTTCCTTCGGAGCATCCCCTGTGGCGGGCGCCGGGCGTTCTCATCAGCCCGCACGTCGGCGGACCCACCTCCGCGTTCCGGCCACGCGCCGAGCGGCTGCTGGTGGACCAGTTGAACCGGTTCCTGAACCGGGAAGAGCTTCGCAACGTGATCCTGGTGACCGAGGCGGCAGACCTGTAGTCCACTTCGAGCACCGTCCGCGTTTTTTCGGATGCGGTGGGTACCCATATATCAGGTGATCGTCACAGAGCGTAGAGAAGCTATGTCCCTGAGTGACGAGACTGGTGTATCGTCCCGACAGGGGCAGCGCCGCTGACCGACCGGCGCGGGGGATTGGCATTGCAGACTGTGAGGGGGGCGACGGGCGATGTACGGCCTATGGACAAGCGATCCGACGCGATTGAGCCGCCGCCGGCGACCCTGGCGCACGACCGCGCGCAGCCGGGGCCACCACGGCGGTCACCGCACCCGCGCTCACCCCGCCCGCAGCGGCGACCGCCCCGGGAGGAGCCGGTGAGCGCGCCGGCCGCCACGACCACACTCGACGGGGCGGGGCGGGCCCACCCCGCCCCGGAAGCGCTGCTGCCCGGCCCGCCGGCCGTGGCCCGTCCGCAGGGGCTGCTGCCGCAGCTCGTCCTCGCCGTCGTCTGCGCGGCCTACGCGATCGGGGCGGCCTTCGGCTGGGGATCGGACCGGCTCGCGCTGATCATGGGTGATTTCGGACTGAGCGCCGCGGCGGCCGCGGCCGCCGTCTCCTGCATCCTGTACGCGCGCGGCCCCCGCATCCGCTTCCGGCCCGCCTGGCTGCTGTTCGGCATCTCCTCCGCCATGGCCTCCCTCGGCAACCTCGTCTGGGGGTGGTACGAGGTCGTCCTCGGACTCCCCGTGCCCAGCCCCAGCTACGCCGACCTGTTCTTCCTGTGCTTCGCGCCGCCCGCCATCGTGGGGCTGCTGGTGCTCGCCAAACGGCCCGTGACCAAGGCCGGCTGGGTCTGCCTGGGCCTGGACGCCTGGTTGATCGGCGGCTCCCTGCTCACGCTCGCGTGGAGCCTCGCACTCGCCCGGACCGCGCAGGCCGGGGGCGAGGACGTGGCGCACACCGCGCTGTCCCTGGCGTATCCGCTGCTCGACATCGCCCTGGTCAGCATGGTGCTGGCACTGCACTTCCGGCGGTCGGCGGTCAACCGGTCCGCGGTCAACACCGCGATCGGCGCGCTCGCGCTCACCGTGATGTGCGACGCCCTGTTCACCTCCCCGCTGCTGCACGACACCTACCGCTCGGGACAACTGCTCGACGCGGGCTGGTTCGCCGGCTCACTGCTCCTGGCGTACGCACCCTGGAGCAGTCGCCGGGGCGGCCGGCCCGACGAGGAGGGGCACACGCGCGTGGTGCGCGAGCACCTGCCCGGACCGCGCGGCGGACCGGACCCCCGGGCGAACGGACCCCGGGACACCGGCGATCCGGGGCACCACGCGGCCCACGGGACGGCTCATGACACGGCCCACCACCCGTACCCCCACCACCCGTACCCCCGCCACCCGTACTCCCGCCACCCGTACCCCCGCCACCCGTACTCCCACCACCAGAACCTTCGGCATCCGGCCGCGCCCGGTGGCGAGCGCGGGCGGTATCCGGTCTCCCGGCCCCTCGCCGGCTCCCTCGGCGCGCTCGCGCCGTACCTCGCCGCCGCGGTGTGCACCCTGGGGATCCTCTACACCGTCCTCAACGGCCGCAGCGTCGACCGCGTGGTCCTGTTCACCGGTGGCACCGTGGTGCTCGCGCTCGTCGTGCGCCAGGGCATCATGCTGCTGGACAACATCACCCTCACCCAGGAACTGGCCCACAAGGAGAACCACTTCCGCTCCCTGGTGCAGGGGTCCAGCGACGTCATCATGATCGCAGCGCCGAGCGGCATCCTCCGCTACGTCTCCCCGGCCGCCGCCGGCGTGTACGGCCGCCCCGCGGAGGACCTGGTGGGGACGGAACTGGCGCAGCTCATCCACCCCGAGGACCTGGACTGCGTCGTGCACGAGGTGCGCCGGTTCCTCGCCGCCGGTCCGGCAGAGGAACCCACCACGCGCATCGAGTGCCGGTTCCGCTCCGGTGACGACGGCTGGCTGAACGTGGAATCGACCGTCAACCGGCACCACGGCGGCCTCATCTTCAACAGCCGGGACGTCACCGAGCGCGTGCGGCTCCAGGCGCAGCTCCAGCACAACGCCGAGCACGACCCGCTCACCGACCTGCCCAACCGCTCCCTGTTCACCCGGCGCGTCCAGCAGGCCCTCTCCGGCCGTCGGGCCTCCGACCGGGGCGCCGCCCTCAGAGGCACGGCCGTGCTCTTCATCGACCTCGACGGCTTCAAGGCCGTCAACGACACCATCGGCCACCAGGCCGGCGACGAACTGCTGATCCACGCCGCCCGCAGACTCCGGGACGCGGTCCGCAAGGGCGACACCGCCTCCCGGCTGGGCGGCGACGAGTTCGCCGCCCTGATCGTGGGCGACGGCGCCCGCGACCGGGAGGCCCGCGAGCGGCACATCCTGGAGCTCGCCGACCGTCTCAGGGTGACCCTCTCCCAGCCCTACCTCATCGACGGCAACGATGTCCGGGTCAACGCCTCCATCGGTGTCGCCTTCGCCGAACCGTCGCTCGGCGCGGGCGAGTTGCTGCGCAACGCGGACCTCGCCATGTACCGGGCCAAGGCCGGCGGAAAGGGCCGGGTGGAGCTCTACCGGCCGCAGATGCAGCAGGACGTCGTCCGCCGGGCGGAGCTGGCCACCCGGCTGCGCGCCGCGCTGCACGACGGCGAGTTCGCACTGCTGCACCAGCCGGTGGTGTCCCTCCAGGACGGCAGGATCACCTCGGTCTGCGCCCAGGCGCGTTGGCGCTCCTCGCAGGGCGCGCTCCTCACCCCCGCGGAGTTCCTGCGCGTCGCCGAGGACAGCGAGAAGACCGCCGAACTGGGCCGCTGGCTGCTCGAGGAGGCCGTGGAGCAGGCCGCCGAACGGCAGGCGACAGGCGTGGCGGTGCCCGTGGCGGTCCGGGTCGGTGCCCGCCGGCTCCTCGACCGCTCGCTGCCGCTCGGCTCCATCGAGGCCCTGCTCACCCGGCACGGACTGCCCTTCGGCTCACTGGTCGTCGAGGTGGCCGAGACCGACCCGCGGGTCTGCCTGGACGAGCTGGAGCGCCGGCTGGCCGCACTCAAGCGGGTCGGCGTCCGGATCGCCCTGGACGGCTTCGGCGGTGGCTGCGCGGCGATCCCCGCCCTCAGACGCCTTCCCGTCGACGTACTGAAACTCGACCGCAGCCTGGTCGAGGGCGTGGTCGAGTCCGCGCGGCTGTACAAGATCACCAGTGGGCTGCTGCGGATCGCCGGGGACCTGGGCATGCAGTCCGTGGCCGACGGGGTGGACCTGCCCGAACAGGTCGTCGCCCTGCGCGCGATGGGATGCACGCACGGTCAGGGCATGGCCTTCTCCGGACCGCTGGACGAGTACCGGCTGCGCAGAGCACTCGGCACCGGCCGCTGTCCGGTGCCGCACGGACCGGCCGAACCCGTGTACGCGGGCAGCGGTTCCGGCGGTTCCGGAGGCTCGGGAGGGTACGCCTCGGGGGTCGCCTCGGTGCTCCGCGCCGGTGCGGTCCTGCGCTCACATGATGAGACTCCCGTCCCACCCACTTGACAGTCGGTGCGCGCCGGGGGGAAGGTCAGTGCCATGCGCACCCGAATTCTCGTACTTGGACAGCGCGTCGGCCGACGCTGAGCATCGCCTGCTCAACGCCCCCGCCCGACGCGCTCCCCTCGCTTGCCTCATGGCACGAGGGGTTTTTTGTTGCACCAGCGCCCGTCGCACCGCCCGCGCACACCGCGCGAACCTCGCAAAAACCCTCAGCATCGAGAAGAGAAGCCGATGACCGAGCAGGCCACCGGGGCCCACCCGCAGCCGCGGCCCCGATCCGGAGGACAGCAGTCCGCCCCCGAGAGCGTGACGGGCGCGCAATCCCTCATCCGCTCGCTCGAGGAGGTCGGCGCCGACACGGTATTCGGCATTCCCGGCGGTGCGATCCTTCCCGCCTACGACCCGCTGATGGACTCCATGCGGGTGCGCCACGTCCTGGTCCGGCACGAGCAGGGCGCGGGCCACGCGGCCACCGGGTACGCGCAGGCCACCGGCAAGGTCGGCGTCTGCATGGCGACCTCGGGCCCGGGCGCCACCAACCTGGTCACCCCGATCGCCGACGCGCACATGGACTCCGTGCCACTGGTCGCGATCACCGGTCAGGTCGCCTCCAAGGCGATCGGCACGGACGCCTTCCAGGAGGCGGACATCGTCGGCATCACCATGCCGATCACCAAGCACAACTTCCTGGTCACCAAGGCCGAGGACATCCCGCGGGTGATCGCCGAGGCCTTCCACATCGCCGCCACCGGCCGCCCCGGCCCGGTGCTCGTGGACATCGCCAAGGACGCCCTCCAGGCGCGGACCACCTTCTCCTGGCCGCCCACCATGGACCTGCCCGGCTACCGGCCCGTCACCAAGCCGCACGCCAAGCAGATCCGCGAGGCCGCCAAGCTCATCACCTCCGCGAAGCGGCCGGTCCTCTACGTCGGCGGCGGCGTCATCAAGGCCCGGGCCACGGCCGAGCTGAAGGTCCTCGCGGAACTCACCGGAGCGCCCGTCACCACCACCCTGATGGGGCTCGGCGCATTCCCCGACAGCCACCCGCTGCACGTGGGAATGCCGGGCATGCACGGTGCGGTCACCGCCGTCACCGCGTTGCAGAAGGCCGACCTGATCGTCGCCCTCGGCGCCCGCTTCGACGACCGCGTCACCGGCAAGCTGGACAGCTTCGCCCCGTACGCCAAGGTCGTCCACGCCGACATCGACCCGGCCGAGATCGGCAAGAACCGGGCCGCCGACGTGCCGATCGTCGGGGACGCCCGCGAGGTCTTGGCCGACCTCGTCCAGGCCGTCCAGAAGGAACACGCGGAGGGCCACCGGGGCGACTACACCGCCTGGTGGAAGGACCTGAGCCGCTGGCGCGACACCTACCCCCTGGGCTACGACCAGCCCGAGGACGGTTCGCTCTCCCCGCAGCAGGTCATCGAGCGCATCGGACAGCTGGCCCCCGAGGGCACGATCTTCGCCGCCGGCGTCGGCCAGCACCAGATGTGGGCGGCCCACTTCGTCCAGTACGAGAAGCCCGCCACCTGGCTGAACTCCGGCGGCGCCGGAACCATGGGCTACGCCGTCCCGGCGGCCATGGGTGCCAAGGCCGGACAGCCCGGCCGGGCCGTCTGGGCGATCGACGGCGACGGCTGCTTCCAGATGACCAACCAGGAACTCACCACCTGCGCCCTGAACAACATCCCGATCAAGGTCGCCGTCATCAACAACGGCGCCCTCGGGATGGTCCGCCAGTGGCAGACCCTGTTCTACAACCAGCGCTACTCCAACACCGTGCTGCACTCCGGCCCCATCGAGGCGGGCCGTGCCCCCACCGACCTGGGGAGCGGCTCGGCGGTGGGTCCCGGCACCGAGCGGAGCGCCGGCACCCGGGTCCCCGACTTCGTCAAGCTGTCGGAGGCCATGGGCTGCTACGCGATCCGCTGCGAGGACCCGGCGGACCTCGACAAGGTCATCGAGGAGGCGAACTCGATCAACGACCGCCCGGTCGTCGTGGACTTCATCGTCCACCAGGACGCCATGGTGTGGCCGATGGTCGCCGCCGGCACCTCCAACGACGAGATCATGGCCGCCCGCGACGTCCGTCCCGACTTCGGCGACAACGAAGACGACTGAGCCGGGAAGAGCGAAGAGGAAACCCGACATGTCCAAGCACACGCTCTCCGTCCTGGTGGAGAACACCCCCGGCATCCTGGCCCGGATCGCCGCGCTGTTCTCCCGCCGCGGCTTCAACATCGACTCGCTCGCGGTCGGCGTCACCGAGCACCCCGACATCTCCCGCATCACCATCGTGGTGAGCGTCGACGAGTTCCCGCTGGAGCAGGTGACCAAGCAGCTCAACAAGCTCGTCAACGTGCTGAAGATCGTCGAGCTCGAACCCGGGCAGGCCGTTCAGCGCGAACTCGTTCTGGTGAAGGTGCGCGCCGACAACGAGACGCGTTCCCAGATCGTCGAGATCGTCCAGCTCTTCCGGGCCAAGACCGTGGACGTCTCCCCGGAGGCCGTGACCATCGAGGCCACCGGCAGCAGCGACAAGCTGTCCGCCATGCTGAAGATGCTGGAACCGTTCGGCATCAAGGAACTGGTCCAGTCCGGCACGATCGCGATCGGACGCGGCGCCCGTTCGATCACCGACCGATCGCTGCGCGCACTCGACCGGTCGGCGTAAGACGGAAGCGGGCGGTCGGCGACACTCCGGCCGCCCGTATTCCGAGACTCCGAACCTTCCCCTCCCTCCACCGTCATACGGTGGGACGCGACACCTGCACACAAGGAGAGAACCCAAAGTGGCCGAGCTGTTCTACGACGCCGACGCCGACCTGTCCATCATCCAGGGCCGCAAGGTCGCGGTCATCGGTTACGGCAGCCAGGGCCACGCCCACGCCCTGTCGCTGCGCGACTCCGGCGTCGACGTGCGCGTCGGTCTGCACGAGGGCTCGAAGTCCAGGGCCGGGGCAGAGGAGCAGGGCCTGCGGGTGGTGGGCCCGTCCGAGGCCGCCGCCGAGGCCGACGTCATCATGATCCTCGTCCCGGACCCGATCCAGGCCCAGGTCTACGAGGAGCACATCAAGGACAACCTGAAGGACGGCGACGCCCTGTTCTTCGGCCACGGCCTGAACATCCGCTACGGGTTCATCAAGCCCCCGGCCGGCGTGGACGTCTGCATGGTCGCCCCGAAGGGCCCGGGCCACCTGGTGCGCCGTCAGTACGAGGAGGGCCGCGGCGTTCCCTGCATCGCCGCCGTCGAGCAGGACGCCACGGGAGACGGCTTCGCGCTGGCCCTGTCGTACGCGAAGGGCATCGGCGGCACCCGCGCCGGCGTCATCAAGACGACCTTCACCGAGGAGACCGAGACCGACCTGTTCGGTGAGCAGGCCGTCCTCTGCGGTGGCACCGCGGCGCTGGTCAAGGCGGGCTTCGAGACCCTGACCGAGGCCGGCTACCAGCCGGAGATCGCCTACTTCGAGTGCCTGCACGAGCTGAAGCTGATCGTCGACCTCATGTACGAGGGCGGCCTGGAGAAGATGCGCTGGTCGATCTCCGAGACCGCCGAGTGGGGCGACTACGTCACCGGCCCGCGGATCATCACCGACGCCACCAAGGCCGAGATGAAGAAGGTCCTCGCCGAGATCCAGGACGGCACCTTCGCACAGCAGTGGATGGACGAGTACCACGGCGGTCTGAAGAAGTACAACGAGTACAAGAAGCAGGACAGCGAGCACCTGCTGGAGACCACCGGCAAGGAGCTGCGCAAGCTCATGAGCTGGGTCGACGAAGAGGCGTGAGCCGCACGGGCGGGGCCGGGGCGACGCGCTCCGGCCCCGGCCGAACCCGGGGTAACGTCGGTGGTACGGCGTTGTCCGTCCCGTCCTGCCACGGACGGGTGATCCTTCCGAAGCGGCGTAAGACGACGCCCTCGGCGCCACTAGACTGCTGCACTACATACGCGTCAGGCCCACAGCGTCGTGCGTCTTCCACGCGGCTAGCACTTCTTCACCGCATGCGGCCGTCGGGACGGCCGTCCGCATTGGACATGTGAGGACTCACGTGAGCTCGAAACCTGTCGTACTCATCGCCGAAGAACTGTCGCCCGCGACCGTGGACGCGCTCGGCCCGGACTTCGAGATCCGCCACTGCAACGGAGCGGACCGCGCCGAACTGCTGCCGGCCATCGCCGACGTGGACGCGATCCTGATTCGCTCGGCCACCAAGGTCGACGCCGAGGCCATCGCCGCCGCGAAGAAGCTCAAGGTCGTCGCGCGGGCCGGCGTCGGCCTGGACAACGTCGACGTCTCCGCCGCCACCAAGGCCGGTGTGATGGTGGTCAACGCGCCCACCTCGAACATCGTGACCGCCGCGGAACTCGCGTGCGGTCTGGTCATCGCCACCGCGCGCAACATTCCGCAGGCCAACGCCGCGTTGAAGAACCACGAGTGGAAGCGCAGCAAGTACACGGGCGTCGAGCTCGCCGAGAAGACCCTCGGAGTCGTGGGTCTGGGGCGGATCGGCGCCCTCGTCGCGCAGCGCATGTCCGCCTTCGGCATGAAGGTCGTCGCCTACGACCCCTACGTGCAGCCCGCCCGGGCCGCGCAGATGGGTGTCAAGGTGCTGTCGCTGGACGAGCTGCTCGAGGTCTCCGACTTCATCACCGTCCACCTGCCCAAGACCCCCGAGACGCTCGGCCTGATCGGCGACGAGGCGCTGCGCAAGGTCAAGCCGAGCGTGCGCGTCATCAACGCCGCGCGCGGCGGCATCGTCGACGAGGAGGCGCTGTACGCGGCGCTCAAGGAGGGCCGCGTCGCCGGCGCCGGCCTGGACGTGTACGCGAAGGAGCCCTGCACGGACTCCCCGCTCTTCGAGTTCGACCAGGTCGTCTGCACCCCGCACCTCGGCGCGTCCACCGACGAGGCCCAGGAGAAGGCCGGCATCGCCGTCGCCCGCTCGGTGCGCCTCGCGCTCGCCGGCGAGCTGGTCCCGGACGCGGTGAACGTGCAGGGCGGCGTCATCGCCGAGGACGTCAAGCCGGGCCTGCCGCTCGCCGAGCGCCTCGGCCGGATCTTCACGGCGCTGGCCGGCGAGGTCGCCGTCCGTCTCGACGTCGAGGTGTACGGCGAGATCACCCAGCACGACGTGAAGGTGCTCGAACTCTCCGCGCTCAAGGGCGTCTTCGAGGACGTCGTCGACGAGACGGTGTCCTACGTGAACGCGCCGCTGTTCGCCCAGGAGCGGGGTGTCGAGGTCCGGCTGACCACCAGCTCCGAGTCCGCCGACCACCGCAACGTCGTCACGGTGCGCGGCACCCTGGCCGACGGCGAGGAGATCGCGGTCTCCGGCACGCTGGCCGGTCACAAGAACGTCCAGAAGATCGTCGCGGTCGGCGAGTACGACGTGGACCTCGCGCTCGCGGACCACATGGCCGTGCTGCGCTACGAGGACCGCCCCGGTGTCGTCGGCACCGTGGGCCGGGTCTTCGGCGAGGCCGGCATCAACATCGCCGGCATGCAGGTCGCGCGCGCCGCGGCCGGCGGCGAGGCCCTGGCCGTCCTGACCGTCGACGACACGGTGCCCTCCGCGGTCCTGGCCGAGCTCGCGGCGGAGATCGGCGCCACGTCGGCCCGCTCGGTGGAGCTCGTCTGACACGTCCGGTCCGGCTGTTCGAAGGCGCCGGGGGGCCGAGACCGCTCGGTCCCCCGGCGCCTTTCGTGGAGCCGCCCTACAGCCGCGCACCCTTGAGGGCCATGTGCAGCAGCAGCCGGTTCTCGCCGTCGTCCAGGTCCAGGCCCGTGATCTGTTCGATGCGGGACAGGCGGTAGTACAGGGTCTGGCGGTGGACGCCCAGCTCGGCGGCCGTACGGCCGGCCTGGCCCGCATGGTCGAGGTAGGTCTCGGCGGTCCGGGCGAGTTCCCGGTGCACCGGGAGGAGCAGGGGGCCGACGGCGGGGTCGGGGGCGGCCCGGCGGGGCAGCGCGGTCAGGAGCCGGTAGGGGCCGATCGAGGACCAGCGCGCGACCGGGCCGAGGCGGGGCTCGGCCAGGGCCGCGCGGGCCGCCGCCGACGCCTCGCCCCAGGCGGTGGACAGGCCGACGAGGCCGGAGCGGGGCGTGGCGATCCCGGCGGCCGAGGCGGTCGCGACAGTCGTCCCCGGCGCGGCGGGCCGGTGTCCGGGGCCGCTCGCGCGGGTCCGCTCGAGCAGCCGGGCGGCGGCCGCCGTCGCCGGGGTCAGCACGTCCGGGGCACGCAGCCGCAGCAGCAGGGCCAGCGACACGTCCGAGGCGCCCCACGGCAGGGTGCACAGGGCCGTGGCGCCCGGCACCGTACGCACCGACGGGGCCTCCTCGGGACCGGCGGAGGGCCACGGGGCCACGCACACCAGCGTGTACGGGCCGTCGGCGCGGCCGCCCAGGGCGCCGCGCAGCTCGGCGACCGCCAGATCGCGCTGCCCGTCGCGCTCCGCGCCGAGCACCGCCCGCAGCTCGCGGGTCAGGTCGGCACCGTGCTGCGCCTCGTCGGCGAGCAGCGCCCCGATCCGGGCGGTCACCCCCATCGCCGCGCCCAGCTGCTCCTCGGAGGGGCCCGGCTCGTAGTCGAGCAGCCAGACATAGCCGAGGACGACGCCCCGATGACGTACCGGCAGACAGACCCGGCCCCGGTGCACACCCGCCTCCGGAGTGCGCGGAATACGGACCGGGCCCGTCGCGCGGGTGATGCCGAACCCCTCGAACCACGCCCGGACGGCGGCCGTCGAACGGCGGGTGAGGATCGAGCGGGTGCGCACCGGGTCGAGGACGGACGGGTCGAGCTCGCCCTCGCTGTCGTACGCGCCGAAGGCGAGCAGCTCGAAGTCACGGTTCTCCAGGGTCGCCGGAGCGCCGAGCAGCTCCGAGATCTCGTCCACCAGCTCCTGGTAGTCATCCCTGTGTTCCGACGTCACCCCGGCATTGTCCCGCAGAACCGCGCCGCCTTCATACATCTGTCTGAGATCGGCGGTGCGGATGCGTGACAGCTGTCGATGGCCCACGATCGGATGGATCCCTAGGTTTCACGGTGGTTCTCCGTGCCGTACCCGAAGCGTCGGGACGCGGCCATTTCGCAGCTTGTGGAGGTGCCCCGTGCTGGGTCCCGTGATTCTCGCCGCCTCGCGCAGCGACCGTATGCGTCGCCTCGTCTCGGCGGCCCCGGTGACCAAGCAGGTCGTCGACCGCTTCATCCCCGGTGAGACCGTGGACGAGATCCTGCCCGTCATCGAGGAGCTCACCGGCAACGGCCTGGAGCTGACGATGGACGTCGTCGGCGAGGACATCACCACTCCCGAGCAGGCCACCGCCGCGCGCGACGCCTACCTGGAGCTCATCGGCCGGCTCGGCCCGCTGGAGCTCGGTGCCCGCGCCGAGATGTCGGTGAAGCTGTCGATGTTCGGCCAGGCGCTCCCCGGCGGCCACGACCTCGCGCTCGCCAACGTCCGCCCGGTCGTCGAGGCCGCCGCCGCGATCGGTACCACGGTCACCCTCGACGCCGAGGACCACACCACCCTCGACTCGATGTTCGCCATCCACGACGAGCTGCGCGGGGACTTCCCGCAGACCGGCTGCGTCATCCAGGCCTACCTCTTCCGCACGCAGGAGGACGCGCGCCGCCTCGCCGCGAACGGCAGTCGCGTACGGTTGGTGAAGGGCGCCTACAAGGAGCCCGCAGAGGTCGCCCACCAGCACAAGCACGAGATCGACAAGGCGTACGTGCGCATCCTGCGGACGCTGATGGAGGGCGAGGGGTACCCGATGATCGGGTCCCACGACCCGCGCCTGATCTCCATCACCCAGGAACTGGCCCGCACCGCCGGACGCAAGCCCGACGAGTACGAGTTCCAGATGCTCTACGGCATCCGCGGGGAGGAGCACCTGCGGCTGGCCGCCGAAGGCCACCGCATGCGCGTCTACACGGCCTACGGCACCGACTGGTACGGCTACTTCATGCGCCGTCTGGCGGAGAAGCCGGCGAACCTGCGCTTCTTCCTGCGCTCGATGGTCAGCAAGGGCTGAGCCCGAGCACCGACGCCCGGGCACCGACGCCCGGGCATCCGACGGCTCGAGCACCACCGCTCAAGCACCCGCAGCTCAACTCAAGGAGTACGGAACCCATGGACGCTGTGACCCAGGTCCCCACGCCCGTCAACGAGCCGGTGCACGGCTACGCCCCCGGCTCGCCCGAACGCGCCCGGCTGGAGGCCAAGCTCAAGGAACTGGCCGACAACCCCGTCGACCTGCCCTGCACCATCGGCGGCGAGAAGCGGATGGGCGGCGGCGAGCGGTTCGACGTCGTGCAGCCGCACAACCACAAGGCGCGCCTGGGCACCTACGCCAACGCCACCCAGCAGGACGCCCAGGACGCGATCGACGCCGCCCTGGCCGCCGCACCGGCCTGGCGCGCGATGTCCTTCGACGACCGGGCCGCGATCATCCTGCGCGCCGCCGAACTGCTGTCCGGCCCCTGGCGCGAGACCATCGCCGCCTCCACCATGCTCGGCCAGTCCAAGACCGCGCAGCAGGCCGAGATCGACAGCCCCTGCGAGCTGATCGACTTCTGGCGGTTCAACGTCCACTACGCGCGCGGCATCCTCGCCGAGCAGCCCCCGGCCAACTCGCCGGGCGTGTGGAACCGCATGGACCACCGCCCGCTGGAGGGCTTCGTCTACGCGATCACGCCGTTCAACTTCAGCGCCATCGCCGCCAACCTGCCCACCGCGCCCGCGCTGATGGGCAACGTCGTGCTGTGGAAGCCCTCCCCGACCCAGACCCACGCCGCGGTGCTGCTGATGCGGCTGCTGGAGGAGGCCGGGCTGCCCAAGGGCGTCATCAACCTCGTCACCGGCGACGGCATCGAGGTCTCCAAGGTCGCCCTCGAGCACCGCGACCTCGCGGGGATCCACTTCACCGGCTCGACCAAGACCTTCCAGCACCTGTGGAAGACGGTCGGCAACAACATCGAGAAGTACCGCACCTACCCGCGCCTGGTCGGCGAGACCGGCGGCAAGGACTTCCTGGTCGCCCACCCGAGCGCCGACCGCGCCGTGCTCAAGACCGCCCTGACCCGCGGCGCCTTCGAGTACCAGGGCCAGAAGTGCTCCGCCACCTCGCGCGCGTACATCCCGGCGTCGATCTGGAACGACGGCTTCAAGGAGGAGTTCGCCGCCGAGGTCGACTACCTCACCATGGGCGACGTCACCGACCTGTCGAACTTCATCGGCGCCGTCATCGACGAGCGGTCCTTCGCCAAGAACAAGGCCGCCATCGACCGGGCCAAGGAGGACCCGTCCTGCACCATCGTCGCGGGCGGTTCCTACGACGACTCGGTCGGCTACTTCGTCCGCCCGACCGTCGTCGAGTGCTCCGACCCGGAGAACGAGGTCTTCCGCACCGAGTACTTCGGCCCGTTCCTCGCCGTCCACGTGTACGACGACAGCGCGGCCGACGCGTACGACGCGATGCTGACCCAGATGGAGTCGGTGTCCGACTACGCGCTGACCGGCTCGGTCGTCTCGGGCGACCGCGCGGCCGCCGCGTACACGATGGAGAAGCTGCGCTACGCGGCGGGCAACTTCTACATCAACGACAAGTCGACCGGCGCCGTCGTCGGCCAGCAGCCCTTCGGCGGCGGCCGCGCCTCCGGCACCAACGACAAGGCCGGCGCCCCGCAGAACCTGATGCGCTGGACGCTGACCCGCGCCATCAAGGAGACGCTGGTCCCGCCGACCGACTACGCGTACCCGCACATGGGCTGACACCCCGGCACCGGGACACCCCCCGTACCGTTGCCGCGGTCCCGCCGGACGGGCCAGGTCTGCAGACCTGGCCCGTCCGGCGTTTTCGCAGGTCATTGCAGTGTGTCCGGGTCCACCGTCTCAGATGGTAGGAAGTCCGAGTAATTGTGCAGACAGATGCGCCGGGGCCCCTTATTTTTGTAGGAGCCGAACGTCTCGCTCGACCAGGCGAACGGCGGTAGCGAGCCGGGCCCCGTGCAGGCAACCCCTGCGGCCCCCGCTCCCCGCCCCTTCCGGTGACGCGTTTCCCCCGCTGCGCTCGCGCGCATTCCCGGCTTGTCGAAGGAGTCGATTCCCCATGGCCGAGACCACTGCCCGCCGCCGTGTCCGCCACACCACCCCCACGAGCGAGTCCGACCGCAGGAACGCCGCCGCCGCCCTCCAGCGCGCCCTCGACCGCCGCGACAACGGCGGCTCCACCGGCCACTGAGCCGCGCCGCCGAGCGCGAGCGCACCGGAGCGCGGCCTCCCCTCCCGTGCGGATGTCCGCATCCCGGACGGTCCGTGTCAGAGCATGGGACGAGGAGTAGGGTGCCCGCATGTCTCGCAGCATCAATCTCGCAGTGATCCCCGGTGACGGCATCGGCCAGGAAGTCGTGGCCGAAGGTCTGAAGGTGCTCTCCGCCGTCCTCCCGCAGGATGTGAAGCTGGAGACCAAGGAGTACGACTTCGGCGCCCAGCGCTACCACGCCACCGGTGAGACCCTCACCGACGCCGATCTCGACGCGCTGAAGCGGCACGACGCCATCCTGCTCGGCGCCATCGGTGACCCGAGCGTCCCCTCCGGCGTCCTGGAGCGGGGCTTCCTGCTGAAGCTCCGCTTCGCCTTCGACCACCATGTGAACCTGCGGCCGTCGAAGCTCCTGCCGGGCGTGGCCACACCGCTCGCGGGGCAGCCGGAGATCGACTTCGTCGTCGTCCGCGAGGGCACCGAGGGCCCCTACACCGGCAACGGCGGCACCATCCGCAAGGGCACCCGGCACGAGGTCGCCACCGAGGTCTCCGTGAACACGGCCTTCGGTGTCGAGCGCGTCGTCCGCGACGCCTTCGCCCGCGCCCAGGCCCGCCCCCGCAAGAAGCTCACGCTGGTCCACAAGAACAACGTGCTGACCTTCGCCGGCCACCTGTGGACGAACGTCTTCAACGAGGTGGCCCGGGAGTACCCCGAGGTCACCACCGACTACATCCACGTCGACGCCGCGACGATCTACCTCGTCACCCAGCCCGAGCGCTTCGACGTGATCGTCACCGACAACCTCTTCGGTGACATCATCACCGACCTCGCCGCGGCCGTCTCCGGCGGCATCGGCGTCGCCGCCAGCGGGAACATCAACCCGTCCGGCGCCTTCCCGTCCATGTTCGAGCCCGTGCACGGTTCGGCACCGGACATCGCGGGCCAGGGCAAGGCCGACCCCAGCGCCACGGTCCTGTCCGTCGCCCTCCTCCTGCGCCACCTCGGCCACGACGCCGAGGCCACCCGTATCGAGGACGCCGTCTCCGCCGACCTCGCGGAGCGCGGCGGCCTGCCCGCACGCAGCACCTCCGAGATCGGCGACGCGCTCGCCGTACGCGTAGCCGGCTGACCTGGCGCGCACACTCGAAGCCGCCGGTCGCGACCGCCCGGCGGCTTCCGCATGTCCCCGCCGGGTGCCACCATCGACCACCGGGCCGCATTCACCCCGTGTTTCCTCCTCCGCAGCCTCCGGGCGATAATCGAACACGGAGCCGCGGATTGAGGGAATGCTCGGACGTCCTACCACTGGCCACCGGCCGTACGGGCGTGAGCGCGGCCCGTCACTACAACCGGTGAAGGACACCCACTCATGACCACGCCCACGATCGAGCTCAAGCCCTCCGCCCACCCCCTCTCGGACACCGAGCGGGAGGCGATCCTGGCGGACCCGGGGTTCGGCCGCCACTTCACCGATCACATGGTGACGATCAAGTGGACCGAGGGCCGGGGCTGGCACGACGGGCAACTCGTCCCGTACGCGCCGATCCCCCTCGACCCGGCGACCCACGTCCTGCACTACGCGCAGGAGATCTTCGAGGGCCTGAAGGCCTACCGCAGGCCCGACGGGTCCGTCGCCACCTTCCGTCCCGAGAAGAACGCCGAGCGGTTCCAGCGCTCCGCCCGCCGCCTCGCGATGCCCGAGCTGCCGGTGGAGACGTTCATCGCGGCGTGCGACGCCCTGGTCGGGCAGGACAGGGCCTGGGTGCCGGCGCACGGCGGCGAGGAATCCCTCTACCTGCGTCCGTTCATGATCGCGACCGAGGTCGGGCTGGGCGTGAGGCCCGCCAACGAGTACCTGTTCCTGGTGATCGCCTCCCCGGCCGGCGCCTACTTCCCCGGAGGTGTGCGGCCGGTCTCCATCTGGGTCTCCGAGGACCGGGTGCGCGCCGTCCCCGGCGGCATGGGCGACGCCAAGACGGGCGGCAACTACGCGGCCTCCCTGCTCGCCCAGGCCGAGGCCGCCGCCAAGGGCTGCGACCAGGTCTGCTACCTCGACGCCGTGGAGCACTCCTGGGTCGAGGAACTCGGCGGCATGAACCTGTACTTCGTCTACGGGGACAGGATCGTCACCCCCGAGCTCAGCGGCTCCATCCTGGAGGGCGTCACCCGTGACACGCTGCTGAGCGTCGCCCGCGACCTCGGCTACCAGGCCGTCGAGGAGCGGGTCTCGGTCGAGCAGTGGCAGCGCGACACCGAGAACGGCACCCTCACCGAGGTCTTCGCCTGCGGCACCGCGGCCGTCATCACGCCCGTCGGCACCGTCAAGCGGGCCGGTGGCGAGTGGCAGCAGAGCGGCGGCGAGCCCGGCGAGGTCACCCTGCGCCTGCGCCAGGCCCTGCTCGACATCCAGCGCGGCACGGCCGAGGACAGGCACGGCTGGATGCACCCGCTGGGCTGAGGGCTCCTTCCCCCAGGAGCGTCCGGTCGGGCCACGTGGTCCGGTGCCGTGCGTCGCAAGGCGCCGGGGAGCTCTCGTAGCGGAGCCACCAGGGCTTTTCGGCAACGCGGCGAGCTGCGGTGCCGGGCCGCGCGACCCCCGGGCGGGCAGGGTGAAAGGGCCTCTGAGCCCGTACGCGCCTGCCGGACCGGGCACCGCAGCGGTCCGGCAGGCGCGCGGCCCGGTCCCGGCATCCCGTCCCCGGCTCCCCGGTCCTGGCCCGCCGGTCCCGGCATCCCGCCCTCGGCTCCCCGGTCGCCGCGGGCCGGACACCCAGCGCCCGCATCCTGAGACGGACGGTGATCACGGGACCGCTCTGTGCCAGACTCGCCCCGTGCTCTCGTTCGCCACGATTATTGGCAGCAGGCGCGCCGGTCCGCAGTGACCGCACGTACGACAACGTACGGGCGGACACCGTCGTCCTCGACCCGCGCGCAGACCTCTCGCACCCGCGAGGGGTTTTTCTGTTTCCTGGCCCACCTCAAGCCGGGGACCGGGCGCGAGGGACCATGGGGGGCGGTGGAACCGGTCATTCCGGTAGACCGAGATCCGACATCAGGAGCCTTCAGACCATGACCGCAACCAGCGAGCCCGACGACTCGTTCCACGTCTTCGACACCACCCTGCGCGACGGCGCCCAGCGTGAGGGCATCAACCTCACCGTCGCCGACAAGCTGGCCATCGCACGGCACCTGGACGACTTCGGCGTGGGTTTCATCGAAGGCGGCTGGCCCGGCGCGAACCCGCGCGACACCGAGTTCTTCGCCCGCGCCCAGCAGGAGATCGACTTCCGGCACGCCCAGCTGGTCGCCTTCGGCGCCACCCGCCGAGCCGGCACCACCGCCGAGAAGGACCCGCAGGTCAGGGCGCTCCTCGCCTCCGGTGCGCAGGTCGTCACGCTGGTCGCCAAGTCCCACGACCGCCATGTCGAGCTCGCCCTGCGCACCACCCTGGACGAGAACCTGGCGATGGTCCGCGACACCGTGGCCTTCCTCAAGGCCGAGGGGCGCCGGGTGTTCGTCGACTGCGAGCACTTCTTCGACGGCTACCGCGCCGACCCCGAGTACGCCAAGTCCGTCGTCCGCGCCGCCTGTGAGGCCGGCGCCGACGTCGTCGTCCTGTGCGACACCAACGGCGGCATGCTCCCCGCACAGATCCAGGCCGTCGTCTCCACGGTGCTCGCCGACACCGGTGCCCGGCTCGGCATCCACGCCCAGGACGACACCGGGTGCGCGGTCGCCAACACCCTCGCCGCCGTCGACGCGGGCGCCACCCACGTGCAGTGCACGGCCAACGGCTACGGCGAGCGCGTCGGCAACGCCAACCTGTTCCCGGTGGTGGCCGCGCTGGAACTCAAGTACGACCGGCAGGTCCTGCCCGAGGGGCGGCTGAGGGAGATGACGCGCATCTCGCACGCCATCGCCGAGGTGGTCAACCTGACCCCCTCCACCCACCAGCCCTACGTGGGCGTCTCCGCCTTCGCGCACAAGGCCGGCCTGCACGCCTCCGCGATCAAGGTCGACCCCGACCTGTACCAGCACATCGACCCCGAGCAGGTCGGCAACACCATGCGGATGCTGGTGTCCGACATGGCCGGCCGCGCCTCCATCGAGCTCAAGGGCAAGGAGCTCGGCATCGACCTCGGCGACGACCGCGAACTGGTCGGCCGGGTCGTGGAGCGGGTCAAGGAACGCGAACTCAGGGGCTACACCTACGAGGCCGCCGACGCGAGTTTCGAACTCCTGCTGCGCACGGAGGCCGAGGGCAGGCCGCTGAAGTACTTCGACGTCGAGTCCTGGCGCGCCATCGTCGAGGACCGCCCCGACGGCACCCACGCCAACGAGGCCACGGTGAAGCTGTGGGCCAAGGGCGAGCGCATCGTCGCCACCGCGGAGGGCAACGGCCCGGTCAAC
Organism: Streptomyces sp. NEAU-W12; assembly: GCF_026242095.1. NCBI lineage: Bacteria > Bacillati > Actinomycetota > Actinomycetes > Kitasatosporales > Streptomycetaceae > Streptomyces > Streptomyces sp. NEAU-W12. The sequence continues at coordinate 130,876 of NZ_JAPJDM010000006.1, forward strand.
GCCCTGGACCGGTCCCTGCGCGTCGCCCTGGAGCGGATCTACCCGCAGCTCGCCAAACTGGAGCTCGTCGACTACAAGGTCCGCATCCTCGAGGGCAAGCACGGCACCCAGTCCACCACCCGGGTCCTGATCTCCACGTCCGACGGTGCGGGGGAGTGGTCGACGGTGGGCGTCGCGGACAACGTCATCGCCGCGTCCTGGCAGGCCCTGGAGGACGCGTACACGTACGGTCTGCTGCGCGCCGGGGTCGAGCCGGCGGCCTGATGGCGACGGGTCCGGTCCGGCAGGGACGGCCCGTGCGGCGTGCGGTGCCGCGTGGTGAGGCGCGGGCCGTACGGGGCGCGGGGGCCGTACGGGAAATCCCTGCCGGACCGGATGTCCGTTTCCGGCCCGGTTCGGGTAGCTTCGAACATATGAAGGACGCGCTGGCGCGTACCCTCGTACGCCTGCTGATCGTGCCGGTGGCCGCCGTTCTGGCGGTCCTGATGGCCGGGGCGCCGGGCGCGCACGCGGCCACCGATCTCTCGACCGTGGCCCAGGCCCTGCGCGAGAGCCCCGTCTACGTCGATCCCGAGGCGACCGGCATCCTGTCCGAGTCGGACGCCGAGGCCCTCGCGGACAAGATCGAGGAGGCGGACAAACCCGTCTTCGTCGCGGTTCTCCCGGCCGGATACCCCACCGGGAACCTCTTCCAGAACCTGCGTACCGAGACCGGGATCACCGGTCTGTACGGCGTCCGCCTCGGTGACGAGTTCGACGCGCGCGCCGACAGCAGCGTGCTGAGCCGTCAGGGCGTGGGGAACCTGGTCACCTCCGCGCAGGGCGCGGGTGACGCCAAGGCCCAGCTGAACGACTTCGTCGACGACGCCCTGCGCAACCTCGGCGGCTCGGCGCCCGCCTCCTGGAACGAGGGCGGCGGCGAGGTGCCGGTCGGCGGGCTGATCACCGTCGGCGCGGTGGTGGCGGTGGGCGGCGCGGGCGCGTACGCCGTGGTCCGCCGCAACCGCAAGCGCCACGAGGAGGAGCAGCGGGCCGCGCTGGAGAAGCTGCGGGCCGTGGTCGACGAGGACATCACCGCGTTCGGCGAGGAGCTCGACCGGCTCGACTTCCACCCCGGCGAGCCCCGCGCCGACGACGCCATGCGCGCGGACTACGAGCGCGCGCTGGACTCCTACGAGCTGTCCAAGCAGCTGATGGCCGGGGCGGGCAGGCCGGAGGACGTCCGGGCGGTCACCCGGGCCGTGGAGGACGGCCGCTTCGCGCTGGCCGCGCTCGCCGCACGCCGTGAGGGCCGGCCGCTGCCGGAACGCCGTCCGCCCTGCTTCTTCGACCCGCGTCACGGCCCGTCGGTCGCGGACGCCCACTGGACGCCGCCGAGCGGCACCGTGCGGGAGGTACCGGTGTGCGCCGCGGACCGGGCCCGCCTGGCCGACGGCCTGGAACCGGTGGTCCGCGAGGTCGACACCGACTCCGGCCGCCGCCCCTACTGGGAGGCGGGACCGGCCTACGGTCCCTGGGCCGGCGGCTACTTCGGCGGTGGCATGCTGCCCGGTCTGCTCGTCGGCACGATGCTCGGCAGCATGATGGCGAGCCCCGCCTACGGTGCCGACTACGGCGCCGGCTACGGCGACTTCGGCGGGTACGGAGGCGGTGACGTCTCCGGCGCCGACTTCGACCCCGGTGACTTCGGCGGTGATTTCGGGGGCGGTGGATTCGGCGGTGGCGGCGGCTTCGGCGGCGGGGACTTCGGCGGAGGTTTCTGACGCGGACGGCGGCGCAGGGCCGACTGCGGCACCCTGGGCGGGCGGGTGCCGCGGGGCCGCGCGCTTCTCGGCCGGTGTCGTGCTTCCGCGAGCCGGGTGAAGGACACTCCGCGTCGCCCTCGGCGACGGGCCTGCGGCCCACCCCCGGCCCGGCTCGCGGAAGCACGGGGGAGGAGTGTGCGCGGCTGGAAGGAGCGGTCGGGCCGGGCACGCCGGTGGTGTGGGGTGTGCTGCGCGGTCGGCCCTGGTCGGCGGCACGCGGCCGTGCCTTGCCCGCACGCCGGTAGGGCCCGGCGGCTCGCGGTGGGTGGGGTGCGGTGGGAAGCGGGTGCGCGGCCGGGCGCGCGGCCCGGCAGGCGCCCGGCCCGGACGCCGTACCGGGCCTCGGGCCGCTGCCGTGGTGGACTCAGGTGTCCCCGAGGAGGGCGGCGAAGCTCACGCCTGCTTGATCGCCGAGACGTCGAAGTTCAGCTTGATCTTGTCGGAGACCAGGACGCCGCCCGTTTCCAGGGCCGCGTTCCAGGTCAGGCCCCACTCGGAGCGCAGGATCTCCGCCTTGCCCTCGAAGCCGACGCGCTCGTTGCCGAAGGGGTCCTTCGCGGCGCCGTTGAACTCGAGGTCGATGGTGAGCGGCCGGGTGGTGCCCAGGATGGTCAGGTCGCCGGTGATGCGGTAGTCGTCGCCGCCGAGGGCCTCCGCCTCGGTGGTGCGGAAGGTCATCGTCGGGAACTCGTCCGTCTTGAAGAAGTCCGCGCTCTTCAGGTGGCCGTCACGGTCGGCGTTGCCCGTGTCGATGCTGTCCATCACCACGTCGACGGTGGCCGTGGAGTTGGACGGGTCGGTGCCGTCGAGGTGCAGCGTGCCGGTGAAGTCCTGGAAGCCGCCCTTGACGTTGGTGACCATGGCGTGCCGGGCGACGAAGCCGAACGTGCTGTGCGCGGGATCGATCGTGTACTCGCCGGTCAGTGCGGCCAGGTCCGGGCTGACCGCGGTGGGGGTCGCGGTGGCGGTGGCGGTGTCCTTGCGGCCGAAGACGCCCATGGTGTTCCTCCTGAGAGATTACGTTGAATATTCAATCAACTCGACGAGGTCCACCGTAGACCCATTCCCTTCAAGTTTCAACATCTTTGGCGGGAGTGGCGGGACTGGACCACCGGAACGCGTGGTACCCGCCCCCCGTGCCTTCGGTAGCGGTCCTGGTGGAGCTGTTGCGGCGCGACACGTCGGGCGGCCAGGTGAAGTGCTGGGAGCACTTCGCCCGGAGCGCCGCCCGCCTCCCGGGCCGGATACCCGACGCCCGTGGCGGCACACCCCTCGACCTGACCCTCTACTTCCTCGGTGAGCGCGAACGGGTCGAGTCCCTGTCCCCGCACGTCCGGTTCGTCATGCTCCGGCCGGTGCTCAGCTCGGCGGCCGTGCGGTCGGCCGACGGCGCGGAGGACGTCTGCGACCTCGCGCCGTACCACCCGCGTCTCGCGGCCCTGCTGCCCCGGCACGACGTCTGGCACCTGACCCACAGCTTCACCTTCGCCGCCACCGCCGTACGGCTCGCCCACTGTGCCGCCCGGCGCTCCCTCCCACGGCCCCGGCTCATCGGCTCCGTGCACACCGACGTACCGCTGCTGGCCTCCGTCTACGCCCGCTATCTGGCCGAGCGACGGCTGCCCGGTCGTCATCCGAGGGTGGACGACCTGCTCGCGGGGCGGGCCAGGCCCGCCGCGACCGCGAGCGTGCCGAACCACTCCCGCCGGCCCAGCCGCAGCCGGTGCAGCCGTGCCGACAGCGGGACCGCGAAGACCAGTTCGGCGACGATCAGCGGCTGCACCAGACTCAGCGGTCCGAACGCCAGCGCCAGCGACTGGAATCCGTACGCCACCACGGCCAGTCCGATCCCGCACCGCCACAGCGGATCCCGTACCAGATGAGCCAGCAGCCGTGCGGTGAGCGCCTCCGCCGTCCGGCCGGGTGGCCGCCGCCCACTGCTGTATGACCCCCGCGACGGCGAAACAGACACCGGCGGCGAGCGAGGCGAGAACGGCGATCGCCATGACGGAAGGGCCCCCGCGCGGACTAGTCCGGGGTCCGGCCGGTCGGCGCGCCCCCGGTCGACCCCCGGGCGTGGACGTACAGCCTGCGCCGGTCGCCGACGTCGAGACGCTGGGGGAGCGGCAGCTCGTGGCGCACCGGCCGCGCGTGGTCGGCGAGTTGCCGGTGAGGGTTGTAGACCTGGTGGAACTTCCACAGCATGCGGGCGAAGTTCGTCTGCCCGTGCAACGGATTGCGGGTGAGCACCCGCACCGCGCCGAACGCCGTGCGCAGTCCCAGGTGCTTGCGGTGGATGACCGCCTGGGTCCGCACCAGCTCCTCGTAGAAGCGCTCCAGCGGCAGCGTGGTGGGCACCACCGCGTGCTGGATGTCGAAGAGGCGGTAGTCGCGAGTGGTGAGCCGGCGCGACTCGGTGTGCCAGATCTCCGTACCCGGATACGGCGTCATCACCGTGAAGTGCACGATCTCCGGCACGGCCAGCGCGAACTCCCGTACCACGCGGAAGCGTTCCTCGTCCCAGGCCGGGTCCACGATCAGATTGACGGCGACCCTGATGCCCAGCCGGCGGGCCGTCTCCAGCGCCTTCAGGTTCTCGTCGGGGCCGACCCGCTTGCGGTACAGGTCGAGCCCTTCGGCGTCGATCGCCTCCATGCCGAGGAACATGTAGCGCAGCCCCAGCCGCGCCCACCGCTCGAACACCTCGGGAGGGCGCAGCAGGACGTCGGAGCGCGTCTCCAGGTAGTACCCGCTTGCGGATGCCGTGCCGCTCCACCTCGGCGGCGATGGCGTTCCCGTGCTCGGGCCGGATGAAGGCCACGTCGTCCACGATGAACACGTTCGGCTCGCGGATGTTCGCCGGATAGTTCAGCGAGATGCCCAGCGCGCCTCCGGACGGAAGGACCGCACCTCGTCCCGCAGCCGGTTCACGCCCCGCACCTGGAGGTCGACGACCCGGACCTCGTGACCGGCCGCACGGGCGGCGCCCGCCACCCGCTCCAGACCGAGTGGTTCGAGGCGGAGGAAGATCTCGGAGTACATCAGGGCGCTGGGGTGGACGAGCAGCAGACGCACGGTGACCTCGCCACGGGGCCGGACGGACCGGGTACGAAAGGGATGTGCCCCCTTCGTATCCCGGCGGACCGGCCACGTGCCCGCCCGTACGCCCGGTCGGCCGTATCCCGCGGCACGCGGGAGTGGTCCTGCGGCGCGGCGTACCGGGCGCCGGGAGCCGGGACACCGCCCGCAGACAGGGAACGGCACGTGTCCGCAGCAGGCCGGGCGGACGGGCTCCCGCACTGGCGCGGCGCACCGGGGTGGGGGTGTCCTGGACGACGAGGACCCGCAGCGACAAGCGCATGGGAGACCGACTCGTGACCACCACCGGATCCGGTTCCACCTACGACCCCCCGGCGGACCCCGAAGGCGGTGCCGCCCGTGCCGTCGTTTTCGCCTCCGTCCCGGAGGCGGCGCGCGGTCACGGGCCGCCGCCACGCACGGACCGGCGCGTCGCCCTCGTCACCGGCGCGTCCTCGGGCATCGGCGCGGCCACCGCGCGGCGCTTCGCCGCCGAGGGCTGGCAGCTGCTGCTCAGTGGCCAGGACCGGCGACGGCTGGAGCAGACGGCGTCCGGCACCTCGGCGGTCCTCCTGCCCGCCGACCTCGCCGCGCCGGAGGGTGCGAAAACGCTGGCGGAGGCCGCACTGCGGGAGACCGGGCGGATCGACGTGCTGGTCGCGGGGGCGGGCATCGGCTGGGCCGGGCCGTTCCTGACCATGCCGCACGCCGACATCGACCGGGTGCTGTTCCTGGATCTCAGCGCGACACTGCACCTCGTACGGGAGGTGCTGCCCTCCATGGTGGCGGCCGGCAGTGGCCGGGTGGTGCTCGTCGGCTCGGTGGCCGGCGCCGTGGGCGTACGGGAGGAGGCGGTGTACTCCGCCGCCAAGGCCGGACTCGCCGCCTTCGCCGAGGCGCTCCGGCAGGAACTGCGCGGGACGGGCGTGGGGGTGACGCTCGTCGTGCCCGGCCCCGTCGAGACGGGCTTCTTCGCCCGCCGCGGCAGGCCGTATCCTCGTTCCCACCCGCGCCCCACCTCACCCGGCCGGGTCGCGGGCGCGGTCTGGGACGCCGTCTCCCGGGGCCGCGACGACGCCTACGTCCCCGCCTGGCTCACCCTCCAGTCCCGGGTACGCGCCCTCGCCCCCGGCCTCCACCGCAGACTCCTGAACCGCTTCGGCTGAGCCGTGGTCGCGCGTCACTCCCGTGGAGGTACGCGCCGTCGAGGAATGTGGGGCGGCTCCCAGGTGACGCCCTTGTGCGACCCCTACAAGCGGAAAGCCCTCTGAGCAGTCGGAACGGTTGCATTCCGCCATGGTTCTGTCCGGTGCTACCAGGAAAACACCCCGGAGACTGTGAGGAGTCGACGGCTCGCATTCCCGCGTGGGCTTCGTAAGGTCGCAGCATGACCGTTTTGGATGACGCACCGGGTGAGCCGACCGACGCGCGCGGACGCGTTGCCGAACTGCACGAGATCCGTGCGCAGGCACTGACCGGCCCGAGCGAGAAGGCGACCCGGGCGCAGCACGCCAAGGGCAAGCTGACCGCCCGGGAGCGCATCGAACTGCTGCTGGACCCGGGCTCCTTCCGCGAGGTCGAGCAGCTGCGCCGGCACCGGGCGACCGGGTTCGGTCTGGAGGAGAAGAAGCCGTACACGGACGGTGTGATCACCGGCTGGGGCACGGTGGAGGGCCGCACGGTCTTCGTCTACGCCCACGACTTCCGGATCTTCGGCGGCGCGCTGGGCGAGGCCCACGCCACCAAGATCCACAAGATCATGGACATGGCCATCGCGGCGGGCGCGCCGCTGGTCTCCCTCAACGACGGTGCGGGCGCCCGGATCCAGGAGGGCGTCTCGGCGCTCGCCGGCTACGGCGGCATCTTCCAGCGCAACACCAAGGCGTCCGGTGTCATCCCGCAGATCAGCGTGATGCTCGGCCCGTGCGCGGGCGGCGCGGCCTACAGCCCCGCCCTCACCGACTTCGTGTTCATGGTCCGCGAGACGTCGCAGATGTTCATCACCGGACCGGAGGTCGTCAAGGCGGTCACCGGCGAGGAGATCACCCAGAACGGTCTGGGCGGCGCCGACGTGCACGCCGAGACCAGCGGCGTCTGCCACTTCGCCTACGACGACGAGGAGACGTGCATCGCCGAGGTGCGCTACCTCCTCTCGCTGCTCCCCCAGAACAACCGCGAGAACCCCCCGAGGGCCGAGAACGGCGACCCGGCCGAGCGTCGCAGCGAGGTCCTGCTGGACCTGGTCCCGGCCGACGGCAACCGTCCGTACGACATGACCAAGGTCATCGAGGAGATCGTCGACGACGGCGAGTACCTCGAGGTCCACGAGCGCTGGGCGCGGAACATCGTCTGCGCGCTGGCCCGGATGGACGGCCAGGTCGTCGGCATCGTCGCCAACCAGCCCCAGGCGCTGGCCGGCGTGCTGGACATCGAGGCGTCCGAGAAGGCCGCCCGCTTCGTCCAGATGTGCGACGCCTTCAACATCCCGATCCTCACCTTCCTGGACGTCCCCGGCTTCCTCCCGGGCGTCGACCAGGAACACGGCGGCATCATCCGCCACGGCGCCAAGCTCCTCTACGCCTACTGCAACGCGACGGTCCCCAGGATCTCGCTGATCCTGCGCAAGGCGTACGGCGGCGCCTACATCGTCATGGACAGCCAGTCCATCGGCGCCGACCTCACCTACGCCTGGCCCACCAACGAGATCGCCGTCATGGGTGCGGAGGGTGCGGCCAACGTCATCTTCCGCCGCCAGATCGCCGACGCCCAGGACCCGGACGCCATGCGGGCGCGCATGGTCAAGGAGTACAAGTCCGAGCTGATGCACCCCTACTACGCGGCCGAACGCGGTCTGGTCGACGACGTCATCGACCCCGCCGAGACCCGCGAGGTGCTGATCCGCTCCCTGGCGATGCTGCAGACCAAGCACGCCGACCTGCCCTCCCGCAAGCACGGCAACCCGCCGCAGTAGACGGCCGGACCGAGCAACCCGCCCCGGTAACCCGGCGGACCCGCCGCGGCAACCCCGCGGACCTCTCTCCCAGGGAGACTGACACCCATGAGCACACCTGACATCCGCGTCGAGAAGGGCCACGCAGGGCCCGAGGAAGTCGCCGCCATCACCGCGATCCTCCTCGCCCGCGCCGCCGCCCGCCCCGCCCACGAGGCCCCGGCCCACCCCGGCCGCGCCAGGGCCGGCTGGCGCCGCCTCGAGCGCGAGCCCGGCTTCCGCGCTCCGCACAGCTGGCGCTGAGCCCACGAGCACGCCCCGCAGGGGCCCGCCCACCCGGGCGGGCCCCTGCGGGGCGTCCGCCCCTCGGAGCGGGGCCGCAGGGGCGCACCACGACACGGAGAACGACACGGGAGAGTCCCCCACCGGACCGGTGGGGGACTCTCCCGTGTTCGGCGGCCGTACGGCCCGGCCGCCTTACTACCGCAGGCGCGCCATGAGGGCGTGCTCGACCAGGGTGATCAGCGCGCTCTTGGCGTCCGAGCGGTGCCGGGCGTCGGTGGTGATGATCGGGGCGTCGGGCCCGATCTGCAGGGCCTCACGCACCTCGTCCGGGTTGTACGGCTGCTGTCCGTCGAAGCCGTTGAGCGCGATGACGAACGGAAGTCCGCTGTTCTCGAAGTAGTCGACGGCCGGGAAGCAGTCGGCGAGCCTCCGCGTGTCGACGAGCACGATCGCGCCGATCGCGCCGCGCACCAGGTCGTCCCACATGAACCAGAAGCGGTCCTGGCCGGGTGTACCGAAGAGGTACAGGATCAGGTCCTGGTCCAGAGTGATACGGCCGAAGTCCATGGCCACCGTCGTGGTGGTCTTGTCCCCGGTGTGGGTGAGGTCGTCGATGCCCGCTGAAGCGGACGTCATCACGGCCTCGGTACGCAGCGGGTTGATCTCCGAGACAGCGCCGACGAACGTGGTCTTGCCCACGCCGAAGCCGCCCGCCACCACGATCTTCGCGGAGGTGGTGGAGCGGGAAGGACCGCCGCTAGAGCTTGCGAAGTCCACTGAGCACCCTTTCGAGCAGTGTCACGTCTGGCTGGCCGCCGGCGCTCTCGTCGCCGCCGGGCTGATGGATGGCGACCAGTCCTGCCTCCGCCAAGTCGGCGACGAGAATCCTGGCCACACCGAGAGGGATGGTCAGCAGGGCCGAGATCTCGGCCACCGACTTGATCTCCCGGCAGAGGTGGCAGATCCGCTGATGCTCGGGCAACTGGCCCTGCATCTGGTGCGGCTGCGCGGTGGTGTGCACCAGCGCCTCGATGGCGAGCTGGTACCGCGGCCTGGTGCGGCCGCCCGTCATGGCGTACGGGCGCACCAGGTGATTGTTCGACGCCCCGGCGGGCGTCGGCTCGGGGGTGCGGTGCTGCGGCTGCACGGGCTGGATGTGCGGCGCATGCGGCTGCTCGTACGGCGAAGGGCCGGGGCCCTGCGGCGCGTACGGGTGGCCGTGGTTCGGCGAAGAGGGGTAGCCGTACCGGTTCTGGGAACCGTCGTTGTGCCCCTGTGCGGGGTCGTACGACCAGTTGCCCGTAGACGATCCGTCTGGTATAGCCACTTTTCTCCTCCTCCGGCTGTTCCTGGCATCCGTCCCGTGGAAGCCGCGTCCCCAGACCTTACGGCCACGGGGCGCGAAACCGCACCGTCCGTTTGTCAGTTGAGCAGGCTCCCCTGGAGCTCCGCGCGAAGGTCCGGGGTCAGGACCGTACCGGCACGGTCGACCAGGAGGGCCATCTCGTAGCCGATGAGACCGATGTCCGCATCGGGATGTGCGAGAACGGCGAGTGAGGAACCGTCGGAAATGGACATGAGGAACAGGAATCCCCGCTCCATCTCCACCACCGTCTGGTTCACGCTGCCGCCCTCGAAGATCCGGGAGGCGCCTGCCGTCAGCGACGTCAGCCCGGAGGCCACGGCCGCGAGCTGGTCCGCGCGGTCGCGGGGAAATCCTTCGGACATCGCCAGAAGGAGTCCGTCGGCGGAGACCACCACCGTGTGGGACACCCCCGGGGTGTTGTCCACGAAGTTGGTGATCAACCAGTTCAGGTTCTGTGCCGCCTGGCTCATCGGGCTCACACTAACGCTCCTGGTTGTAGGTGCTGTCAGGACCACTGCGGTGATTCCCAGTGGCCTGGCCGTTCGTTTCACTGCCCGCGTTGCGGCCTCGTTGTACGCCGCGCCGCAGGTTGCTCAGCCTGCCCCGGACATCCTCCGGGGCACGGGAGACCTGGGGGCCTCCCTGAGGGGTGGTTTCGGCGGCGCCCTCGACCAGGTTGGCCTGGGGAACACGCCGCGGCAGCCCGGATGAGGTCACCCCGCCCGCCTTGGGCCTCCGCAACGAGGACGCCTGCTGCCAGCGATCGTCGTTCGCCGAACGCCAGGAGCTGTCGCCGTCGCCGTCGCCCTGCTGGGCCGGAGCCGAGGTGGCGGCGAAACCCGGAGCCGTGGGCTCCTGGTGCGCACGCTGCTTGTCACCGGCGCCGCCCGTGGAGGCCCCACGACGCGGAAGCCCGGCGTCGGTCAGCTCGTGGAAGTCGGAGTCGGCCGGACCCGGACGGTCGAAGCCTACGCTGTCCTGCGCCGTCGCGTCAGCGGCCGGGGCGGACTCCGTCTGAGGGGACGCCGTGGGGTACTGCGCGGGGTAGCCGTTCCGGTAGCCGTCCTGCTGCGGCCAGTCGTCCTGAGGACGCTGCTCACCGAAGGCCGGGAACTCCCCCGGGCCGGCCTGGCCGCCCGTCGTGCGATCGTCCTGGGCCGGCTCCGCGTAGGAGCCTTCCGGATAACCGCCGTTCGAGGAGAAGGAGTCGTTCTGCGGCAGGTGGGCGCCCGGTGCGTAGTACGGCTCGCCGTACGCCTGCTGCTGTCCCTCGTACTGCGCCTGCTGTCCCTCGTACTGCGCCTGCTGCCCGTTGCCGTACGCCTGCTGGCCGTAACCGGCCGGCTCCTGCTCCGGGTAACCGGCCGGCTCCTGCTCCGGGTAACCGGCCGGTGCGCCCTCGAAGTTCTGGGAGTCGGTGACACCCCGACCGTCGCCGTAGCCCTGCGGGGAGGCGGCGAACTCGTCGGGTCCGGCGGCCTGTTCGGCGCCGTCCGGCTCGCCGGGCGCCCGCGGGCCGGAGAGTGCGGGCGGCTCGCTCTGCGGATCATGGGCCGCCCGGCGCTCCTCGCGCGTCAGGGAACGGCCGACCGGGTCCAGGTCGCGGAGGTCGTCCGGGACCTCGTAGCGGCTGTCGTCGAAGCCGAGCTCCGCCGCCGTGCGCAGCGGCTGCTGCTGCTGTTGTTGCCGGCTGAAGTCCTCGCCCGGGTAGGCGTTCTGCTCCGGGATGATCTGGGAGACCGTGAACTCGTCGGGGGCGGGCTGCGTCTCGCCACCGCCACCATGGGTGATCGCGTCCGGCAGCATGACCAGCGAGGTCGTACCGGCCTGCTCGCCCGAGGGGCGCAGCTGGACCCGGATGCCGTGCCGGTCGGACAGCCGGCCGACCACGAACAGGCCCATGCGCTGGGAGATCGCGGCGTCCACGGTCGGCGGGTTGGCCAGCTTGTGGTTGATGTCCGCGAAGTCCTCGGCGGTCAGGCCGATGCCCTTGTCGTGGATCTCGATCATCACGCGGCCGTCGGGAAGACGGGTCGCGGTGACACGGACCTTGGTCTGGGGCGAGGAGAACGTGGTGGCGTTCTCGAGGAGCTCGGCCAGCAGGTGCACGAGGTCGGTCACCGCGCGGCCGTGGATCTCGGCCTCGGGGACACCGGACAGCTCGATGCGTTCGTACTGCTCCACCTCGGAGGAGGCGGCGCGCAGCACGTCGACCAGCGGGACCGGCTGGTCCCAGCGGCGGCCCGGCTCCTCACCGGCGAGGACCAGCAGGTTCTCGCCGTTGCGGCGCATACGGGTGGCCAGGTGGTCCAGCTTGAAGAGGTGCTCCAGCTGGTCCGGGTCGGCCTCGTTGTTCTCCAGGCCGGTGATCAGGGTCAGCTGTCCCTCGATCAGCGACTGGTTGCGGCGCGAGAGGTTGGTGAAGATCGCGTTGATGTTGCCCCGCAGCAGAGCCTGCTCGGAGGCGAGCCGTACGGCCTCACGGTGGACCTGGTCGAAGGCGCGGGCCACCTCGCCGATCTCGTCCGTGGAGTTGATCGGGATCGGGGCGACCCGGGTGTCGACCCGGCCGGGGTCGGTACGGGAGAGCTGGTCGACCAGCATCGGCAGCCGCTGCTCGGCGATGCCGAAGGCGGCGTTGCGCAGCTGGCGCATGGAGCGGCTCATCTGGCGGGCCACCATGCCGGCCAGGACGAACGCGGCGAGCAGGGCGATCACGACGGCGCCGCCGGTGACGAAGGCGTCGCGCCGCGCGTCACCGGCGATGGCGGCCGCGTCCTCCACCGCGGTGTCGGCGAGGTCCGCCTCGATCTCGCGGTAGCCGTCGAACTTGAGGGTGTTGACCGCCCAGTAGTTCTCGGCGGTGATGCCGCGGCCGGCCATCTCGGTGCGGGCGGCCGGGTCCGTGGTGTTGAGCCGCGCGACCTCCGTGACCAGCGTGACCGGGTTCTCGGGCGGCGGCACGTAGTCCGGGTCCGAGGCGGCGTTCTCCTTGGCCAGGGCCGCACCGTCGGCCTCGATGTCCTTACGGGTCTGCGCCAGGTTGTCGGCGTCGGCCTCGGTGCCACCGCCCATGTACTCCTGGACGGCGATGCCCTCGAGGTAGGCGTAGGACGAGAGCGCGACGCGCTGGCTGGCGAGCTGGCTGTCGGTGGGGCCGGGCTTCACCAGCAGGTGCGTACCGATGGACCGCTGCAGCGACACCGCTGCCTTGGACAGCGAGATCGCGTAGACCGTACGGCCGTAACTGGTGACGTTGCCGGTGCCCAGGCCGAGTTCGTTGGCGAACTGCATCAGAGGGTTGGCCACCCGGACGTAGCCCTCTTCGGTCTCCACCCCCTTGAGCTCGGAGGTGTACGCGGCCTCGCGCAGCTGCGTCAGCCCGGGCTCGGCCTCGCGCAGCAGTTCCAGCCGGCGCTGCAGGCCCGGCTTGTCCGGCATGGACTGGGCCGCCACGTCGAAGTCGTCGGCGGCCTGGTCCGTCGCGGCACGCGCCTTGACGACGGCCGGGTCGTCCTGGCCCTCGCCCTGCAGCAGCGGAGTCGCGGTGAGGTCGCGCTCCAGGTAGAGGGCGTTGGCGTAGGTGAGGGAGGCCCGCACCAGACGGGCGGTGTTCTCCGCGTCCTCGGCCTCCTGCCAGGTGTCGATCGACCCCTTCACCTGGAAGCCGCCCATGACGAGGCCGACCAGCACGGGTATGAGCAGGATCGCGTTCAGCCTGGTGGCCACCCGCCAGTTGCGGGGGGAGAGGCGTCCGCCGCCGGGTGCGGGCGCGGTCGTCGGTTCCGTGTCGTGCACGGGGGCGGGAGCCGCTGCGCGCGGCGGCGGGGTGAAGTTGCCCCGGGCCGACGGCTCGGGACTTCGCGGGCTTCGCCTCACTCGACCAACAACCTCTCAGCGGGTCGGCACCTACGTCGTGCCGCAGTGTCTCAGAGCCCGGCGGGCCAACGACTGCTGAGTGCGTCTTCGACCAAGGGGCGGTCCAGGCATTCCAGCATGCCGACCAGTTCTCTTCCAAACAACGGAAGGGAAGGTTCCGGCGTGATGTAAACCGCAGATAAAACGGTCAAAAAGAGTGAGCCCCGTCAAATGACGGGGCGGTCGTGCGCGCAGCGGTACGGATCGAACGCGTCGCGTGGCGGCCCTGGTCGATTCCTCTCCCGAAACGTTATGAACACCGGGGCCGGCCGTGTCCAAGGACACAGCCGGCTCCGGCGTATCTACGGCAACTGCCGTATGCGGTCGCCGCCGCGCTACCGCAGGCGCGCCATGAGGGCGTGCTCGACCAGGGTGATCAGCGCGCTCTTGGCGTCCGAGCGGTGCCGGGCGTCGGTGGTGATGATCGGGGTGTCGGGCCCGATCTGCAGGGCCTCGCGCACCTCTTCCGGCTGGTAGGGCTGCTGTCCGTCGAAGCCGTTGAGCGCGACGACGAACGGAAGTCCACTGTTCTCGAAGTAGTCGACGGCCGGGAAGCAGTCGGCCAGCCGGCGGGTGTCCACCAGGACGACCGCGCCGATCGCGCCGCGCACCAGGTCGTCCCACATGAACCAGAAGCGGTCCTGGCCGGGTGTACCGAAGAGGTACAGGATCAGGTCCTGGTCCAGAGTGATACGGCCGAAGTCCATGGCCACCGTCGTGGTGGTCTTGCCTCCGGTGTGCGTGAGGTCGTCGATGCCCGCTGAAGCGGAGGTCATCACGGCCTCGGTACGCAGCGGGTTGATCTCCGAGACGGCGCCGACGAACGTGGTCTTGCCCACGCCGAAGCCACCCGCCACCACGATCTTCGCGGAGGTGGTGGAACGGCTTTCGGAGACCGTCCCGCCGCTAGAGCTTGCGAAGTCCACTGAGCACCCTTTCGAGCAGTGTCACGTCCGGTGCGCCGGTGGTCTCGTCGCCGCCCGGCTGGTGGATGGCGACGAGACCCGCCTCCGCGAGGTCCGCCACCAGGATCCGGGCCACGCCCAACGGCATGTTCAGGAGCGCCGAGACCTCGGCGACCGACTTCACCTCACGGGTCAGATGGCAGATGCGCTGGTGCTCCGGGAGGAGCCCCATGAGCGCTGCCGGATCGGCCGTCGTACTGATCAGTGCCTCGATGGCGAGCTGATAGCGCGGCCTGGTCCGGCCACCGGTCATCGCATAGGGACGGACCAGTGGCTGGTCGCCCTCGTCCTCGTACGGCTCCGCGTACGGATCATGAGAGGCGGTGGGCGGGGTCATGGATCCTCCGGGCGGGACAGCAAGTCGGTCGGTCAAGCCGTCTGACGGGGCCGGTGGGGGGAATGTGGCGGCCGGACGGTGATTTGGTGAGACGGGTGGTGCCGGGGCCGATCAGTGGAGCAGACTTCCCTGTAGCTCAGCCCGCAGGTCCGGGGTGAGGACCGCTCCCGCACGGTCGACCAGGAGTGCCATCTCGTAGCCGACGAGGCCGATGTCGCACTCGGGGTGAGCCAGGACGGCCAGGGACGAACCGTCCGAGACGGACATGAGGAAGAGGAAACCCCGCTCCATCTCGACGACCGTCTGTGCGACGTCGCCGCCTTCGAAGATACGGGAGGCGCCGGCGGTCAGGGACGTCAGTCCCGATGCCACGGCCGCGAGCTGGTCCGCGCGGTCGCGGGGAAATCCTTCGGACATCGCCAGAAGGAGTCCGTCGGCGGACACGACGACGGTGTGGGACACCCCGGGGGTGTTGTCCACGAAGTTGGTGATCAACCAGTTGAGGTTCTGTGCCGCCTGGCTCATCGGGCTCAACTAACGCTCCTGCTGGTGAGTGGGTCGGGGGAAGCTGCCGGTCTGGGTGGACGAACCGGCCTGACGACCCTGTGCGATACCTCGACGGAGATTGGTCAGCCGGCCGCGCACGTCATCGGGCGCACGGGAGACCTGCGGACCGCTCTGGTGGGACTGCTGCTGAGCCGTGCCCGGGACGAGGTTCGCCTTGGGCACCCGGCGTGGCAGGCCTGAGGTGGTGACGCCGCCCGCGGCCGGCTGCCGGACGCGTTCGGCCTGCCGGACCAGCTCGTCGTTGGGCGAGCTGCGCCAGGTGGTGGCAGCGGACCGCTGCGGGCCGGTGGGCCCCTGCGGCGGCTGCGGTGACTGCTGTTGCGGCTGCTGCTGTTGCGGCTGCTGCTGGGCCGGAGCCGGGGGATTGCCCTGCTCCTCCTCCCGGGCACCGTGGAACCAGTTGGTCTCCAGGGTGTCGTACAGCGGGGTGCGCCCGTCGCCGGGACCGGACGCCGGCGGCAGTGCCCAGGCGTCGCTCTGCCCACGGCCGTTGTCGGGCCGCTGCGGGGCAGCTCCCTGTTCCAGCTGGGGACGGTCCGGACGCTGCTGCGGGGCCGCAGGACGCCGGCTGCCGTGGTCGCCCTCCTGCGTCCCGTTCATCTGGGGACGCTCGAACTGGCCGGTGGAGGCCGGGTCCGCGAGGTTCGGGCGCTCCGGAGCGGGGTACCGCGTGGGAGCGCCGTCGCCCTGGCCCTGCTGGGCCGGGTACTGACCGGTGGAACCGTCGTCGTACGAGCCGCTGCCGTAGGCCCCGGTGTCATAGCCCTGCTGGCCCGGGAACTGGCCGGTGTGGGAGGGGTTCTGACCGTTGCCCTGTTGTCCGTTGTAGCGGTCCGCCGGGGCGCCGTAGAGGTCACCGCGGACGAACTGGCCCGGGTCCTGGTCGCCGTCCGCACCGGGCCGGCCGTACTGGCCGGCGTGCTGCGGGGCGTCGCCACCGGGAGCGCCGTGACGGGGAGCGCCGGAGCCCTGCCGGTCGTCGAACCGGGGCATCTCGGCCGTCGCGCCGACACCGTGCTGGTCGTCGAACCGCGGCATGGCGTTCGTCCGGGCGGCGTCCGGCTCGTCGTGGCCGCGCGGGGCGTCCAGCGGTGCCCGGGGCACCGGCGGCTGGGCGTTCTCGTCGCTCCAGCTCGGCACCCGCGGCTGCTGGTCGCCGGGCAGCTCGGCGCGCGGACCGTTGTCGCGCGGGGGCAGCTGCGGACGACGGCCGCGCTCGGCGTTGCCGTTGCCCCGCTGCTGGGGCACGTCGCCCCGGCCGCCACCGAACAGGTCCTGGCCCTGTGCACCGCCCTGACCCGGGGACTGCATCCCCTGCGGGGCACCCGGAGCCTGGCCGCCGTAGCCGGCACCCGCGCCGGCCGGGGCCGGACGGCCCTGCGACGGAGCGCCGCCCTGCTCGAACAGCGACGGAGCGGACGACCTGCCCTGCTGGCCACGCGCCCCTCCCGGGGCACCCGGCCGGCCCTGGCCGTCCCGTCCGGGCAGCGCGGCCCGCGGACCCTGGCCCGCGCCGAGCAGACCACCGCCGGACTGACCGGCACCGAGGGCGCCGCCGCCGGACTGACCGGCGCCGGCGGCCCGGCGGGCCGCCGCGGCACCGGCCGCGGCCTGTGCGGCCGCGGGACCGCCGCCACCCGGCTGACCGGGCTTGCCCTGGGGCTTCTTGCCACCCTGGGCGACATCCACGGGCAGCATGACCAGCGCGGTCGTACCACCGGAGTCGGACGGGCGGAGCTGGATGCGGATGCCGTGCCGCTGCGACAGCCGGCCGACCACGAACAGACCCATGCGGCGGGAGACGGAGACGTCCACGGTGGGCGGCGAGGCGAGCCGCTCGTTGATCGCCGCCAGGTCCTCCGGCGACAGGCCGATACCGGTGTCGTGGATCTCGATCAGCACCCGGCCGTCGGGCAGCGCGTGCCCGGTGACCTTGACCTTGGTCTGCGGGGAGGAGAACGACGTCGCGTTCTCCAGCAGCTCGGCGAGCAGGTGGACGAGGTCGTTGACGACCCGGCCGGCCACCTCGGTGCCCGGCACGGAGGCCAGCTCGATGCGCTCGTACTGCTCCACCTCGGAGGCGGCGGCACGGAGCACGTCGACCAGCGGGACCGGGCGGGTCCACCGCCGTCCGGGCTCCTCACCCGCGAGGACCAGCAGGTTCTCGCCGTTGCGGCGCATACGGGTGGCGAGGTGGTCCAGTTTGAACAGCGAGGACAGCTGGTCCGGGTCGGCCTCGCGGGACTCCAGCTCGGAGATCAGCGACAGCTGGCGCTGGATCAGACCCTGGGAGCGGCGCGAGAGGTTGGTGAACATCGCGTTGACGTTGCCCCGCAGCAGGGCCTGCTCGGCGGCGAGGCGGACCGCCTCGCGGTGCACGTCGTCGAAGGCCGCGGCCACACGGCCGATCTCGTCCCGGGAGTGCACACCGACCGACTCCACGGACGTGTCGACGTCCTGCGGGTCGGCCTCGGACAGCTGCTTGACCAGCTCGGGCAGACGTTCCTGGGCGACCTTGGTCGCGGTGTCCTCGAGGCGGCGCAGCGAGCGGATCATGGAGCGGGCCACGACGAAGGCGCCGACCAGCGAGACGCCGAGCACGATCAGGATCAGCGCACCGGAGATGATCGCGTCGCGCTCGGTGGCACTGCGCAGCTCACGGGCCTTCTGTTCCATCTCCTCGAGCAGCGTGTGCTCGACGTTCTTCATCTGCTGGAGCTTGGTGGAGCTGTCGTCCAGCCAGTCCCGGTAGGACCGCTTGTCCATCGACTCCAGGCCGCCGGC
Source organism: Streptomyces sp. NEAU-W12 (assembly GCF_026242095.1). NCBI lineage: Bacteria > Bacillati > Actinomycetota > Actinomycetes > Kitasatosporales > Streptomycetaceae > Streptomyces > Streptomyces sp. NEAU-W12. The sequence continues at coordinate 148,931 of NZ_JAPJDM010000006.1, forward strand.
CGACACCAGGGCCCGGCTCGCGTACTTGTCGGTGGCCTGGATGGTGGCGTTGCCGTCCTCGATGGGCAGCAGCAGCTCGGTGGCCGGGTCCTCGCCGTAGATGCTCTTGAAGCTGCGCACCTCGGACTTCTGGCTCTCCAGCGCCGACTCGGCGTAGAGCCGGTCGTTCTCGGCGAGGTCGCCGAAGCTGGTGTTGTTGGCGGGCAGGGCCGCCGCGAGGACCGCGCGCTGGATCGACGCGTACTCCTTGGCGGCGGAGAAGGCCCCCAGGGCGCGTGTGCGCTGGATCATCTCGGAGTTGCTGGTCGCCTCGGCCATGTCCTGGGAGAGGCCGATCAGGTTCTCGATCAGGCGGTGGTACGCCTCGACGGTCTGGGTGGAGTTGCCCTCCGCCACGTAGGCCGTGTTGCGGATCTTCTCCAGGTCGCCCAGGTCGCCGGCGAGCTGGACAAGGTTGTCGCGGACACCGGTGAGATTGCCCTCCCGGCTGGCGTTGTTGATTTCCTCGGAACTGTCGAGGAAGTTCTTCCGGGCGCGGTCGGTCTTCTCGCGGTGGCCCTTGACCCCGAAGTCGGTGGCCTTGCCGCCGTGCGCCAGCGGGCCGGCCGACTGGTCGCGCTCCTCCTGGAGCGCGGCGGCGAGCTCGGTGGCCTGCTGGGTCATGTCGGTCAGCAGCTTCATGTTGTCGAGCTGCTGGATGTCGTCCATCGACTGGTTGATACGCAGGGCGCCCAGCGAGGTGGCCGCGACCACCGGGAGCGCGAGCAGCGACACCAGTCGGGTGGAGATCCGCCAGTTGCGCAGGGCTATGCGCGGCCCCGGGCCGGTGGGGTTCTTCGGAGGCTTCGACGGGGCCGGGGGAGCACCCTCCGCTCCCGCGGGCTTGGCGCCGGGACGGTCGCCGCCTTCACCGTTCACGGCCGGGCCCTGGTTCTGGGCGTGGTTCTGGGCGTGCTGGGGCGAGGAGCCGACGGCCATGGGGCCATTCCCGCCGTGCTCCGGCTCCGCCGAAGCGCTGCCATCCCTCTTGAAACGTCCCTGCACTAGCGTCGCAACCTCTGGACCAGGCGCCCCTCCGCGTGAACGGCGGGACACGGTGTCGGCGTCATAGGGGCGCCCTGAATACGCCCCCGTGGCGGTCGTGAGTGACCGGCGCGGGTTCCCCCCTTGCTCACCGCCACGACGGCGCGTTCGTGCGCCCCCTGTGCGCCGGATCGGAATCTGCGGCGGTCGCTGGAATTCCAGCACAGTGCGGGATCTCCCAACAAGGCCCACGGGGTATGCGGTGACTTACATGACAGGGGGTGAAGGAGGGATCACCGCACGTGGAAAGTGATCCAGGGCAAAGGGGGTCAACAGGGGTGATTGCGCTGAGTGGATCCGGGGTCGACCCGGTGTCCCAGTCGCGATGATCAGGAGCGGAATGGCTGCTTCAGTTGCCCAATGTCCGTTTCGCTCACAGGGGGAGGCGGCCCGGATTGTGCGATTTGCCCCTCGATTCGTGAGCAAACTCACACGCATATGACGGTCCCCCACGGCGGTCGGTGGGAAACGCGTGTTTAGCCTGACGCTTTACAGAGACGACACAACAGACAACCCGCGCCCGAGGGGGCGGTCCTCGGACCCCGTCGGACGCCCGTGAACAGGACAGGGTCGAGCAAACAGTGAAGACGACGATGTTCCACAAGATCGCCAACCCGCGGCGCACGACGCTGGCCCACCTCGACGGCACCGCCGAACTGCAGACACCGGTCCAGCAGGAGCACACCGTCGAGCTCCCGGCCCAGACCGCCAATCCCAGGCGCACCGTCCTCATGGAGATGCCGACCGCGGCCGGCGCCGCGAGCTAGTCCCCCTTTCCTTACCGGCACCGACCGGTACGGGCACCGGCCCCGAAATGCTCAAAGGCCCCGGAGGCAGTCCGAGCGGCCGGAACGGTCCCGCGGCGTCCCCTCCCCAGGGGGCGCCGCTCCGTGCTGTGCACGGGGCGATGCGCGAGGCGCGCGCCCCCTGCCGCGTTAGCCTGGAGCGTCAGACTCCAGCCAGCTCAGTCAAGGTCAAGGGGCCAAGCATCCCGTGCGCATCGCCAGATTCTCCATCGACGGGAACGTCGCCTTCGGCGCGGTCGAGGGCGACCAGCAGGACGAGCTCGTCCTGGACATCATCAAGGGCATCCCGTTCACGGACTTCGAACTCTCCGGCACGAAGGTCCCGGTGAGCAAGGTCAGGCTGCTGCCCCCGGTGCTCCCCAACAAGGTGGTGGCCTTCGGCCGCAACTACGCCGAGCACGCGAGGGAGATGGGCGGCGAGGCGCCCGACGCCCCGTTCGCCTTCTTCAAGCCCGCCACCTCGGTGATCGGCCCCGGCGACGAGATCCAGTACCCCTCCTTCTCCCAGGAGGTGCACCACGAGGCCGAACTGGCCGTGGTGATCGGCCGGCTCTGCCGCGAGGTCCCGCGCGAGCGCGTCAAGGACGTGATCTTCGGCTACACCTGCGCCAACGACGTCACCGCCCGCGACGTCCAGCGGCGCGAGAAGCAGTGGGCGCGCGCCAAGGGCTTCGACACCTCCTGCCCGCTCGGCCCCTGGGTGGAGACGGACCTGGACCTCGCCGCCGCCGGTGACCTCACCGTGCAGCTCACGGTCAACGGGGAACAGCGCCAACTCGGCCGCACCAGCGAGATGATCCACTCCATCGAGGATCTGATCGTCCACATCTCCGAGGCGATGACGCTGCTCCCCGGCGACGTGATCCTCACGGGCACCCCGGCCGGCGTCGGCCCCCTCAACGTCGGCGACGAGGTCGCCGTCACCATCGAAGGCATCGGCACTCTCACCAACAAGGTTGTCAAGCGTGGCTAGCGCAGCAGGTTCCTCAGTTCGCGTCCGTTTCTGTCCGTCGCCCACCGGCAACCCCCACGTGGGCCTGGTCCGCACCGCCCTGTTCAACTGGGCGTTCGCCAAGCACCACCAGGGCACGCTGGTCTTCCGCATCGAGGACACCGACGCGGCCCGCGACTCCGAGGAGTCGTACGACCAGCTCCTCGACGCGATGCGCTGGCTCGGCTTCGACTGGGACGAGGGCCCCGAGGCCGGCGGCCCGCACGCGCCGTACCGCCAGTCGCAGCGCATGGACATCTACCGGGACGTCGCCGACAGGCTCCTGGACGCCGGCCACGCCTACCGCTGCTACTGCTCCCAGGAGGAGCTGGACTCCCGCCGCGAGGCCGCCCGCGCCGCGGGCAGGCCCTCCGGGTACGACGGCCACTGCCGCGAGCTGACCGACGCCCGGGTCGAGGAGTACCGGGCCCAGGGCCGCGAGCCGATCGTCCGCTTCCGGATGCCCGACGAGACGATCACCTTCACCGACCTGGTCCGCGGCGAGCTCACCTTCACCCCGGAGAACGTCCCGGACTACGGCATCGTGCGCGCCAACGGCGCCCCGCTGTACACCCTGGTCAACCCGGTCGACGACGCCCTGATGGAGATCACCCACGTCCTGCGCGGCGAGGACCTGCTCTCCTCCACCCCCCGCCAGGTCGCCCTGTACAAGGCGCTGACCGAGCTGGGCATCGCGAAGCGGACCCCGGCCTTCGGCCACCTGCCCTACGTCATGGGCGAGGGCAACAAGAAGCTCTCCAAGCGCGACCCCCAGTCGTCGCTCAACCTCTACCGCGAGCGCGGCTTCCTCCCCGAGGGCCTGCTCAACTACCTCTCCCTGCTCGGCTGGTCGCTCTCCGCCGACCAGGACGTCTTCACGGTCGAGGAGATGGTCGCGGCCTTCGACGTCACCGACGTCAACCCCAACCCGGCCCGCTTCGACCTCAAGAAGTGCGAGGCGATCAACGCCGACCACATCCGCCTGCTCGACGTGAAGGACTTCACCGAGCGCTGCCGCCCGTGGCTGAAGGCCCCCGTCGCCCCCTGGGCCCCGGAGGCCTTCGACGAGGCCAAGTGGCAGGCCATCGCGCCGCACGCGCAGACCCGCCTGAAGGTGCTGTCGGAGATCACCGACAACGTCGACTTCCTGTTCCTGCCGGAGCCGGTCTTCGACGAGGCCTCCTGGACCAAGGCGATGAAGGAGGGCTCCGACGCCCTGCTGCGCACCGCCCGCGAGAAGCTGGACGCGGCCGACTGGACGTCGGCCGAGTCCCTGAAGGAGGCCGTCCTGGCCGCCGGCGAGGCCCACGGCCTCAAGCTCGGCAAGGCACAGGCCCCGGTCCGCGTCGCCGTCACCGGCCGCACGGTCGGCCTGCCCCTCTTCGAGTCCCTCGAGGTCCTGGGCAAGGAGCAGACCCTGGCCAGGATCGACGCGGCCCTGGCGAAGCTCGCCGCGTAGTCCCACCCGGGCCGAGGGGCGGCACCCGAAGTACGGGGTGCCGCCCCTCGCCCGTTGTCGGTACCGTCGTTTCCATGGCGATCCGAGCAGTTGTCTGGGACGTGGACGACACCCTCTTCGACTACACCTCCGCCGACCGTGAAGGCATGCGGGCACATCTCCTCGCCGAGGAGCTGCTCGCCGGGTACGCCTCCGTGGAGGAGGCGCTGCTGCGCTGGCGGGAGGTGACCGACCTCCAGTGGGCCCGGTTCGCCGCGGGCGAGGTCGACTTCGAGACCCAGCGGCGCGACCGCATCCGGATCTTCCTGGAGCGCGAGCTGAGCGACGACGAGGCCGACGACTGGTTCCGGCGCTACCTGGTGCACTACGAGTCCGCCTGGTCCCTCTTCCCGGACGTCCTGCCGGTCCTCGACGCGCTCGCCGCCAGTCACCGGCACGCCGTGCTGTCCAACTCCAGCCTGCACGTCCAGGACCCCAAGCTGCGCGCCCTCGGCGTCCACGACCGTTTCGAGGCCATCCTGTGCGCCGCCGAGCTGGGTGTCTCCAAGCCCGAGGTCGGCGCGTTCCTGGCGGCCTGCGAGGCCCTGGCGCTGCCGCCCGACCAGGTCGCGTACGTCGGCGACCATCCCGAGATCGACGGGCGGGGCGCCGCGGAGGCCGGGCTGCTGTCGGTGTGGATCGACCGGGGCGGGGCGTACGCGACCGCCGAGCCGCCCGTGGGGCCGCGCCGGATCGTCTCCCTCGGTGAACTCCCCGCACTCCTGCGCGCGGATACCCGTTTTGGAGCCCCGACCGGCATCGGGTAATGTTCTTCCTGCGCCGCGGGGTCCGGGCCGGAAGGCCAGAACCCCCCAGCGCACAGCTAGAACAAGAACCCTCCGGGGCTTGCGTTCCAGTGGCCTATGGTGTAATTGGCAGCACGACTGATTCTGGTTCAGTTAGTCTTGGTTCGAGTCCAGGTAGGCCAGCTCGCAGAGCTCATCTGCACCGTGCGGATCTCATCCGCGAGCCCCCGTTGTGTAGCGGCCTAGCACGCTGCCCTCTCAAGGCAGTAGCGCCGGTTCGAATCCGGTCGGGGGTACAGATCCTTCCCGCGAGGGCAGCAGGGTAGCTCCCACTGCTCACGATGCAGGATCGCTAGGGCCCCCGTTGTGTAGCGGCCTAGCACGCCGCCCTCTCAAGGCGGTAGCGCCGGTTCGAATCCGGTCGGGGGTACTGAACTGGTCTAAACCATCATTGGTCTATGGTGTAATTGGCAGCACGACTGATTCTGGTTCAGTTAGTCTTGGTTCGAGTCCAGGTAGACCAGCTCGGACCTGCGGAAACGCAGTGTCCACGCCCCCGTTGTGTAGCGGCCTAGCACGCCGCCCTCTCAAGGCGGTAGCGCCGGTTCGAATCCGGTCGGGGGTACAGAGAAGGAAGCCCTCCACTTCGGTGGAGGGCTTTCCTCGTGTCCGTACGTCCATGCCCCGGGTCCGGGGAGGGCCTGCCGCGGCGTTGGGGCAGGCCGGTCCCGGAAGGCGGGCGGGGTCAGGTGCGGCGCAGCGCCTCGGAGAGGCGGGTCGCGGAGTCGATGACGGCCTGGGCGTGCATCCGGCCCGGGTGGCGGCTCAGGCGCTCGATGGGCCCCGACACGGAGACGGCGGCCACCACGCGGTTGGACGGACCGCGCACCGGCGCGGAGACCGAGGCCACACCGGGCTCGCGCTCCCCGATCGACTGCGCCCAGCCGCGCCGCCGGACACCCGACAGGGCCGTCGCCGTGAAACGGGCGCCCTGCAGGCCGCGGTGCAGGCGCTCCGGTTCCTCCCAGGCCATCAGGATCTGCGCGGAGGAACCGGCCTTCATCGTGAGCGTGGAGCCCACCGGGACCGTGTCCCGCAGACCGGACAGGCGCTCCGCCGCGGCGACGCAGATGCGCATGTCGCCCTGGCGGCGGTAGAGCTGGGCGCTCTCGCCGGTGATGTCGCGCAGGTGCGTGAGGACGGGGCCCGCCGTGGCGAGCAGCCGGTCCTCGCCGGCCGCCGCGGCCAGCTCGGCCATGCGCGGGCCGAGGATGAACCTGCCCTGCATGTCGCGGGCCACCAGCCGGTGGTGCTCCAGGGCCACGGCCAGGCGGTGGGCCGTGGGTCGTGCCAGTCCGGTGGCACCGACCAACCCCGCGAGGGTGGCCGGACCGGACTCCAGAGCGCTCAGGACAAGGGCTGCCTTGTCCAGAACGCCGACGCCGCTACTGTTGTCCATGCAACGATACTCGCGTCTCACTCTGTGAAACGCAAGTTCAATTTTCCGTGGGACGCGCCACTCTGGACGTACACAGTTCATCAGCACCGCGGTCCGTGAATCACCGGGCCGGGCGGCGACGCCCCGGAACCAGGGGTGGGGTGCCGTCTCCTCACGGATCTCTAGTTGGGCCGGCGCGCCTTTGCCGGCCGGAGGGAAAGCGATGGGTAGGACACTCGCGGAGAAGGTCTGGGACGACCACGTCGTCCGGCGCGCCGAGGGCGAGCCCGACCTCCTCTTCATCGATCTGCACCTGCTGCACGAGGTGACCAGCCCCCAGGCCTTCGACGGCCTCCGCAAGAGCGGCCGTACGGTGCGCCGCCTCGACCTCACCATCGCGACCGAGGACCACAACACCCCGACCCTCGACATCGACAAGCCCATCGCCGACCCGGTCTCCCGCGTCCAGCTGGAGACGCTGCGGGCGAACTGCGCCGAGTTCGGCGTCCGGCTGCACTCGCTGGGGGACGTCGAGCAGGGCGTCGTGCACGTCGTCGGACCCCAGCTGGGCCTGACCCAGCCCGGCATGACCGTGGTCTGCGGGGACTCGCACACCTCGACGCACGGTGCGTTCGGCGGGCTGGCCTTCGGCATCGGGACCTCCCAGGTCGAGCACGTGCTCGCCACGCAGACGCTGCCGATGGCCCGCCCGAAGACCATGGCGATCACCGTCGACGGCGAACTGCCCGACGGCGTCACGGCCAAGGACCTGATCCTGGCGGTCATCGCGCGCATCGGCACCGGCGGCGGACAGGGCTACATCCTGGAGTACCGCGGCGAGGCCATCGAGAAGCTCTCGATGGAGGCCCGCATGACCATCTGCAACATGTCGATCGAGGCCGGCGCCCGCGCGGGCATGATCGCCCCCGACGAGACGACGTTCGCCTACCTCGAGGGCCGCCCGCACGCCCCGCGGGGCGAGGACTGGGACGCGGCCGTCGCCTACTGGAAGACGCTGCGCACCGACGACGACGCCGAGTTCGACGCCGAGGTCGTCATCGACGCCTCCCGGCTGTCCCCGTTCGTCACCTGGGGTACCAACCCGGGCCAGGGCGCGCCGCTGTCGGCGGCGGTCCCCGACCCCGCTTCGTACGAAGACGCCTCGGAGCGCCTCGCCGCCGAAAAGGCCCTGGAGTACATGGGGTTGGAGGCCGGTCAGCCCCTGAACTCCATCAGTGTCGACACCGTCTTCGTAGGCTCCTGCACCAACGGACGGATCGAGGACCTGCGCGCCGCCGCGGACATCGTCAAGGGCCGCAAAGTCGCCGACGGGGTGCGGATGCTGGTCGTCCCGGGCTCCGCACGGGTCGGTCTGCAGGCCGTCTCCGAGGGCCTGGACGTGGTCTTCAAGGAGGCCGGCGCCGAGTGGCGGCACGCGGGCTGTTCCATGTGCCTGGGCATGAACCCCGACCAGCTCGCTCCCGGTGAGCGCTCCGCGTCCACCTCCAACCGCAACTTCGAGGGCCGGCAGGGCAAGGGGGGCCGTACCCACCTGGTGTCCCCGCAGGTCGCCGCCGCCACCGCGGTCCTCGGCCACCTGGCCTCCCCGGCCGACCTCGCCGCCGACACCCGTACGCCCGCTGGAGTCCGATAGCCATGGAAGCATTCACCACGCACACCGGCCGGGCCGTCCCGCTGCGCCGCAGCAACGTCGACACCGACCAGATCATCCCCGCCCACTGGCTCAAGAAGGTGACGCGGGACGGGTTCGAGGACGGGCTGTTCGAGGCCTGGCGCAAGGACCCGGAGTTCGTGCTCAACCGCCCCGAGCGCGAGGGCGCCACGGTCCTGGTCGCCGGCCCCGACTTCGGCACCGGCTCCTCCCGTGAGCACGCCGTCTGGGCGCTGCAGAACCACGGCTTCAAGACCGTGATCTCCTCCCGCTTCGCCGACATCTTCCGCGGCAACTCGCTGAAGAACGGCCTGCTCACCGTGGTCATCGAGCAGAAGATCGTGGACGCGCTCTGGGAGCTCACCGAGCGGGACCCCGAGGCCGAGGTCACCGTCGACCTCGAGGCCCGCGAGGTGCGCGCCGAGGGGATCGCCGCCGCCTTCGAGCTCGACGAGAATTCCCGCTGGCGGCTGCTGAACGGGCTCGACGACATTTCCATCACCCTGCAGAACGAGGCGGACATCGCCACGTACGAGGCGAAGCGCCCGTCGTTCAAGCCGCGGACGCTCACGGCGCAGGGCGCCTGACCCTCCGTAGCGCGCAGTCCGGGCGGCAGGTCGACTTTCAGCCACGCCCACCCCCCTTCCGTACCCCCGATCGGACCGATCGGGGGTACGGCCGTGTCTGCACCCGTTCGGACCTGCGCGCCCTCTTGAGGCCTGGCAACTTCCCACGTTATGAAGGTGGTTGCCGGGGTACACGTGTCACGTGCGCGTGACCTCGGAATGTGCTCGGACCGCCGTCCGAGGTGGCAGTTGCCCCCTGCGCAGGCGACAACTCGCCCCAGATGGCACAATCTGTGCATGGAACGCGACGGCCAACTCGAGCTCTACACGGTGGTCGCGGTCCGGCTCAAAGAAGCGCATACAAGAGTGCGCGCACTGCAAGTACCGGAGGGCGTACGGATGGCGCTGGCCCGGAAGCTGCTGGTCATTACGGCCGCGGCCAAGCACGATCTCGCCTCTGCGGCAAAGCGGCTGGAGCGGTTCATCGCGGACCTCGACGAGGGCCGATTTCCCGAAGAGGAACGCTGAACCGCTCGAGGCGGCCGAGCTCATTGCGGCACAAGGGTGATAAGCCCGTTTCGTGTTTGATTTGCGGTATATATCTGCCTAACGTGCGAAAACGCTTGAACGGATTCGTTCGGGCGATGTCTCCGAAGGGGAAGACGTGAACAAGGCGCAGCTCGTAGAAGCGATTGCCGACAAGATGGGCGGCCGGCAGCAGGCCGCCGATGCCGTCGACGCGGTCCTGGACGCCATCGTCCGTGCCGTGGTCGCGGGTGACCGGGTCTCGGTCACCGGCTTCGGTTCGTTCGAGAAGGTCGACCGCCCGGCCCGCTACGCCCGCAACCCCCAGACCGGTGAGCGGGTGCGGGTCAAGAAGACGTCGGTGCCGCGTTTCCGTGCGGGCCAGGGTTTCAAGGACCTGGTGAGCGGCTCGAAGAAGCTGCCGCGCGGTGGCGAGGTCGCCGTCAAGAAGGCGCCCAAGGGCAGCCTGTCCGGCGGGGCTTCCGCGACGGTGAAGAAGGCCGCCGCGAAGAAGAGCGCCGCCAAGAAGGCCACGGCGAAGCGGGCCGCGGAAAAGACGGCCGCCGCGAAGAAGACCACCGCGAAGAAGAGCGCCGCCAAGAAGACCACCGGCGCGTCCGCGGCGACCGCCAAGACCGCCGCCGCGAAGAAGACGACCGCCAAGAAGTCCCCGGCGAAGAAGGCGACGGCCACGAAGGCGCCCGCCAAGAAGTCGACCGCACGCAAGACCACCGCCAAGAAGACCACCGCCCGCAAGAAGTAGCGGCGGCGAAACGGTACTCACGCGCCGGGCCGGACTCCGTCACGGAGTCCGGCCCGCGGTGTGCCGGCACACACCCGAAACGTCGTCGGGGCGTGGACGGTGGTCAGAACGTCTGGAGCGTCACCAGGGTGATCCGCCGGGCCTCGCCCTCGCCCCGGAACTCGATGCGCACGCGCTGCCCCGGACGCAGCAGCCTCAGGCCTCCGGCGTCGAAGGCCGGTGCGTCGAAGGGCACCGGAGTGCCGTCGTCCAGCAGCACCTGGCCGCTTCGGCTCTCGGGATCGTAGGTGTACGCGGTCGCCTGCATGGCCGCAGCCTACTGCTCCGCGATCAGCAGCCGCGCGGTGGCGGCCGCCGTGCGGGGTCCCACCCCCAGCGCCAGCGCCGCCCGGAGATCGTCCCCCGTGTCCACGTCCTGCCGTACGGAATCGACCGCGTCGAGGCACAGTTCGACGGCTCCCCACGCGCGGTGCCGGGTCCGGGAACCGGGGCCGAAGGACGGCCGCAGTTCCTCCGTCGCCGCCGCTGCGAGCAGCGTGGTGCCGGTGCCCGCGGTATCGGGGAGGAACGCGCGCGGGAACGCGGCCGCCCCCTCCAGTACGCGCGCCAGTTCGGCCGGGCGCAGCGCCGGGAGATCGGCGTTCAGGGCCGCCACGGGACCCGCGTGCCGCACGGTCCGCACGGTGGCGGCCGCGTGGGCGAGGGCCGCGTTCAGTCCGCTGCCCGGCTCGTCGGCGACGATGCCCGCACCCAGCGCGGCCAGTTCGCGGCCGGCCAGGGCGTCGTCCGTGACGACCACCACGTCCCGCACCGCGCGGCAGGCCAGGGCGGCCGCCACGGTGTCCTGTGCGAAGGCGAGCGCGAGCCCCGGACGCAGGGCGTCGTCCGCGGTGTCGGAGAGCCGGCTCTTGGCCTCGGCCAGCGGTTTCAGGGGTACCACCAAGGTCCACTGCACGCGTGTTACGTCCCTCTCTTGTCGTCTGCATTGTCCCCCGCGGCACCCGGTGGCCGGGGGGCCGGGGCGTACGGTGTTCTCGACAGACCGGCGGCCCGGGGCGACACTTGTGCGGCCCGCCCGGCCCCCGGGTCCAGGACTTAGAGGAAGGTGTCCGTGTGCCGCGCCGCAGAATCGGCTTCGCGTACCGCTTCGCCGCGGTGATCTGCAAACCTCCGCTGGTGGTTCTGCTCAAGCGGGACTGGCGCGGAATGGAGAACATTCCGGCCCAAGGTGGATTTATCACTGCGGTGAATCACAATTCACACATAGACCCCGTCGCCTACGCGCACTTTCAGTACAACACCGGTCGCGTTCCGCGATTCCTGGCGAAGAGCGGTCTTTTCAGCAGGGGATTCGTCGGAGCCATGATGCGCGGCACCGGGCAGATCCCCGTCTATCGCGAGAGCACGGACGCGCTCAGCGCCTTCCGGGCCGCGATCGACGCCGTGGAGCGCGGCGAATGCGTCGCCTTCTACCCCGAGGGCACCCTCACCCGGGACCCGGGCGGCTGGCCCATGACCGGCAAGACCGGCGCCGCGCGGGTCGCCCTGCAGACCAGGTGCCCCGTCGTCCCGGTCGCGCAGTGGGGAGCCAACGAGGTGCTGCCGCCGTACGCCTCCCGGCCCCGCCTCCTCCCGCGCAAGACGCACCGCGTGCTGGCCGGACCGCCGGTGGACCTGGACCGTTTCTACGGCCGGGAGATGACACCCGAGCTGCTCAGGGAGGCGACCGAGGTCATCATGGCCGCGGTGACCCGTCAGCTGGAGGAGATCCGCGGCGAGAAGGCCCCCGGGGAGCCCTACGATCCGCAGCGTGAACGCGTGGAGCAGCGCCGCAAGACCCGGACCCAGACCCGGCGCAAGGGACACGCCGGCCCGTCCGGGCGCGGACCGGCGGAACACCGGCACCAGGAACGGCAGAACGAACAGCGGTGGCCCAAAGAACGCGCCACCGCGCGGGAAGAGGGGCTGAACACGTGAGCAAGCCGGTCAAGGCGGCCGTCTTCGGCACCGGATCGTGGGGTACGGCCTTCGGCATGGTGCTCGCCGACGCCGGATGCGACGTGGTGCTGTGGGCGCGGCGCCCCGGACTCGTCGACGCGGTCAACTCCACCCGCACCAATCCCGACTACCTGCCCGGAGTCGAACTCCCGGCGAACCTGCGGGCCACCACGGACGCCGCCGAGGCCGCGCGCGACGCCGACTTCACCGTTCTCACGATCCCCTCCCAGACGCTGCGCGACAACCTCGCCGAATGGAAGCCGCTGCTCGCCCCGGACACGGTCCTGGTGTCGCTGATGAAAGGCGTCGAACTCGGCTCCGCCATGCGGATGAGCGAGGTGATCGAGGACGTCGCCGGGGTCGGCGCCGACCGGATCGCCGTGGTCACCGGACCCAACCTCGCCCGGGAGGTCGCCGCCCGGATGCCGGCCGCCACCGTCGTCGCCTGCACCGACGAGGCCGTCGCCCAGCGGCTCCAGGCCGCCTGCCACACGCCGTACTTCCGCCCGTACACCAACACCGACGTCGTCGGCTGCGAACTGGGCGGCGCCGTGAAGAACGTGATCGGGCTGGCCGTCGGCATCGCGGACGGTATGGGGCTCGGTGACAACGCCAAGGGTTCGCTCATCACCCGCGGGCTCGCCGAGACCACCCGGCTCGGGGTCGCGCTCGGCGCGGACCCGCTGACCTTCGCCGGACTCGCGGGCCTCGGCGACCTGGTGGCCACCTGCTCCTCACCGCTGTCGCGCAACCACACCTTCGGCACCAACCTCGGCAAGGGCATGACCCTTCAGGAGACCGTCGCGGTCACCCGGCAGACCGCCGAGGGCGTCAAGTCCTGCGAGTCGGTGCTGGATCTCGCCCGTCGGCACGGCGTCGACATGCCGCTCACCGAGACGGTCGTCGGCATCGTGCACGAGGGCAAGCCCCCGGTGGTCGCCCTCAAGGAGCTGATGTCGCGCAGCGCGAAGCCGGAACGACACTGAGCGACGACGCGGCGGCGGGGGAGCGACGCGGGCACCGTCCCGCGCGGCAGCCCTCCGTTTGCCGCACCGTGGGCGCTGTATCAGGGGTGCGGCCACCAGGTACTCTCATCGCCATATGAGCACCCAGAACCTCCCCCAGAGCCCCGAGCAGCCGCCTCGCAAGCCGCGTGTGGCCGTTGTGTTCGGCGGGCGCAGCTCCGAACACGGGATCTCCGTGGTCACCGCCGGCGCCGTCCTCAAGGCCATCGACCGGACGAAGTACGACGTCCTGCCGATCGGTATCACCCGGGACGGCCGCTGGGCACTCACCGCCGACGAGCCGGACCGTATGGCCATCGTCGACCGGCGCCAGCCCAGCGTGGACCAGCTCACCGACGCGGCCGAGGGCACGGTGGTGCTCCCCCTCGACCCCGCGAACCGCGAAGTCGTCTACAGCGAGCCCGGTTCGGTCCCGAAGGCGCTCGGCGAGGTCGACGTCGTCTTCCCCGTGCTGCACGGCCCCTACGGTGAGGACGGCACCCTGCAGGGGCTCCTGGAGCTCTCCGGTGTCCCCTACGTGGGCTCGGGGGTGCTCGCCTCCGCCGTCGGGCAGGACAAGGAGTACATGAAGCGGGTGTTCACCTCCTTCGGGCTGAAGGTCGGCCCGTACGTGGTGATCCGGCCCCGCGAGTGGGAGAACGACGAGTCCGCCGCCCGTAAGAAGATCGTCGACTTCGCCGGGGAGCACGGCTGGCCGCTGTTCGTGAAGCCCGCGCGGGCGGGCTCCTCGATCGGCATCACCAAGGTCGACGGCCTCGCCGGTCTGGACGAGGCGATCGCCGAGGCCCGGCGGCACGACCCGAAGATCCTGGTGGAGGCCGCGCTGCACGGCCGCGAGATCGAATGCGGGGTGCTGGAGTTCGAGGACGGCCCGCGCGCCTCGGTGCCCGCCGAGATCCCGCCGCCCGACGCACACGCCTACTACGACTTCGAGGCCAAGTACATCGACTCCACGCCCGGCGTGGTGCCCGCACCGCTGACCGCCGAGGAGACCGCCGAGGTGCGCCGGCTGGCGGTGGAGGCGTTCGAGGCGGCGGGCTGCGAAGGGCTGGTGCGCGCGGACTTCTTCCTCACCGGGGACGGCGGGTTCGTCATCAACGAGATCAACACGATGCCCGGCTTCACGCCCATCTCGATGTACCCGAAGATGTGGGAGGCCACCGGCGTCGAGTACTCCGAGCTGGTGGACCGACTGGTGCAGGCGGCGCTGCGCCGGCGGACCGGACTGCGCTGAGACGCACGGCCAGAAGGCCGAGCGGTCGGAAGGACGGGCGGTCGGAAGAACGGCCCTAGGAGGCGATCCCCTCGGGGATCGCCTCCTTGACGGCGGGGGCGAGATCGATCAGTACGCCCGTGCTGTCGCGTCCGTCGGTCACCCTGACCTCGACATAGGCCTCACGGCTCGCGGTCGTGAAGCGGTGTGCCCCGTCGTCCCGCTGTTCCATGAGCCAGTCGACACCGTCGACGCCGCCCGCCAACGCCTCCGGGTCGTTGCCGCCCGCCACTTGGGGATCCACCATCTTCGGCGGTTGCGAGACACCGCACCGCAGTATGATCGCCTCGCCGCCCCAGCCCGCGGTCAGCGCGGACGCGGGTTCGGGATCGTCGCGATTCTCGCCGTCCACCTCCGCCGGCAGGACCTCGTCCAGGTCCTGGCACAGCTGGGTGGTCTTCGCGTCCGGGTTGGGAACCGCCGCCGACGCGCTGTCGTCTGCCGAGGAGCAGCCCGCGGCGGTGATCAGCAGGGCGAGAGCGGGAAGGACGGCGTGACGGTGACGGAAGGAGCTCACCGGCACAGGGTAGACGGGGGCTACAAATGGACGACCGGGCAGGTCAGGGTACGGGTGATGCCGTCCACCTGCTGCACCTTCGCGACCACCATGCGACCCAGGTCGTCGACGGTGTCGGCTTGAGCGCGCACGATGACGTCATAGGGTCCGGTCACGTCCTCGGCCTGGACGACTCCAGGGATCCTGCCGATCGTGTCGGCGACGGTCGACGCCTTGCCGACCTCGGTCTGGATCAGGATGTACGCCTGTACCACGGAACCTCCAGAGCGGCCACGAGGATCATGTGGGGGAAGGGAACGCCACGGTATCGCGTTGCCGCTCGTCGCGGGGAGACCTGCGGGGACCGGATCCCGCGCGCCGGGGCACGGGCTGGACACAAGGTGACGGTCACTTCGACCGTAGCGAGGGCGGAGACGACTCGCGACCGGGAACGGACCCGGGAACGGACCGGGACAGAAGGGGAGCTGGGGACATGAAGGGCACGGTTGGTGAGCTCGGGGAGTTCGGGCTCATCAGGGAGCTCACCTCCCGCCTCACCACCACCCCGGCGGTCCGGATCGGCCCGGGCGACGACGCCGCCGTGGTCGCCGCACCCGACCGCAGGGTCGTGGCCAGCAGTGACGTCCTGCTCGAGGGCAGGCACTTCCGCCGCGACTGGTCCACCGCCTACGACGTCGGCCGCAAGGCCGCCGCGCAGAACCTCGCGGACATCGCCGCCATGGGCGCCGTGCCGACCGCGCTGCTGCTCGCGCTGGTCGTCCCGGCCGAACTGCCGGTGACCTGGCCCTCCGAGCTGATGGACGGCCTGCGTGACGAGTGCCAGGTGGCGGGCGCCGCGGTGGTCGGCGGAGACGTCGTACGCGGCGACACGATCATGGTCGCGATCACCGCGCTCGGTGACCTGCGCAACCAGGAGCCGGTGACCCGGGGCGGCGCACAGCCCGGCGACCTCGTCGCGGTGACCGGCTGGCTCGGCTGGTCCGCGGCCGGGTTCGCGGTGCTCTCGCGCGGTTTCCGCTCGCCGCGTGCCTTCGTCGAGGCGCACCGTCGGCCCGAACCGCCGTACCACGCGGGCCCCGCGGCGGCCGGGCTGGGCGCGACCGCGATGTGCGACGTGAGCGACGGACTGATCGCCGACCTCGGGCACATCGCCGAGGCCAGCAAGGTCCGCATCGACATCCGCTCCGGGGCGGTCGACATCCCCTCCCAGATGAACGACATCGGGCAGGCCGTCGGCGTCGACCCCATGCAGTGGGTGCTGACGGGGGGAGAGGACCACGCGATCGTGGCCACCTTCCCGCCGGACGTGAAGCTGCCCGCCCGCTGGAAGGTGATAGGCGAGGTCCTCAACCCCTCGGCGCTGCCCCAGGTGACGGTCGACGGGGCCCCCTGGACCGCCCAGGGCGGCTGGGACCACTTCGCGGACATCGAGTCGTGAGCGCCGGGAGCGTGGAGGGCGCCGAGGGCGCCGCGGCCGTGCCGCCGAGGGTGCTGACGGTCGCCGGCTCGGACTCCGGCGGGGGAGCGGGGATCCAGGCCGACCTGAAGACGATGCTCGCGCTGGGCACCCACGGCATGAGCGTGATCACCGCGGTCACCGCGCAGAACTCCCTCGGCGTGCAGGGCGCCTGGCCGCTGCCGGTGGAGGCGGTGCGGGCCCAGTACCGCAGCGTCGTCGACGACATCGGGGTCCAGGCGGTCAAGACCGGCATGCTCGCCTCCGCCGGACTGGTGGAGGCGGTGGCCGGCCTGCTCGCCGGAAGCCGGGTACCGGTGGTCGTCGACCCCGTGGGGGTCTCCAAGCACGGGGACGCGCTGCTGGCGTCCTCCGCGCTCGACTCCGTGCGGACGAAGCTGCTGCCGGTCGCGACCGTGGCCACGCCGAACCTGGACGAAGTGGCCCAGCTCACCGGTGTCCGGGTCCAGTCGGAACGGGACTTTCGCCGGGCCGCGGAAGCGGTGCTGGCGTTCGGGCCGCGGTGGGTCGTGATCAAGGGCGGCCATCTCGCCGGAGACCCGGGCGACGCCGTCGACCTCCTCACGGACGGTTCACAGGAGCACTGGCTGCGCGCCCCGAGGTACGACAACCGGCACACCCACGGAACGGGCTGCACCCTCGCCTCGGCGATCGCCGCGCAGCTGGCCAAGGGGCAGTCGGTGCCGGAGGCGGTGACGGCCGCCAAGGAGTACGTCACGGGTGCGATCGCGGCCGGGTTCGGGCTGGGCGCCGGGATCGGGCCGGTGGACCACGGGTGGGCGCTCGGGCGCAGGGACGGCGTCGGATCCGGGGGCCGCCCCGCGTCCGACGGGTGCTGAGGCCCGCCTCACGGCCGGGAAAGCCCGCGCGGGCATGGCAAGAAGCCGGTCCACCCAGGGTGGACCGGCTCAGTGCGGTGAACCAGCTGTGGCCGCGCGCTCAGCGAGAGCGTCAGCGCGAGACCTTGCCGGCCTTGATGCACGAGGTGCAAGCGTTCACGCGCTTCGGCGTCCCGCCCACCACGGTACGCACACGCTGGATGTTCGGGTTCCAGCGACGGGGCGTACGGCGGTGCGAGTGCGAGATGTTGTTGCCGAAGCCCGGCCCCTTGCCACAGACGTCGCAGTTGGCAGCCACGGGTCACTCCAAAGACTTCAGATGCACTTACGGTTGATCCCGGCATGCCGGGATCAGGAACGTCGGAACTCGAGGAGCTCTTGGGAATCTGAGTGGCTCTGCCAGGGAGAGGCCCGATTCGGATCGGGCAACCGGAGCAGCATACAACGGGTGAACCAGGAGAACGAAACCGGCATGGCAGCTCAGGGGCCCGCCCGGCCCGCTTCCGCCGACCGGACCCCCGAGGTCTACGCTGCGTGCCACGTCCAGCAGCTCAGGGAGGCGCAGGTGGCGCAGGTGCCGCAGACATTCTTCGATGCTCTCGCGGTGCGTGCCTGGTGCGGACGCGCGCTCGACGCCCTGGGGCGCGCGCGTGAGGAGATCGACGCGATCAACGTCTACCCCGTGGCGGACGGGGACACCGGGACCAATCTCTACCTGACGGTCGAGTCCGCGGCCACGGCCGTCGAGGCGGTGTTCGCGGGGTACGAGGCGGGCGGGCCCGAGGGGCCCACGCTGGCGGACGCGGCGCGCGCGATGGCGCACGGGGCGCTGATCGGCGCCCGCGGCAACTCCGGGACGATCCTGGCGCAGCTGCTGCGCGGGATGGCACAGGTGCTGGCCGGGGAGGAGGCGCCCCACGCCGACGGCCAGGGGCTGCGGCGCGCCCTGCGGACCGCGGCCGACTCCGCGCGCCGGGCCGTGGCCCACCCCGTCGAAGGCACCGTGCTCACCGTCGCCACGGCCGCCGCCGACGCGGCCGGCGGTGCGGAGGGCGACTGCGGGGAGGTGGCGCGGGCGGCCTACGACGGCGCCCGCGCGGCCCTCGCCGCGACGCCGGGCCAGCTGGCCGTGCTCCGGCGGGCGGGTGTGGTGGACGCGGGCGGCAAGGGACTGGTGGCGGTGCTGGCGGCCCTGGTGGAGACGTTCACGGGAGAGACACCGGGAGGGGCCGGGCCCGGGGTGTACGGGACCGGGGCGCACGCGCGGGCGGGGCACGCGCGGGCGGGTCACGGGGAACCCGCCGGGGCCGGGCGCCCCGCCGGCATCACGCCTCCCACCGGGTGCGCCGACGGCGGGGGAGCGGCGGAGGCCGCGGTCACCGGACCCGCCTTCGAGGTGATCTACCTCCTGGAGGCCGAGGACGCGGCCGTGCAGCGGTTGCGGCAGCGGCTCGACGCCCTCGGGGACTCACTCGTCGTGGTCGGCGGCGACGGGCTGTGGAACGTCCACGTCCATGTCGACGACGCCGGAGCCGCCGTGGAGGCGGGGGTCGAGGCAGGGCGCCCGCACCGCATCCGGATCACGCACTTCGGCGCCGGTGACGCCCACGCCCCCGGTGCCGGCCGGCCGGCCGCGGAACGGGTCGCGCGGGCCGTGGTGGCCGTGGTGCCCGGCGAAGGGCTGGCCGGCCTGTACACCGAGGCCGGGGCGACCACGGTGCTGGCCCGCCCCGGCGAGCCGCCCGCGAGCGGCGAGCTGGTCGACGCCGTACGGCGGGCCCACGCGCACGAGGTGGTGCTGCTGCCCAACGACGCGGAGCTGCGCCACACCGCCGCCGCGGCCGCCGAACAGGCCCGCGCCGACGGGCTCAGGGTGGCCCTCATCCCCACCCGTTCCGCGGTCCAGGGCATCGCGGCACTCGCGGTGCACGAGCCGGAGCGCCGCTTCGACGAGGACGTGGTGGCGATGACCTCGGCGGCGGGCGCGACCCGGTACGCCGAGATCACCGTCGCCGAACGGCAGTCCTGGACCATGGCGGGCATCTGCCAGGCCGGCGACGTCCTCGGCCTCATCGACGGCGACGTGGCCGTGATCGGCGACGACGCCACCGCCACCGCCACCGCCGTCCTGGACCGCATGCTCTCCGCCGGCGGCGAGATGGTCACCCTGGTCCTCGGAGACGGGACCCCGCACACCGTCGCCACGCACCTGGAGACCCACGTCCGCGAGCGCTACCTGGCCGTCGACACGGTCCTCCACCAGGGCGGCAGGCAGGGAGCCCTGCTCCTCATCGGGGTGGAGTGAGGGCGGGCCCCCTGCGGGCGGCGCGAGCCGCGTCGTCGCCGGTCCCGGCTCCACGCCCCGGCCGGCCGCAGCGGACGCCTGCGGTCACCGGGCCGCGTACGCGCGCCAGACCGCTGCCGGGGGCAGTCCTGTCCAGTCCTGCCCCCGGACGTCCCGGCCACCGGAACCGCCGTGGTGCCCCGGCCACGACCCGTCACCTCCGGTCCGGGCCCGGCGGGCACGTCCGCCGAGGGGGGCGCCCGGCGGCCGTCGCCGCCCGGCCCCGCGACGCCGGACCGCGACGCCGGGGACGGTGCGACCGGGGCCGCGGTCCGGGTGTTCCGTCGGCCCGACCGGCTGGATGACGTGGCGGGAGACAGCCGGACGTCGCCGTCGCCGCCCCGTTTCGCGCCGGACCACCCCGCCCCGGGCCGGCGGTGGGCCCGGTCGCGTGCGAGGAGGTTTCAGGGGCGGTCCGGCCCGCGCGGTCGTCGTGCGGCGGGTTCAGCTCTCCGCCGCGCCCCGCTCCTCCTCCGCCTCCCTCCCCGTGACGGTACGCACCAGGTGTTCCGCCTGGGCGCGCAGGGCCCGGGCCGTCCCGTCCTGCCCGGGGGCGTTCCCGTGGGCGGTCAGGACGGCACGCGCGCGTGCCGTCGCGGCGGCGGGGCGGCCCAGGTCGGCCTCCAGCCGGGCCGCGGCCAGTTCGGCCCGGGAACGGTCCTCGAGGGTGTCCGGGCCCAGCGGGGCGAACGTGGCGATCGCCCGGTCCAGCGCGGCCACCGCCTCCTCGCGCAGGGACTTCCCGTCCTCGGCGGCGGTCCCGCCGCCCGCCACCCGCACCAGCAGGTCCGCGAACTGCAGGTGGGTGTGGCCGAGCTCGGCGGTGAGACGCGCACGGGTCTCGTCGTCCGGGGCCGCGGCCGCCGCCGTCCCGCACTCCTCGACCGCGTCCGCCATCAGCGCGCGTGCCCCGTCGAGGTCGGCCTGCGCACGCAGCAGGAGCCACGCGCGGGCACGCAACGAGCGCACCAGGCCGGGCACGTCGCCGACCGTGCGCCACAGCTCGCCCGCACGGGCGAAGGCCCGCTCCGCGTCCCCGGACAGGCCCGCCTGCTCCAGGCTGGCCGCGGCCAGATGGGCCAGCGTCGCGTGGTCCTGCTGCTCCGGCCAGTGCCGGGCGATCTCGGCGGCCTGCAACCGCCGCTCGGCGGCGGCCCGGTGCTCGCCCAGCTCACCGAGGCAGTCCCCGAGCCACCACAGCGTCTGGACGACCGCCCCGTCCCCGTGCGTACCGGCCGTCACGTCGGGCAGGACGGACTCCAGCACCTCGGCCGCCTCGGCCCATCGTCCGCGCCGCAGCAGGAACCCGCCGAGCTGGTGCCGCGCCCAGGCACCCAGCGTCGCTCCCTCGCCCGCCTCGTCGGCCCAGTGCGCGGCCTCCAGGGCGTGGTCCGCGGCCTGGGCCACCCGCCCCAGCCCGCCGGTCACCTCGGCGAGCTGCAGATGCAGCTGAGCCCGCCCGACCGGCTCCAGATACGGCCCGCCGTGCTCCAGAGCCGCCCGCAGCGCCCGTTCGGCACCGTCGACGTCACCGAGATGGTGGGCGAGCTGCGCCAGCCGGGCCTCGTACTCCACCGCGAACCACGGCAGCCCCGCCGCGACGAACGCCTCGGCGGCCCGCGCGGACAGCTCCGCGGCACCCTCCACGTCCCCGGAGTGCCCCGCCAGTTCGCCGAGCATCGCCTGGGCCTCGGCGGCCCGCGCGGCGAGCCGCACGTCCCCGCCGGTGTGCCCCTCCACGAACGCCAGGACCGCGCGGACGGCGGTCACGGCCTCCTCCAGGACGGCGTCCTCACGGTCCTCACCGGCGGCGTGCACCCGCCGGGTCAGGATCCGCGCCCGTGCCATCAGTACCGACGCCGTCTGCCGCGGGCCCGTACCGCCGGCGGCGTACAGCGCGAGGACCTCCTCGTGCGGTCCGGCCACCGCCGCGAGCGCCTCGTCCACCCGGCCCTCCAGCGCGTGGACGTAGGCCGCACGCGCGCGTGCCGCCAGAGCCTCCCCGGGGTCGTCCGCCTCCGCGTACAGTTCGGCGGCCCGCTCGAAGAGGCCGGTGGCCCCGGGGCCGAGGGCCATCGCCTCGTGGTCGGCGACCTCCGCGCGGTCGCGGACCTCCAGGATGTCGGCGTTCCCCGCCGCCTCGGCCTCCTGCGCGGCGCGCGCCACCGCCGCCCACGCCTCCACGGCGTGCGGCTGCAGGGTGTCCGACAACCGCCGCGCCTCGACGAGCAGCGCGGGCAGCCCGAAATCGCCGAAGGGCTCCGTGTCCGGCGCCGCCGGCGCCCCGGCACCCGGCGCCACGGGCCGTACCGGGCGCTCGGGCGACCGTATCGGGGACCTGCCCGACGGCCGCACGCCGAGCGGCAGCCGGTCCACCAGCGGGCGGCGCGCCATCCGCGCGCGGGCCCGCTCACCTACGTGCTCCGTGCCGTTGCGCTCGTCGAAACGGGCCGCCAGAGCCAGCGCCCGGTCCCGCGCGTGCGGGGCCAGTTCCGCGGCGGTCCAGGTCCGTCCGGCCGGCCCGGGGACCCGGCTGCCGCCCAGACCGAGCCCGGTCAGCCGGTCCATGACCAGCGTCACCACACTCAGGAAGTCCAGCTTGCTGCGCGGATGCCCCTCGTCGGTGAAGTAGGCGGGCCGCTCCGCGAGCAGTTCGAGGGCGCGCGCCTCGTTGCCGCTCAGCGCGCAGAACTCCACATGGTCCGCGTACGCGCCGCGCATGCTCTCCATGGGCCGGACCAGCCGGAAACCACGCAGATGGTGGGCGCGCGCCTCGTCCACGCGGCCCAGCCGCAGCAGGGGCAACAGGGAGGACGCCAGGACCGTGTGCGGTTCGTGGGCACAGGTGAACTCGCCCTCCAGGACCGGCCGCCACAGCTCGAGGGCCTCCGCGTCCCGCCCGTTGTGCGCCTGCCACCAGCCCTGCCCGTGCAGCTCGCACGCATGGCAGTCGGCCATGGTGTCCCGGTCGGCGGCCAGCCACGCGGCGTACGCACGCTCGGCCCGCGGCACGTCCCCGACATGCGCGGCCACACTGAACTCGGCACTGCGCACCGCTCGCTCGGAATGACCGGCCAGCCGGTAGCGGCGCTCCATCTCGCCGAGCCACTTCTCGATCGAGGCGAGCGGGATGTGCGGCTGGTCGAGCATGCCGGCCGACATCCACTTGAACACCCAGTGCAGCGCATGCGTCTCGTCCGCGTCGAAGTCCTCGGGGCGTTCGTCCCACATGCGCAGCAGCCGCGCGAAGGGGACGAACATCTTTCCCTTCTCCGAGCTGTAGTTGTAGACCTTCAGCTGGTGCCCGAGCGCCTCGATCACGGCGAGCGGGATGCCCAGCTGCTCGGCCTCGAGCAGCAGGTGCTCCGCGCGCGCGTTGCGGGCCGGCCCCTCCGGCTGCTCGGAGTTCTCGCCCATCGCGCGGCGCAGGGAATCGAGATCGGTGATCGAGGTCATCGGCCGGAGCCCCCCGTGGAGTCGTCGTGGGTGGCCCACTCCAGCAGGCCGAGGAACGCCCGGTTGAGCAGCGCCGAGTCGGCAGGCCGCAGCTGCCGCTGTGCCATGAGCAGCGCCTGCCCGTACAGGGACTCGGTGGCGGTGCCGATGAGTTCGGTCTCGCCCAGCGAACCGATGCGCCGTACCAGCGGGTTGAGATGGTTGAGCACCAGACGCGCCCGCGGGGCGCTGCCGCGCAGCGAGCCGAGAATGCCCGCCCACAGGTCGTCGGCCCCCGACTCCGCCTCGGCGCGAGCCTGTTCGTGCCGGATCTCCCGGTCGTCCAGGTGCAGCGCGGGCACCGACAGCGGGTGGAACGCGCGCAGGACCACGTCGCAGCCCAGCGGGTCCAGTCTGGCCCGCGCGGCGGCCAGGAAGCCCGACAGGGCCAGCTCCTCGGCCGGGTCCACCGCGTCCAGATGGGCGGTGACCGTGTCCGCGTCCAGCTCGGCGACCGCGGTGTTCGGCCGCACCGCCGGCAGCGCCTCGACCAGTTCGCTGTCGTACGTGTAACCGCCGTTGACCACGCCGATGCCCTGCGCGGACGCGATCGGCGCGACCTGCCGGTACTCCTCGACCGTGCGCGTGAAGTGCACCACCGGGTGCCGCTGCGCGAACTCCTCCAGGGACAGCCGCCCGTCCGTCGTCTCGAACGGCAGCCAGGGCAGCATCGTGCGCAGCATCTCCCGGTCGTGCCGCGCGAGCGCCTTCACGCCCAGGTGGTGCACCGACAGGAACGCCGCAAGGCGCTCCGGGTCCCCGGCGGCCAGACCGGTCAGCCAGCCGCGGATCCGCTCGCCCAGCGACTCGCGGACCCCGGCCAGCGTCTCGTCCTCGTACAGCGACTCGCGCGAGGCCGTCGGTCGCAGACTGTCCGTGTCCAGGACGCAGCGCACGAAGAACGCCCAGTCGGGCAGCAGCTGTTCGGCCCGCTCGGTCAGCAGCATGCCCTTCAGGTGCACGCGGTGTCCCGCGCGCCGGGCCGGACTGACCGCGGACGGCAGCACGTACGCCACTCCGCGCACCCCCGCCAGCGGCACGTCCAGGTCGACGGAGTCCAGCGGGGTGAAGCCGAACAGGTCGTGACAGTGCCGGGCCAGTGCCACCCTGCGGGCGGCGGGACTCGGATACGCGCGGTCCCAGGGCGCGGGCAGCCCGGTCACCGCCTCCTCGCCCACCCGTACGTCGTACGGCAGCAGCGAGCCGAAGTCCCGGGCCAGCGACAGCACCCGCTCCTCGGCCAGCCACTCGGCGGACCCGGCCCGCGCCACCAGGTGCACGGTGGTGCCCGGCTGGGGCCGCGCCTCCCCGGGCAGCGTCCGTACGGTGTACGAACCGTCGTCGCGCGCGGTCCACTCCACGGGCAACGCGTCCGCCGTCCGCGCACTGCGGCTGACGACGCGGATCCGCTCGGCCACCACGAAGCAGGCGAGCAGCCCGATGCCGAACTGCCCGAGAAAGCCGGAGCGGGCCTCCTGCAGGCCCTCGGCGCGCTTGGAGCTGCGCCCGATGGTGGCCAGCAGGTCGTGCACGTCCGCCTCGGTGAGGCCGACACCGGTGTCCTCCACCCGCAGCCCGTCCGCCTCCACGGACAGCCGCACGTGTGCCGGGGCGTCCGGATCCTCGGCGCGGCGGGCGGTGATGGCGTCCACCGCGTTCTGCAGCAGCTCGCGCAGGTAGACCTTGGGACTGGAGTAGAGGTGGTGGGAGAGCAGGTCCACCAGGCCGCGGAGATCGACCTGGAAGGTGTGGGGCGGCTGAGGTGGGCCGGGTGCCTGGGATGCCTGGGAGATCTGGGAGTCCATCGTCACGGCGCCGGTGGGGGCTCTTGACGGCGCGGGGTCGGGCGGTCCGGTGACCGCGGGGATGGCCGGGGCGTTGGCGCGTCATCCTAGGGCCCGGAGGACTCCGCCGACCAGGGAATTCCCCATCCGCCGGAAGGCGCCGCGGCACCGGTGTTCCCGCTTTGTCAGTGCCGTGGTGTGCAATGGATGCCGTGCCCGCACTGCAAGAACCGCTGCAAGAACCGTCGCGAGAACCACTGCAACAGCCGCTGAAGTCGGTGCTCGGTCCGCCCACCGCGAAGGTGATGGCCGAGCACCTCGGCCTGCACACGGTCGGCGACCTCCTCCACCACTACCCCCGCAGATACGAGGAGCGCGGTCAGCTCACCCACCTCGCCGACCTCCCCATGGACGAGCACGTCACCGTGGTCGCCCAGGTCGCCGACGCGCGGCTGCACACCTTCGCCTCCGCCAAGGCCCCGCGCGGCAAGGGCCAGCGTCTCGAGGTCACCATCACGGACGGCAGCGGCAGGCTCCAGCTGGTCTTCTTCGGCCACGGTGTCCACAAGCCGCACAAGGAACTCCTGCCGGGCACCCGCGCGATGTTCGCCGGCAAGGTCTCCGTCTTCAACCGCCGCCTCCAACTCGCCCATCCCGCGTACGAGCTGCTGCGGGGCGACCCGGAGGAGAGCGTCGAGACCTGGGCCGGCTCACTCATCCCGATCTACCCCGCCACCGCCAAACTGGAGTCCTGGAAGATCGGCAAGGCGCTCCAGACCGTCCTGCCCCGTGCCCAGGACGCCGTGGACCCCCTCCCCGGACCGCTGCGCGAGGGACGCGGCCTGGTCCCGCTCCCCGAGGCCCTGCTGAAGATCCACCGCCCGCAGACCAGGGCCGACGTCGAGGAGGCCCGCGCCCGCCTGAAATGGGACGAGGCCTTCGTCCTCCAGGTCGCCCTCGCCCGGCGCCGCCACGCCGACGGCCTGCTCCCCGCCGTCGCCCGCAGGCCGCGGCCCGACGGCCTGCTCGCCGCCTTCGACGACCGGCTGCCCTTCACGCTCACCGACGGCCAGCGGAAGGTCTCCGAGGAGATCTTCGGCGACCTCGGCACCGAGCACCCGATGCACCGGCTGCTCCAGGGCGAGGTCGGCAGCGGAAAGACCCTGGTCGCCCTGCGCGCCATGCTCGCCGTCGTCGACGCCGGGGGACAGGCGGCCATGCTGGCGCCCACCGAGGTGCTCGCCCAGCAGCACCACCGCTCGGTCACCGAGATGATGGGCGAGCTGGCCGAGGGCGGCATGCTGGGCGGGGCGGAGAACGCCACCAAGGTCGTGCTGCTCACCGGCTCCATGGGTGCGGCCGCCCGCCGTCAGGCCCTGCTCGACCTGGTCACCGGCGAGGCCGGCCTCGTCATCGGCACACACGCGCTGATCGAGGACAAGGTCCAGTTCCACGACCTGGGCCTGGTCGTCGTCGACGAGCAGCACCGGTTCGGCGTCGAACAGCGCGACGCCCTGCGCGGCAAGGGCAAACAGCCCCCGCACCTGCTCGTCATGACCGCCACGCCCATCCCGCGCACCGTCGCGATGACGGTCTTCGGCGACCTGGAGACCTCCGTCCTCGACCAGCTCCCGGCCGGCCGCTCACCCATCGTCAGCCATGTCGTCCCGGCCGCCGACAAACCCCACTTCCTGGCCCGTGCCTGGGAACGGGTCCGCGAGGAGGTGGGCAACGGCCACCAGGCGTACGTGGTCTGCCCGCGCATCGGGGACGAGGAGGACGATCCGAAGAAGGCGGGGAAGAAGAAGCCCGGGTCTCCCGAGGACGACGCCGAGAAGCGTCCGCCGCTGGCCGTCCTCGACGTCGCCGACCACCTGGCGAAGGGCCCGCTGAGCGGCCTGGGCGTGGAGGTCCTGCACGGCAGGATGCAGCCCGACGACAAGGACGCCGTCATGCGCCGCTTCGCCGCCGGGGAGACCGATGTCCTGGTCGCCACCACCGTCATCGAGGTCGGGGTCAACGTTCCCAACGCCACCGTCATGGTGATCACGGACGCGGACCGCTTCGGCGTCTCCCAGCTCCACCAGCTGCGCGGCCGGGTCGGCCGGGGCTCGGCCCCCGGCCTGTGCCTGCTCGTCACCGAGATGCCCGAGGCGAGCCCGGCCCGCCAGCGGCTCGGTGCGGTCGCCGCCACCCTCGACGGCTTCGAGCTCTCCCGCCTCGACCTCGAACAGCGCCGTGAGGGCGACGTCCTGGGCCAGGCCCAGTCGGGCACCCGCTCCAGCCTGCGCATGCTCGCCGTCATCGACGACGAGGAGATCATCGCCGAGGCCCGCGAGGAGGCCACCGCGGTCGTCGCCACCGACCCCGGACTGGAGAGCCTGCCGGGACTGCGCACCGCGCTCGCGGCTCTGCTGGACGACGAGAGGGAGCAGTACCTGGAGAAGGGCTGACAGACTGGTGCGGCCGGCCTCTGGGCACTGGCCGGCACACCGGTCGGCACGCCGGCAGGAGCCCAGCGACCAAGGACGACCGAGGACAAGGACGAGGACATGACCCGCGTGATCGCCGGCCGGGCCGGCGGACGCCGCCTGGGCGTACCGCCGGGCAACGGCACCCGCCCCACCTCCGACCGGGCCCGCGAAGGCCTGTTCTCCACCTGGCAGGCCCTCCTCGGCGGCCCGCTGCACGGCGAGCGCGTCCTCGACCTGTACGCCGGTTCCGGCGCCGTGGGCCTGGAGGCCCTGTCCCGGGGAGCCGGGCACGCCCTCCTCGTCGAGGCCGACGCCCGGGCCGTCCGCACCGTCCGGGACAACGTCAAGACACTCGGGCTGCCCGGCGCCGAGGTCAGACCGGGCAAAGCGGAACAGATCATCCGCACGCCCCCGCCGGCCGAGCCGTACGACGTCGTCTTCCTCGACCCTCCGTACGCCGTCTCCGACGACGATCTCCGCGAGATCCTGCTCACACTCCGCACCGGGGGCTGGCTCGCCGACGAAGCCCTCGTCACCGTGGAGCGCAGCACCAGAGGCGGGGAGTTCGCGTGGCCACCCGGCTTCGAAACGCTCCGGTCCCGTCGGTACGGCGAGGGAACGTTTTGGTACGGTCGCGCCGCCGCTGCGTGCGAAGACGCACGATGACCGGACCGGAGAGCGAGGGATCACCAGTGCGCCGCGCCGTCTGCCCCGGGTCGTTCGACCCGATCACCAACGGACACCTCGACATCATCGCCCGAGCCTCGAGTCTCTACGACGAGGTCTACGTCGCGGTGATGATCAACCAGTCCAAGAAGGGCCTCTTCGAGGTCGAGGAGCGGATCGACCTGATCGGCCGGGTCACCGCCGAGTACGGGAACGTCCGGGTCGAGGCCTTCCACGGCCTGCTCGTCGACTTCTGCAAGCAGCGCGACATCCCCGCGATCGTCAAGGGCCTGCGCGCGGTCAGCGACTTCGACTACGAACTGCAGATGGCCCAGATGAACAACGGCCTCTCGGGCGTGGAGACCCTCTTCATCCCCACCAACCCCACCTACAGCTTCCTGTCGTCCTCCCTGGTCAAGGAGGTCGCCACCTGGGGCGGCGACGTCTCCCACCTGGTGCCCCAGGAGGTCTTCGCCGCCCTTTCCGAGCGCCTGCGCAAGGACTGAGAGCGACCGGGTGCCGCCCGCGCGCAGTACGAGCGCGCGACGGTGCCGGGCAGGCCCGAGGCCCGTCGGCGGGCCCGCCTCCGGGGAATTCGCCGGGCGGTGTTCCCCACGCGCCCCAGGGCCGTACAGTCGTTGCGTCCGTCTCCAACACAGCTGTAGAGAGTGGCGAGCACACGGTGGACGTGCAGAAGAAGCTGGACGAGATCGTCGACCTGGTCTCCGGGGCCCGGTCGATGCCCATGTCGGCCTCGTGCGTGGTCAACCGCGCCGAACTGCTCTCGATGCTCGAAGAGGTGCGCGCGGCGCTGCCCGACTCCCTCGCCCAGGCCCGGGAACTCATCGGCGGCCGTGAGCAGATGGTCGAGCAGGCCCGCCAGGAGGCCGAGCGGATCATCGAGGGCGCGCACGCCGAGCGCGGCTCCCTGGTCTCCGGCACCGAGATCGCCCGCCGCTCCCAGTCCGAGGCCGACCGGATCCTCGCCGAGGCCCGCAAGGAGGCCGAAGAGGTCCGCGCCGAGGCCGACGACTACGTCGACTCCAAACTCGCCAACTTCGAGGTCGTCCTGACCAAGACCCTCGGCTCCGTCGGCCGCGGCCGCGAGAAGCTGCTCGGCACCGGCCCCGGGCTCGACGAGCAGGGCTACGAGGACGAGGACGCCCCCGAGCGCAGCCACGACCCGGAGACCCTGCGCCGCAATGCCGACGCGTACGTCGACGTCAAGCTCGGCGCCTTCGAGGCGGTCCTCGCCAAGACCCTGGAGGCGGTGGGCCGGGGCCGGCAGACCCTGCACGGTCGGATCGCCAGCGACGACCTCGGCGCCCTCTCCGAGGACATGACGACCGTGCAGCACTCCAGCGACGCCGACTACCTCGCCGACCTCGCGGCCATGTCGGACGCCCCGGACCGGCGCGCCCGGCCCCAGCAGACCGCGCCCGACCGGCCCCAGCAGGCTCCGCAGGTCGCGCAGCAGGACTACGCCCAGCAGCAGACGTACGGCTATGAGCAGCAGAACCGGCAGTCCGATCCGTACGGCGGCTACCCGCAGCAGTACGGCGGGGGGCAGGACTCGTACGGCTACCCGCAGCAGGCCGACCCGTACGCCGCCTACCAGGGCTACGAGGCACCGCAGCAGCCGGCCTACGAGCCCGGTCGGGACCGGCAGGGCTACGCCCCGCAGCAGCAGGACCCGGCCGCCCTCGACGAGACCAGCCTCTTCGACACCAGCATGATCAGCGCCGAGCAGTTGCGCGCCTACGAACAGGGCCGCGACAACGGCTGACCGCCCGGCCACGGCCCGGCCGGCGCCACCCGGCCCCACGGCTGCCACCGGCCCGGATTGGGACGAGAGCCGAAGGTCCAGTATCCTGGCTCATCGGTCGTGTGTGCGCTGCGCTGACTTCGTAGACGTCCGCGATCCACGCTGCCCAGGACACGACGGGGCAGCGTATCTCCGAGCTCGAAGATCGAAAGCAGGAATGGTTCTGAACGCCCGCCTCGACCACCGCAATCCCCTCGTGTTCGACACGCACGAGCTGGGACGGAGGCCGGGCGCGCAACAGCGCCTGACCCGCTCGATCGAGGCGCCCGGGGACCTCGGGATCCAGGGAGTCATCGGAGTGCCGGAAGGCGCCCCGGTGGAACTCGAACTCCGGCTCGAGTCGGTCATGGAAGGTGTGCTCGTCACCGGCACCGCCCGTGCGACGGCCGAGGGGGAGTGCGTAAGGTGTCTGGAGCCGCTCGAGCAGGAGCTCGTCGCGGAGTACCAGGAGATGTTCTCGTACCCTGACGCCGACGACCGGGGCCGCGTGAAGGCGGAACCGGGCGACGACGCCGAGGACGACGAGGACAGGCTTTTCCTCGAGGACGGCATGTTCGACCTCGAGCCCGTGCTGCGCGATGCGGTGGTGCTCGCACTGCCGATGCAGCCGGTGTGCCAGGACGACTGCCCCGGCCTGTGCTCCGAATGCGGAGCCCGGCTCGCGGACGACCCGGACCACCACCACGACGCCGTCGACATCCGTTGGGCGGCACTGCAGGGACTCGCCGGTTCACTCGAAGATGGCGAGAAGGACGAGATGAGCGGCGCCGAACCGGGCGTCGACGAGAAGCAGGAGAAGTAGCCGTGGCTGTTCCGAAGCGGAAGATGTCGCGCAGCAACACGCGCCACCGCCGGTCGCAGTGGAAGGCTGCGGTCCCCACCCTGGTTGCGTGCGAGCGCTGCCACGAGCCCAAGCAGCAGCACATCGCGTGCCCGTCTTGTGGCACCTACAACAAGCGCCAGGTCCTCGAGGTCTGAGCGGCTGGTGAGAGGCACTGTGTCCACGCCCAAGAAGCAGTCGCCCCGCGCGAGCGGGAGCGGATCGGCGGACAACAACCAGGCCTCGTCCCACACGCTTCTGGAAGGGCGGCTCGGCTACCGGCTCGAGTCCGCCCTTCTGGTGCGTGCGCTGACCCACCGTTCCTACGCGTACGAGAACGGCGGTCTGCCGACGAACGAGCGGCTGGAGTTCCTCGGGGACTCCGTGCTCGGTCTCGTCGTCACGGACACGCTGTACCACGCCCACCCCGACCTGCCCGAAGGCCAACTGGCCAAGCTGCGGGCCGCGGTGGTCAACTCGCGTGCGCTGGCGGAGGTGGGCCGCGGGCTCGACCTCGGCTCCTTCATCCGGCTCGGCCGCGGTGAAGAGGGCACGGGCGGCCGGGACAAGGCGTCCATCCTCGCCGACACCCTCGAAGCGGTGATCGGCGCGGTCTATCTCGACCAAGGGCTCGACTCGGCGGCGGAGCTGGTGCACCGCCTGTTCGACCCGCTGATCGAGAAGTCCTCCAACCTCGGCGCCGGCCTGGACTGGAAGACCAGTCTCCAGGAGCTCACCGCGACCGAAGGACTCGGCGTGCCCGAGTACCTGGTCACGGAGACCGGCCCCGACCACGAGAAGACCTTCACTGCTGCCGCCCGCGTCGGAGGCGTCTCGTACGGCACCGGCACCGGCCGCAGCAAGAAGGAGGCGGAGCAGCAGGCCGCCGAGTCCGCCTGGCGGTCCATCCGGGCCGCGGCGGACGAGCGTGCCGAAGCGGTCGCCCCCGCCGAAGCGGCCGGCCTTGTCGAAGCGGCGAGCGCGGAGACAGGCGCGGCGGCAAGCGTCGAGCCTGCCGCCGACACGTCGGCGGCCTCCGCCTGACGATCCGTACCCGCGCGCACCCGCGCACACGCCCACGGATCGCGCGGCACCCGCGGGCGCCGGGGTGTTCGCGACACACGCAGAGCGCGACCCGGGTGCCCGTCCCGCAAGGGGCGGGCACCCGGGTCGCGGTCGTGAAGACCGGTCCTCGGAAGGGGAAAGGAACCATGCCCGAGCTGCCCGAGGTCGAAGTCGTACGGCGCGGACTGGAGCGGTGGGTCGCCCACCGGACCGTCGCCGAGGCCGAGGTGCTGCACCCGCGTGCGGTGCGCCGCCACCTCGCCGGCGCCGACGACTTCGCGCACCGGCTGAAGGGCCACCGCCTCGGCGTTCCCAGCCGCCGCGGCAAGTACCTGTGGCTGCCACTCGAGGACGCGGACCAGTCGGTCCTGGCCCACCTCGGCATGAGCGGCCAGTTGCTGGTCCAGCCGCACACCGCCGCCGACGAGAAGCATCTGCGTGTCCGCGTCCGCTTCACCGACACGCGGACATCAGCCGCTGCCGCGGCGGGCGACACCGAACTCCGCTTCGTCGACCAGCGGACGTTCGGCGGGCTCTCGCTGCACGACAACACCCCCGACGGGCTGCCCGACGTCATCGCGCACATCGCCCGCGACCCGCTCGACCCGCTCTTCGACGACGAGGCCTTCCACCGGGCGCTGCGCCGCAAGCGCACCACGATCAAGCGGGCCCTGCTCGACCAGTCCCTGATCAGCGGAGTGGGCAACATCTACGCGGACGAGGCACTGTGGCGGGCCCGCATCCACTACGAGCGCCCCACGGAGACCTTCACCCGCCCGCGCTCCCAGCTCCTCCTGGACCACGTCCGGGACGTGATGAACGCGGCCCTCGCGGTGGGCGGCACCAGCTTCGACAGCCTGTACGTCAACGTCAACGGCGAATCGGGCTACTTCGACCGCTCCCTGGACGCCTACGGCCGGGAGGGCCTGCCCTGCCGCCGCTGCGGTACGCCGATGCGCCGACGGCCCTGGATGAACCGGTCCAGTTACTTCTGCCCGACATGTCAGCGGGCGCCGCGGGTCGCGTCGTAGCGCTCGCGGGCCTGGAGCACGTCGCCCATCCTGCCCTCCAGGAAATGGATGAGGGACAGCACGCGCCGTGCCACCTCATGGCCCAGCGGGGTGAGTTCGTAGTCCACCCGGGGCGGATTGGTCGTCTGGGCCTCGCGGTGCACCAGGCCGTCGCGCTCCAGTGCGTGCAGTGTCTGGGAGAGCATCTTCTCGCTCACACCGTCGACGCGGCGGCGCAACTCGTTGAAGCGCAGGGATCCCCCGCACAGCGCCCCGAGCGTCAGCGCGCCCCAGCGTCCCGTCACATGCTCCAGCGTGCCGCGCGAGGGGCACCCCCTGGCGAATACGTCGTAGGGGAGCCGCTGCTCCGTCGAGTCCTCCGGGTGCGGCCGCGTGGTGGTCATGCCTTCAGCGTACTTCGGCGCAGCGCTTACCAGCAGGTGGCACTCACCGCGCCACAGTGCCGGGAGGCCACGCGGAGAAGTGCGCGGAAGCACGGACGGCGGCCCGGGACCTCCCGGACCGCCGTCCGTGCTTCCGCGTGCGTACTGCTGTGGTCCTCAGGTGGGTGAGCCCCTAGTAGCCGAAGTTCTGGGTCCACCACGGGCCGCCGGAGCCGAAGTGCACGCCCACGCCCAGGGTCTTGAAGTCGCAGTTCAGGATGTTCGCCTTGTGGCCGGGGCTGTTCATCCAGGCCTCCATGACCGCCGCGGCGGTGGCCTGGCCGCGGGCGATGTTCTCCCCGCCGAGGTCGGATATCCCGGCCGCCGACGCCCGGTCCCACGGTGTGTCGCCGTCGGGGTCGGTGTGGTCGAAGAAGCCGCGGTCGGCCATGTCCTTGCTGAACGCCGTGGCCAGACCGGACAGCGCGCTGTTCGCGGCCACCGGGCTGCAGCCCACCTTGGCCCGCTCCTGGTTGACCAGCCGGAGCACCTGGGCTCCGGCGGCGGCCTCCTCGGAAACGGTCACCGGGCTGCCGGGCGTCTTCTTCTCCGGCTGCGGAGCGGTCCTGCGCTCCGGAGCCGTCGTCTTCTCGGACACCTCCTCGCCCGGTGTCGTCGAAGGCTTCTCCTTCTGCTTCTCCTCCGCCGCTTCCGCTTCCGCTTCCGCTTCTGCGGGCGCCTTCTTCTCCGGGGTCCTCGTCTTCTTCTCGTCCGAGGAGCCCGACGGCGAGGGCGTGGGGGAGGCGTCGCGGTCGGCGTCGCGGCTCGCGGGTTCACCGGCGTCGCGGCCCGGGCTCTCGAGGCTGCCCGAGGTGCCCCCCAGCTCGCCGGGCGTGTTGGTCGGGGTGCCCGCGGCCTCCACGCTGTCACCGGGGGCACGGTCACCGCCCAGTTTGTAGTTCTCGAGGCCGGGCACCACGCCCGTGGCCACCGCCACCGTGCCGAGGGCCACGGCGGCGGACACCCCGAGCAGGCCGGTGCGGACCGGGGTCGCGGCCTTCTTCTTCCGGCGCCGTCCCCCCGCGTGCCGGTCGCTCTCGCCGGGTGTGAAGCCGTCGCCCGGGGAGCCGCTCCGCGGGAAGTCCCCGGGCCGGAGGCCCTCGCCCGCGAACACGGCCGTGTCGGCGGCGGCCGTGTCAGCGGACCTGGAGCGGTCCGGCCCCGCGGAGAAGCGGTCGTCCCGGTGGACGTACCCCTGGTGGTCCTCCCGGTGGGCGCCCGGGGGAAAGCCGCCCCGCGTGAGGTTCCCCGTGTAGTCGTCCCCGGGAACGCCCTCCGTCGCGAAGAGGTAGGCCTCGCTCCTCGCGGCCGTCTCGGCGTACGCCTCCGGGTTCAGATAGGGGGCGATGCCCATGGTCGGAGCGTCTTCGGCGTGAGCACCCAGCGGGCCGTGGCCTCCGTCGTGCAGGTCGTCGTGCTGAGTGACCCCCGTGGTGGCGCGGCCCGTGGCGGCGCGGCCGGCGGCGGAGCGTCGGTGGCGTCCCATGTTCTGGCCTTCCTCAGTCCTGGCGGTCGGTCGACTCGTCCTCGCGTTCAACACGAAACTCACACCATCGAGTGAGTTTCATATGAGATTCATCCGATCGGGACGGTACCGCATGCCGTCAGGGGAGGGAGTGCCCCGAGTGACATTGTCCGGTTAGGTTGCAGTCATGAGCGAGGATGTGCGACTGGTCGCCTGGGTGCGGGGACGTGTCCAAGGTGTGGGTTTCCGCTGGTTCACGCGGGCCAAGGCGCTGGAGATCGGCGGCCTGAGTGGCTTTGCTCTCAATCTGGCGGACGGACGCGTCCAAGTGGTCGCGGAGGGCTCCCGTGAGCGCTGCGACGGACTGCTCGACTGGCTCCAGGACGGCGACACGCCCGGGCGCGTGGACGGCGTCACCGAGATCTGGGACACACCCCGCGGCGGATACGACGGCTTCGCCATCCGCTGAGTCCTCCGCGTCCGAAGGGCCTCCGGGGTGCCGGCCGACCGCCGCGGCAGGCCCTCCGGCGCGGAAAAGTCCTGGTGGTTGCCGAGGCCCGGGGCGCCGCGGGAAGCCCCCGGTGCCGACGGCCACCACCCCGGGAGGGCCCGCCGGGACCGCCGCGATGCCGCCCGGCGGCCGTGTGCACCGCGTCGTCGGCCGATACGGCGTGTGATCGTGTTGACCGTCAAACTTTTTGGTGAGACGCTGAAAGTCCCCGCGCACCTTAGCTGTTTGGCATGGCTGAACGGCAGCACAACTGCAGGTCTGCCAGGCATCGCGGGTGCTCATCCCTCACGACCCACACCGCACAGGTCGGTCACGCATTGTGGAGGACCATCCATCATGGCAAAGGCGCTTCTCGGTTACGTCGGCGGCTCCGACCCTCGACTCCTCGCCGAGATGCGACGGCTCCAGCAGCGCGTCCAGGACCTGGAATCCGAACTCGTACGGATCCAGGCGGAGAACGACGAGCTTGCGGCTGCCGCTTCTCACGACAGGATCATGGAGAGCGTTGACGCACACCAGGCGGAGCCTGCGCTGACCTGATCACTGCACCGCTCCACCACGGCACGCAGTGGTCGGTCGGCTCGCCCGTCACCACCGCCACGCTGTCAGAAGTGCAAGGGACGCCCCGGCGTCCCTTCTTTCTTGCCTCCGCGTCCCCCGCGCCGACCGGATTCCCAAGTTCCTTGCTCCGCGCATCCTTTCACCGTCTTCAACGTGTGGTGT
Organism: Streptomyces sp. NEAU-W12; assembly: GCF_026242095.1. Lineage (NCBI taxonomy): Bacteria > Bacillati > Actinomycetota > Actinomycetes > Kitasatosporales > Streptomycetaceae > Streptomyces > Streptomyces sp. NEAU-W12. The sequence goes on from NZ_JAPJDM010000006.1 coordinate 184,773, forward strand.
GCCCTGAGCGTTCATCCGTGAAACCGCCGGTTCGTGGAGGGGGACATCCCGGGCAGGTAGAGTCCGGCGGCGTGCACCTCAAGGCCCTGACCCTCCGTGGCTTCAAGTCGTTCGCCTCGGCGACCACGCTCCGGTTCGAACCGGGGATCACGTGCGTCGTCGGACCGAACGGCTCGGGCAAGTCCAACGTCGTGGACGCGCTCAGCTGGGTCATGGGCGAGCAGGGCGCCAAGTCGCTGCGCGGCGGCAAGATGGAGGACGTCATCTTCGCGGGCACCACCGGCCGCCCGCCGCTCGGCCGGGCCGAGGTGGCCCTGACCATCGACAACTCCGACGGGGCCCTGCCCATCGAGTACGCCGAGGTCACCATCACGCGGATCATGTTCCGCAACGGCGGCAGCGAGTACCAGATCAACGGCGACACCTGCCGCCTCCTCGACATCCAGGAACTGCTCTCCGACTCCGGCATCGGCCGTGAGATGCACGTCATCGTCGGCCAGGGCCAGCTGGACTCCGTCCTGCACGCCGACCCGACGGGCCGCCGCGCCTTCATCGAGGAGGCCGCGGGCGTCCTCAAGCACCGCAAGCGCAAGGAGAAGGCGCTGCGCAAGCTGGACGCGATGCGGGCCAACCTCGCCCGCGTGCAGGACCTCACCGACGAACTGCGGCGCCAGCTCAAACCCCTCGGCCGCCAGGCGGCGGTCGCCCGGCGGGCCGCCGTCATCCAGGCCGACCTGCGCGACGTCCGCCTGCGCCTCCTCGCCGACGACCTCGTCCGCCTGCGCGAGGCCCTCACGGCGGAGATCGCCGACGAGGCCGCCCTCAAGGAGCGCAAGGAGACCGCCGAGCAGGAACTGCGCGAGGCCCTCCAACGCGAGGCGGTTCTCGAGGACGAGGTCCGGCGCCTCACCCCGGGCCTGCAGAACGCCCAGCAGACCTGGTACGAGCTCTCCCAGCTCGCCGAGCGGGTGCGCGGCACCGTCTCGCTCGCCGACGCGCGCGTGAAGAGCGCCACCTCCGCACCTCCCGAGGAACGCCGCGGACGCGACCCCGAGGACCTGGAACGCGAGGCCGCCCGGGTCCGCGAACAGGAGGCCGAGCTGGAGGCCGCCCTCGAAGCCGCCGAACGCGCCCTGGAGGACACGGTCGCCCATCGCGCCGAGCTGGAACGCGACCTGGTCCAGGAGGAACGGCGCCTGAAGGACGCCGCCCGCGTCATCGCCGACCGGCGCGAGGAACTCGCCCGGCTCACCGGAAAGGTGGGTGCCGCCCGCTCGCGCGCCGCAGCGGCCCAGGCCGAGATCGAGCGCCTGGCGGCCGCGCGGGACGAGGCCCGGGAACGGGCCGCCGCCGCCCAGGAGGAGTACGAGACCCTGCAGGCCGAGGTCGACGGCCTCGACGCCGGGGACGCGGACCTCGCCGGACAGCACGACGCGGCCAAGCAGCGGCTCGCCGAGGCCGAGGCCGCCCTCACCGCCGCCCGCGAGGCGGCCACCGCCGCCGAACGCGAACGCGCGGCGACCCGGGCCCGTCACGAGGCGCTCGCCCTGGGCCTGCGCCGCAAGGACGGCACCGGCGCGCTGCTCTCGGCCCAGGACCGGCCGCCCGGACTGCTCGGCCCCGCCGCCGAGCTGCTCACCGTCGTCCCGGGCCACGAGACCGCCCTCGCCGCCGCCTTCGGGGCCGCCGCCGACGCCCTCGCCGTGACCGGCCCCGCCGTCGCCGCCGAGGCGATCCGCCTGCTGCGCACACAGGACGCGGGCCGTGCCGCCCTGCTCCTCACCACCGGCCCGAACGCGGTGGGTACCGGGGCACCCGACGGTCCGCACGAGCCGCTCGCCGGCGTGTCCGACGGACCGCGGTACGCCGCCGATCTGGTGCGCGGGCCCGCCGAGCTGCTCCCCGCCGTACGCCGGCTGCTGCGCGGGATCGTCGTCGTCGGCACCCTCGAGGACGCCGAGGAACTGGTGTGCGAGCGGCCCGAGCTGATCGCCGTGACCGCCGAAGGCGACCTGCTGGGCGCGCACTTCGCACACGGCGGCTCGGCGGGCGCTCCGAGCCTGCTGGAGGTGCAGGCCTCCGTGGACGAGGCCGGCGCCGAGCTGGAGGAGCTCGCCGTGCGGTGCGAGGAGCTGACCCGGGCCCAGCGCACGGCGACCGAGGAACGCGGGCGGTGCGCCGCCCTCGTCGAGGAACTGGGGGAGCGGCGCCGGGCGGCCGAGCGGGAGAAGTCCTCCGTCGCCCAGCAGCTCGGCCGGCTCGCCGGGCAGGCCCGTGGGGCCGCCGGGGAGGCGGAGCGGTCCGCCGCCGCGGCGGCCCGGTCGCAGGAGGCCCTCGACCAGGCGCTCGACGACGTGCAGGAACTCGCCGAACGGCTCGCCGTCGCCGAGGAGATGCCGTTCGACGAGGAGCCCGACACCTCCGTGCGCGACCGGCTCGCCGCCGACGGGGCCAACGCCCGCCAGACCGAGATGGAGGCCCGTCTCCAGGTACGCACGCACGAGGAGCGGGTCAAGGGGCTTGCCGGGCGGGCCGACTCCCTGGACCGGGCCGCCCGTACGGAACGCGAGGCACGCGCGCGTGCCGAGCAGCGGCGGGCCAGGCTGCGGCACGAGGCGGCCGTCGCCGGGTCCGTCGCCGCCGGTGCCCGGCACCTGCTCGCGCACGTCGAGGTGTCCCTCGCGCGCGCCGACGAGGAGCGCACCGCCGCCGAGGCGGCGAAGGCCCGCAGCGAGCAGGGGCTCGCCCGCGCGCGGACCGAGGGACGCGACCTGAAGGCGGACCTCGACAAGCTGACGGACTCGGTGCACCGGGGCGAAGTGCTCGGCGCCGAGAAGCGGATGCGGATGGAGCAGCTGGAGACCAAGGCCCTGGAGGAGCTGGGCGTGGAACCCGCCCACCTCATGGCCGAGTACGGCCCGCACCGGCCGGTACCGGCGGCACCGCCTTTCGAGGGCGGACCGGGCGGACGGCTCCCGGCCACGGCCGGCCCGGACGACGGACGGCCCAGCGGCTCCGCCGACTCCGGCACCGGCACCGGCTCCGCAGAGGGAGGGCAGCAGGGGGACGGGGCCACCCGCCCCTTCGTCCGCGCCGAGCAGGAGAAGCGGCTGAAGGCAGCCGAGCGCGCCTACCAGCAGCTCGGCAAGGTGAACCCGCTCGCCCTGGAGGAGTTCGCCGCGCTGGAGGAACGCCACCAGTTCCTCGGCGAGCAGCTGGAGGACCTGAAGAAGACCCGCGCGGATCTGCTCCAGGTCGTCAAGGAGGTCGACGAGCGCGTCGAGCAGGTCTTCAGCGAGGCCTACCGGGACACGGCCAGGGAGTTCGAAGGAGTCTTCTCGCGGCTGTTCCCCGGCGGCGAGGGGCGGTTGGTGCTGACCGATCCCGCCAACATGCTCACCACGGGCGTGGACGTCGAGGCGCGTCCGCCGGGCAAGAAGGTCAAGCGGCTGTCGCTGCTCTCGGGCGGGGAACGGTCACTGACCGCCGTGGCGCTGCTGGTGTCGATCTTCAAGGCGCGGCCGAGCCCGTTCTACGTCATGGACGAGGTCGAGGCCGCGCTCGACGACACCAACCTCCAGAGGCTCATCCGGATCATGCAGGAACTGCAGGAGGCCTCGCAGCTGATCGTGATCACGCACCAGAAGCGCACCATGGAGGTCGCCGACGCGCTCTACGGCGTCTCCATGCAGGGCGACGGTGTGTCCAAGGTCATCAGCCAGCGCCTCCGCCAGGCATCCTGACGGCCCCTCGCGCTCACTGGCTTCACATTGTGAACTCAATGCTGCCGCATGTGTGCGGGCATTGCAGGAAATGTGGGTCTAATTCACCACTCACCCCCTCTCTTGACTTCAGGACTTGAAGGCATAGTCTCGTCGGCGTCGCTTTTACCTTCAGGTACCTTCAGGTGGACCTCGAAGGGCTGAACCCCCACCCGGCGATGCTGCCGGTGGCCCGAGGAGTTACACGTGACCAGCTCAGTGCAGGCACAGAAGTCAGGAGCCGGTACGGCTCACCCCGATCATCTCGGGCACGTCGTCTTCATCGCGGCGTCGGCCGCCATGGGCGGTTTCCTCTTCGGCTACGACAGTTCCGTGATCAACGGCGCCGTCGAGGCCATCCGCGACCGCTACGACATCGGTTCGGCCACTCTCGCCCAGGTCATCGCGGTCGCGCTGATCGGCTGCGCCATCGGTGCCGCCACCGCCGGCCGCGTGGCCGACCGCATCGGCCGCATCCGGTGCATGCAGATCGCCGCAGTCCTGTTCACCGTCAGCGCCGTCGGCTCCGCCGTCCCCTTCTCCCTCTACGACCTGGCCTTCTGGCGGATCGTCGGCGGCATAGCCATCGGCATGGCCTCCGTCATCGGCCCGGCCTACATCGCCGAGGTCGCCCCGCCCGCCTACCGCGGCCGGCTCGGCTCCTTCCAGCAGGCCGCGATCGTCATCGGCATCGCCGTCTCGCAGCTGGTCAACTGGGGCATCCTGAACGCGGCCGGCGGCGACCAGCGCGGCGAACTGCTGGGCCTGGAGGCCTGGCAGCTCATGCTCGGCGTCATGGTCGTCCCGGCCGTCCTCTACGGACTGCTCTCCTTCGCCATCCCCGAGTCCCCGCGCTACCTGATCTCCGTCGGCAAGCACGAGCGCGCCCGGAAGATCCTCGGCGAGGTCGAGGGCCGGGGTGTCGACCTGGACGCGCGCGTCACCGAGATCGAGTCGGCGATGCACAGCGAGGAGAAGTCCCGCTTCAAGGACCTGCTCGGCGGCAGCTTCTTCTTCAAGCCCATCGTGTGGGTCGGTATCGGCCTCTCGGTCTTCCAGCAGTTCGTCGGCATCAACGTCGCGTTCTACTACTCCTCGACGCTGTGGCAGTCGGTCGGCGTCGACCCGACGGACTCGTTCCTCTACTCCTTCACCACGTCGATCATCAACATCGTCGGCACCGTCATCGCGATGATCTTCGTCGACCGCATCGGCCGCAGGCCGCTCGCGATCATCGGCTCCGTGGGCATGGTGATCGGCCTCGCCCTGGAGGCCTGGGCGTTCTCCTTCGACCTCGTCGACGGCAAGCTCCCCGCCACCCAGGGCTGGGTCGCGCTGGTCGCCGCCCACGTGTTCGTCCTCTTCTTCGCCCTGTCGTGGGGTGTCGTCGTCTGGGTCATGCTCGGCGAGATGTTCCCCAACCGGATCCGCGCCGCCGCCCTGGGTGTGGCCGCCGCCGCGCAGTGGATCGCCAACTGGGCCATCACCGCGAGCTTCCCGTCCCTGGCCGACTGGAACCTGTCGGTCACCTACGTGATCTACACCCTGTTCGCCGCGCTCTCCATCCCCTTCGTCCTCAAGTTCGTCAAGGAGACGAAGGGCAAGGCCCTGGAGGAAATGGGCTGAGCGCGGCCGCGGGGCCGATGCCGACGGGTCCCGTTCGGGCCGCCCCGTCCCCCGGACCGAGGAGAAGGGTCCACGTCCCCGCTGCCCCTCTCCTCGTACCACCGCCGCCCCGGCCCGGACCCCGTCCGGGCCGGGGCGGCGGTGCGCCGCACCACCTCCGGCACCGCGTCCCGGCGGGAGCCGCCCGACCGTGACGGGCGTCTCCCTCGCCCCTCCTCCCCGTGCACAGGGCGGGCCGCGTGCGGGGGCGGACCGTGACCGGCGGGGCATCGGACCACCAGGCCGCAGGCGCCCGGCGGAACGGGACGCGTCGCACGGGCCGCCATCGGCACGGCCGGGGTGCCCATGGCTGATACTGGGGCTGTTATGGACATCCTCATCCTTGCTGTAGTCATCGCCGTGGTCGTGGTCGGCGCGCTCGGCGGGCTCATCGTCGGCAGCCGCCGCAAGAAGCAGCTGCCCCCGCCGCCACCCGCCGCCCCCGACATCACCGCCCCACCGGCCGAGCCGCATGTCGGCGACGAGGCCGAGACGCCGCGGGAGGAACCGCGGCGCACCGTAGAGGAGGTTGACCTTCCGGACGGCTCCGCCCCGGTCGTCGTCGAGGAGCCGCCCGCCGAGGCGCCCGCGATCGAGATCCCGGAGCCCACCGCCGGCCGGCTCGTCCGGTTGCGTGCCCGTCTCTCCCGTTCGCAGAACGCGCTCGGCAAGGGCCTGCTCACCCTGCTGTCCCGTGAGCACCTCGACGAGGACACCTGGGAGGAGGTCGAGGACACCCTGCTCACCGCCGACGTCGGCGTACAGCCCACCCTGGAACTGGTGGAGCGGCTGCGTGAGCGCGTGAAGGTGCTCGGCACGCGCACACCCGCCGAGCTGCGCGGGCTGCTCCGCGAGGAACTGGTCGCCCTGATCGACCCCGGCATGGACCGCACCGTGCACACCGAGAACGAGACCGGCGGCCCGGGCATCGTGATGGTCGTCGGGGTCAACGGCACCGGCAAGACCACCACCACCGGCAAGCTCGCCCGGGTCCTGGTCGCCGACGGCAACACCGTCGTCCTCGGCGCCGCCGACACCTTCCGCGCCGCCGCCGCCGACCAGCTCGAGACCTGGGGCGAGCGGGTCGGCGCCCACACCGTGCGCGGCCCGGAAGCAGGCGACCCGGCCTCCGTCGCGTTCGACGCGGTCAAGGAGGGCAAGGAGATGGCCGCGGACGTCGTGCTCATCGACACCGCCGGCCGGCTGCACACCAAGACCGGCCTCATGGACGAGCTCGGCAAGGTCAAGCGGGTCGTGGAGAAGCACGCCCCGCTGGACGAGGTGCTGCTCGTGCTCGACGCCACCACCGGCCAGAACGGCCTGGTCCAGGCCCGGGTCTTCGCCGAGGTCGTCGACATCACCGGCATCGTGCTCACCAAGCTCGACGGTACGGCCAAGGGCGGCATCGTGGTCGCCGTCCAGCGGGAACTGGGCGTCCCGGTCAAGCTGATCGGTCTCGGTGAGGGCGCGGACGACCTGGCGCCGTTCGAGCCGGACGCGTTCGTGGACGCGCTGATCGGCGAGTGAGACCCCGTGGCGGCCGGCCGGACCGGACCGCCGTGGAAACGCGAAGAAGCGCCCGCTTCCGGAATCCGGAAACGGGCGCTTCGCCATGCGGGCACGGTGACCTACGCCCGCGACCGGTGCACCACGTAGGCCAACGTGCCCAGCACCAGGCGGGCCTCCGGCGGCCGGAGTGCCGAATCGAGGGCGGGGGAGCGCAGCCAGCGCACCGGACCGAGACCTCCCCGGTCGGACGACGGCGCCGTGATGTGCGTACCGGGGCCGAGGCCGTGCAGGTCGAGGGCGGCCGGGTCGTCCCAGCCCATGCGGTAGAGCAGTTCGGGCAGCACGGCGGCGGCGCCGGGGGCGACGAAGAACTGAGCCCGGCTGTCCGGGGTGGCGGCGACGGGGCCGACGGGCAGGCCCATGCGCTCGAGCCGGGCCAGGGCCCGGCACCCGGCGGGCTCCGCCACCTCGATCACGTCGAACGCCCGCCCGACCGGCAGCATCATCGCGGCGCCCGGGTACTCGGCCCAGATCTCCGACACGTCGTCCAGCGGGGCCCCGGCGGGGATCTCCGGCGCGAAATCCAGCGGATGCGCGCCCGGTGCCCGGCACCCCGCCCGCCCGCAGGAGCAGGCGCCGGCGGTGGCGCGGGCGCCCGGTACCACGTCCCAGCCCCACAGCCCGGTGTACTCCGCCACGGCGGTGCCCCCCGACCCGCGGCCCCGGCGGCGCGAGCCGGACCGGATGTCACGGATGCCCCGGCTGATACCGATCGTGAAGCCCATGCCCCCTCCAACGGGTCCGACGCACCGCCGGTTACGCAGCGGGCGCTACGCGTGACTCTCTGTTCTCGACTTCCCGGTGCGGTCCTGCTCAGTCGGCGCTTCGGGGCGACCGGGGTGGTGTGCACGGTGCCGCGCGCCCCCGAGTGCGTCGCCGCACCACTCCTGGCTGTCCCGTGCCAAGTGAAGCGCGAGTCGGCCACGGTGAGTTCATTCGATGGGGTGGCGAATGGTGGCGATTCCGGGTTCGCCGTGGCTGGACGGGTGATCGTAGGGCTACGTTGTGTGCATGGTTTGCCGGGGCACATGCGCGTGCGGGTATGCCGGAGGCAACTCGGCATTCCGTTCGAAGGGTGGGAAGCGCCGGACGGCGGTTCCGGCAACCGGCATTCTGGTAGGGCTTGGCGCACTCAGCGGCAAGTGGTTTTCAGGGATGGGGGCGTTCCAGTGAGCGGCAACGGCGGTGGCGGGACGAACGCTGCGAGTAATCAGAAGCGTCCGAACGAGCTGCTCGCCTCATGGTTCGCCCGCAGCGGCTGGTCGAAGGGCGAGCTCGCCCGCCAGGTCAACCGCAGAGCCCGCCGACTGGGCGCCAACCACATCTCCACCGACACCTCGCGCGTGCGCCGCTGGCTGGACGGTGAGAATCCGCGCGAGCCCATCCCCCGGATCCTCTCCGAGCTGTTCTCCGAGCGCTTCGGCGTCGTCGTGTCCGTGGAGGACCTGGGCCTGCGCGCCACCCGGCCCTCACCCTCCGTCACCGGCGTCGACCTGCCCTGGACGGGCCCGCAGACCGTGGCCCTGCTCAGCGAGTTCTCGCGCAGCGACCTGATGCTCGCGCGGCGCGGTTTCCTCGGGAGTTCGCTGACCCTCTCCGCGGGCCCGTCCCTCATCGAGCCCATGCAGCGCTGGCTCGTTCCCTCGCCGTCCGCGGCGCAGTCCCACCCGGAGCCCGAGCCGGTCCCCGCCGGAGCTGGACCTGCTGGAGACCACCACCGTGATGTTCCGGCAGTGGGACGCCCAGTGCGGCGGCGGCCTGCGCCGCAAGGCGGTCGTCGGGCAGCTCCACGAGGTGACGGACCTGCTCCAGGAACCCCAGCCCGCCCCGATCCGGCGGCGCCTGTTCAAGGTCGCCGCCGAGCTCGCCGAACTGGCCGGCTGGATGTCGTACGACGTCGGGCTGCAGCCCACCGCGCAGAAGTACCACGTCCTCGCCCTGCACGCGGCGAAGGAGGCCGGGGACCGTCCGCTCGGCTCGTACATCCTGTCGAATCTGAGCCGTCAGATGATCCACCTCGGCCGGCCCGAGGACGCCCTGGAGCTCATCCATCTCGCGCAGTACGGCAGCCGTGACTGCGCCAGCCCCCGCACCCAGTCGATGCTGTATGCGATGGAGGCCCGCGCCTTCGCCAACATGGGCCAGCCCGGCCGGTGCAAGCGCGCGGTCAGGATGGCCGAGGACACCTTCGCCGAGGCCGACGAGTGGGACGAGCCGGACCCCGACTGGATCCGCTTCTTCTCCGAGGCCGAGCTGTACGGCGAGAACTCCCACTCCTTCCGCGACCTCGCCTACGTGGCGGGCCGCAGCCCCACGTACGCCTCGCTCGCCGAACCGCTGATGCGACGGGCCGTCGAACTGTTCGCCGCGGAGGCCGACCGGCACCAGCGGTCGTACGCCCTCAACCTGATCGGCATGGCCACCGTCCACCTGCTCCAGCGCGAGCCCGAGCAGGGAGCGGTTCTCGCCACCGACGCCATCAGGGCGGCCAAGAAGGTCCGCTCCGAGCGCGTCAACACTCGTATCCGAAAGACGGTCGGCACGGCCGCCCGGGATTTCGGCGACCGGGCCGAAGTCGTCGACCTCACCGAGCGGCTCGCCGTCGAACTGCCGGAGACCGCCGAAGCGGTCTGACGTCCCAAAACCCCGGAGATCTCCGGGAAATTCAGAGCCCCGGCCGCGGCCGGCCCTCCCGAACCGCCCGACTCGGCTCCCCCATGCCAGGTCATCGGAAGGCCCGCCGCGGCCGGCACCTTTGTGTGCCCGAGCCGGCGCCGCTCTCGCGGACCCGGCTGCTCGCCGTCGTGGTGCCGCCGCCGATGGGGGCGGTGCCATGGGGCGAAGATCGCGTCACGACAGCGACCGACACCGTCCGCATCCGGCAGTTCATCGACGCGTAACACGCCGGGTGCCTTCGTCACGGCGGCGAAACAGCGAGGGGCCTCCACCGAAACGGTGCTGCGCGAATCTCTTGGCGCAGAACCGGCCCACCCCTCACGACCCGCCCAGGCTTCGCCCGCACGGGGCCGTACCAACGACGAGGAGACGCCGATGGCACCAGCCATCACCCTTGCCGCAGAAGCGCCCACGCTCTCTGCCGCCAACACAGGGTTCATGCTCATCTGTTCCGCTCTGGTGATGCTCATGACACCAGGCCTGGCCTTCTTCTACGGAGGCATGGTCCGGGTCAAGAGCACCCTGAACATGCTGATGATGAGCTTCATCAGCCTGGGAATCGTCACCGTCCTGTGGGTGCTGTACGGCTTCTCCATGGCGTTCGGCACCGACTCCGCCGGTCTCGTCGGCTGGAACTCCGACTGGGTCGGCCTCAGCGACATCGGTCTGACCGAACTGTGGGACGGCTACACCATCCCCGTCTTCGTCTTCCTGGTCTTCCAGCTGATGTTCGCCGTCCTCACGCCCGCTCTGATCAGCGGCGCGCTCGCGGACCGCGTGAAGTTCACCGCGTGGGCGCTGTTCATCGCCCTGTGGGCCACCATCGTCTACTTCCCGGTCGCGCACTGGGTCTGGGGCTCCGGCGGCTGGGCCTTCGAAATGGGCGTCATCGACTTCGCCGGCGGTACGGCCGTCCACATCAACGCGGGCGCCGCCGCACTCGGTGTCATCCTGGTGATCGGCAAGCGGGTCGGCTTCAAGAAGGACCCGATGCGCCCGCACAGCCTGCCGCTGGTCATGCTCGGCGCCGGGCTGCTGTGGTTCGGCTGGTTCGGCTTCAACGCCGGTTCCTGGCTCGGCAACGACGACGGCGTCGGCGCGCTGATGTTCGTCAACACCCAGATCGCCACCGCCGCCGCCGTCCTCGGCTGGCTCGCCTACGAGAAGATCCGCCACGGCGCCTTCACCACGCTCGGCGCCGCCTCCGGCGCGGTCTCCGGCCTCGTCGCCATCACCCCGGCCGGCGGGGCGGTCACCCCGCTCGGCGCGATCGCCGTCGGCGCCATCGCCGGTGTGCTGTGCGCCATGGCCGTCGGCCTGAAGTACAAGTTCGGCTACGACGACTCCCTGGACGTCGTCGGCGTCCACCTCGTCGGCGGCATCCTCGGCTCCCTCCTCGTCGGCTTCTTCGCCAGCGGCAAGGGCCAGTCCGAGGTCGAGGGCCTCTTCTACGGCGGCGGCCTCGACCAGTTCTGGAAGCAGTGCGCCGGTGTCTTCGGTGTCCTCGCCTACTCCCTGGTCGTCTCCGCGGTCCTCGCCCTCCTCCTCGACAGGACGATCGGTATGCGGGTTCCCGAGGACGACGAGGTCGCCGGCATCGACCAGGTCGAGCACGCCGAGACCGCGTACGACTACAGCGGTGCCGGTGGCGGCGCCGCCCGCAGCACCGCCGCCCCGTCCGCAGCCCAGGCCGAGAGCAAGAAGGTGGACGCATGAAGCTCATCACCGCCGTCGTCAAGCCGCACCGGCTCGACGAGATCAAGGAGGCCCTGCAGGCCTTCGGGGTACACGGCCTGACGGTCACCGAGGCCAGCGGCTACGGCCGCCAGCGCGGCCACACCGAGGTCTACCGCGGTGCCGAGTACACCGTCGACCTGGTCCCCAAGATCCGCATCGAGGTGCTGGTCGAGGACGACGACGCCGAACAGCTCATCGACGTCGTCGTCAAGGCGGCCCGCACCGGCAAGATCGGTGACGGCAAGGTCTGGTCGATCCCCGTCGACACGGCCGTACGGGTCCGGACCGGCGAGCGCGGCCCGGAAGCGCTCTGAGGAAGACCGACGGAACAGGAGTCGCCGGGTGACGAGCACCGACACGCACGACGAGACACAGGACTCGGGACCCAGCGGCTACGCGGCGGCCCGGCTGCGCCTCCTCACCGAGGGGGCGCGGTCCGGGCCGCCGCGCCGTGCCGCCCTCGCCCGGCTCACGGACGACTGGCTCACCGCACTGTTCACCGCGGGCACCGAACAACTGTGCGGCGCCTCCCTGGTCGCGGTCGGCGGCTACGGGCGGGGCGAACTGTCCCCGCGCAGCGACCTCGACCTGCTCCTGCTGCACGACGGCAGCGACCCCAAGGCCGTCGCCGCCCTCGCCGACCGGCTCTGGTACCCCGTCTGGGACCTCGGCATCGCCCTCGACCACTCCGTACGCACCCCGGCCGAGGCCCGCCGCACCGCCGGCGAGGACCTCAAGGTCCAGCTGGGCCTCCTGGACGCCCGGCACATCGCCGGAGACCTCGGCCTCACCGCCGCCCTGCGCACCACCCTCCTGGCCGACTGGCGCAACCAGGCACCCAAACGCCTTCCCGAACTCCGGGAACTCTGCGCCGAACGCGCCGAGCGCCACGGAGAGCTGCAGTACCTCCTGGAACCCGACCTCAAGGAGGCCCGCGGCGGGCTGCGCGACGCCACCGTCCTGCGCGCCGTCGCCGCGTCCTGGCTCGCCGACGCCCCGCGCGAAGGCCTCGCCGACGCCCGCCGCCGACTCCTCGACGTACGGGACGCGCTGCACCTGACGACCGGCCGCGCCACCGACCGGCTCGCCCTCCAGGAACAGGACCAGGTCGCCGCCGAACTCGGCCTGCTCGACGCCGACGCCCTGCTGCGCCAGGTGTACGAGGCCGCCCGGGGCATCGCGTACGCCGGCGACGTCACCTGGCGCGAGGTCGGACGGGTACTGCGCTCCCGGGCCGTGCGACCGAGGCTGCGCAAACTGGCGAGGGAGCGGAGCGACTTCCTCAGAAGGGCGGTGGCGGGCGACGGGAGGGCGCTCGGCGGCGGGAAGCAGAACGCCGAGCGCTCGCCGCTCGCCGAGGGCGTCGTCGAGCAGGACGGCGAGGCGGTCCTCGCCCGCGCCGCCCGCCCCGAACGCGACCCCGTGCTCCCCCTGCGCGCCGCGGCCGCCGCAGCACAGGCGGGGCTCCCACTGTCGCTCCACGCCGTCCGGCGCCTCGCCGCCACCGTGCGTCCGCTGCCCACCCCCTGGCCCGCCGAGGCCCGCGAACAGCTGGTGACCCTGCTCGGCTCCGGCCGCCCCACCGTCGACGTCTGGGAGGCGCTGGAGGCGGAAGGCCTGATCACACGGCTGCTGCCGGACTGGGAACGGGTCCGCTGCCGCCCGCAGCGCAACGCCGTGCACCTGTGGACCGTCGACCGGCACCTCATCGAGACGGCGGTCCGCGCCTCCGCCTTCACCCGGCGCGTGCACCGCCCCGACCTGCTCCTGGTCGCCGCGCTGCTGCACGACATCGGCAAGGGCTGGCCCGGCGACCACTCCGTGACCGGCGGGACCATCGCCTCGGACATGGCCGCGCGGATCGGCTTCGACCGCGCCGACGCGGGTGTCCTCGCCACCCTCGTACGCCACCACCTGCTGCTCGTCGAGACGGCCACCCGCCGCGACCTCGACGACCCGGCCACGGTGCGCGTGGTCGCCGACGCGGTCGGCACCCAGGGAACCCTGGAACTGCTGCACGCCCTGACCGAGGCGGACGCGCTGGCCACCGGACCGGCGGCCTGGTCGTCCTGGCGCGCCTCACTCGTCGCCGACCTGGTCCAACGCGTCTCGGCACTCCTGGCCGGGGACCCGCCAAAGGAACCCGAGGCCGCCGTGCCCGCCGCGCCCACCGCCGAGCAGGAACGGCTCGCCCTCGAGGCGATCGCCACCGGCGGCCCGGTGCTGTCCCTGCGCGCCCAGACCGAACCGTCCGCCGGGCCGCCGACGGAGACACCGGCAGAACCGGAGCGGGCGGGCGAGCCGGAACCCCTCGGCGTGGAGCTGCTGATCGCCGTACCCGACCAGGAGGGCGTGCTCCCCGCGGTCGCCGGGGTGCTGGCCCTGCACCGCCTGACCGTCCGCACCGCCGAGCTGCGCACCCTCGCCCTGCCGGAGGGCGTCGAGGGCTCCGTCCTGCTGCTCGACTGGCGGGTCGCCGCCGAGTACGGCTCGCTGCCCGAGGCCGCCCGCCTGCGCGCCGACCTCGTCCGCGCCCTGGACGGCACCCTGAACATCGCCGGCCGCCTCGCCGAACGCGACGCCGCCCACCCGCGCCGCCGGGGCGTGGTCCCGCCCCCGGCCCGGGTGACGGTCGCCCCGGCCGCGTCCCGTCTGGCCACGGTGATCGAGGTCCGGGCGCAGGACGCGCCGGGACTGCTGTTCCGGATCGGGCAGGCGCTGGAGGGGGCGGGGGTGCGGGTGCGCAGCGCGCACGCGAGCACACTGGGCGCGAACGCGGTCGACGCCTTCTACGTGACGCAGGCGCCGGGTGTGCCTTTGCCGGGTGGAGAGGCGGAGGCGCTCGCGGGGAAGTTGCAGGAGATCTTGCGGGCGTGAGCTTTCGGTCATGTCGCGCGTTGACCGGGTGCGCTCCCCGCTGACGCGGGGGTGATCCGGCGACCGGCAAGCGTTCGGAGAGAGTGTCCACCTGCTCCCCGCCGACGCGGGGACCCGCCCCCGCCCACTGACTGCAGCGGGCGGGGGCGATTTGCCTGCCGGGCCGGATACTCTGGAGGGCAGCCCAGCTCCGCCCCCGACTCCGAGGACCGACGCCGCCGTGTTCGATACTCTCTCCGACCGCCTCAGCCTGACCTTCAAGAACCTCCGTGGAAAAGGCCGGCTGAGCGAAGCGGACATCGACGCCACGGCGCGCGACATCCGCATCGCCCTCCTCGAAGCGGACGTGGCCCTGCCGGTCGTCCGGGCGTTCATCAAGAGCGTCAAGGAGAGGGCGCTCGGCGCCGAGGTCTCCAAGGCCCTGAACCCGGCACAGCAGTTCATCAAGATCGTCAACGACGAGCTGGTGGGCATCCTCGGCGGCGAGACCCGCCGGCTGCGGTTCGCCAAGCAGCCGCCGACCGTGATCATGCTCGCCGGTCTGCAGGGTGCCGGTAAGACCACCCTCGCGGGCAAGCTCGGGCACTGGCTCAAGGAGCAGGGCCACTCGCCGCTCCTGGTCGCCTGTGACCTCCAGCGCCCCAACGCCGTCAACCAGCTCAGTGTCGTCGCCGAGCGCGCCGGTGTCGCCGTCTACGCGCCCGAGCCGGGCAACGGCGTCGGTGACCCGGTGAAGGTCGCCAAGGACTCCATCGAATTCGCCAAGTCCAAGGTCCACGACATCGTCGTCGTGGACACCGCCGGCCGCCTGGGCATCGACCAGGAGATGATGCAGCAGGCCGCGGACATCAGGGACGTCGTTCATCCCGACGAGATCCTGTTCGTCGTCGACGCGATGATCGGCCAGGACGCGGTCAACACCGCCGAGGCCTTCCGCGACGGCGTCGGCTTCGACGGCGTGGTGCTCTCCAAGCTCGACGGTGACGCCCGCGGCGGTGCGGCCCTGTCGATCGCCTCGGTGACCGGCAAGCCGATCATGTTCGCGTCGAACGGTGAGAAGCTCGACGAGTTCGACGCCTTCCACCCCGACCGGATGGCCTCCCGCATCCTCGACATGGGTGACCTGCTCACCCTGATCGAGCAGGCGGAGAAGACGTTCAGCCAGGACGAGGCCGAGAAGATGGCCTCCAAGCTGGCGTCGAAGAAGGGCCAGGACTTCACCCTGGACGACTTCCTGGCCCAGATGGAGCAGGTCAGGAAGATGGGCAGCATCTCCAAGCTGCTCGGCATGCTGCCCGGCATGGGGCAGATCAAGGACCAGATCAACAACCTCGACGAGCGGGACGTCGACCGCACGGCCGCGATCATCAAGTCGATGACCCCGGCCGAGCGCCAGGACGCGTCGATCATCAACGGCTCCCGCCGCGCCCGTATCGCCAAGGGCTCCGGCGTCGAGGTCAGCGCCGTGAAGTCCCTTGTGGAGCGGTTCTTCGAGGCCCGCAAGATGATGTCCCGCATGGCCCAGGGCGGCGGCATGCCGGGGATGCCGGGGATGCCGGGCACGGGCGGCGGTCCCGGCCGGACGAAGAAGAAGCAGAAGCAGGCCAAGGGCAAGCAGCGCTCGGGCAATCCGATGAAGCGCAAGCAGCAGGAGGAAGAGGAGGCCCAGCGCCGCGCCGCCGCGGCCGAGGGGGGCAGCGCCTTCGGGCTGCCGCAGCAGGGCGGCAAGGACTTCGAGCTGCCGGACGAGTTCAAGAAGTTCATGGGCTGACGAGCGGTTCGATCCGCTCGGTCGGCCGTGCGGCGGGGGCGCCCCTTGCCCGGGGGCGCCCCCGTCCCGTAAGCGGCGTCGGGTGCGTGGGGCCGTGAGGTCAGGAGGTGCGGGCGATCAGGTACCGGAAGACGTTCGGCATCCACACGGTCCCGTCCTGCCGCTCGTACGGATGCAGCGCCTCGGCGAGTTCCTTGTCCACCTGTACCCGGTCCGTCGCCGCGATCGCGGGGTCGAACAGTCCCGTCGACAGCAGGCCCCGTACGGCACTGTCCATGTCGGCGTATCCGAAGGGGCAGGCCACCCGCCCCGAGCCGTCCGGCCCGAGGCCCGCCCGCCGGGCGACGTCCTCCAGGTCGTCGCGGTGCGCGGGGCGCCAGGAGCCCGTACCGCGCAGCGGCTCCGCCAGCCGGGTGGCCACCCGGAGCACGGACGCCGTGGCGCAACGCTCCGGAGGGCCCCAGCCGGCGAGCACCACGGCCGCTCCGTGACCGGCGAGCGGGACCGCCTCGGCGAGCTGTTCGCCCAGCCCGTCCGCGTCGCCCGCCAGGCATCCGATCGGTTCGAAGGCGGTCACCACGGTGTACGCGGGGCCGCCGCCGCCCGCCGTGTCCGTGCCGGCCGTGTCCCCGGGCGAGCCGTCCACGATCCGGGCGTCCGCGTGCCCCCGCGCGTCCCGCCCGGTGGTCAGCAGCCGCTCGCGCGCGAGGGCCAGCCGGTCCGGCGAGGTGTCGACGCCGGTGACCGCGGCACCCCGGGAGGCCGCCATCAGCAGGGCGAGCCCCGAGCCGCAGCCGAGGCCGAGCAGCCGCGTCCCGGAGCCCACGTCCAATCGCCCGTAGACGGCCTCGTAGAGCGGTACGAGCATCCTCTCCTGTATCTCGGACCAGTCACGCGCGCGTGCCCGCCGGTCCACGCGAGGGTCGTGCCCTGTGCGAGGAAGGTGCTGCCGCACGAGCGTAGGTGTCATAGGTGAGCGCCCCAATCAGCCGAGAGTTCCCGCGCCGCCCCATCGCCTCGCCCCCGTGCGGCGCGCTCGTACTACCCCCGTCATGCCAGGAAACTCCGCCCTCGACCCGGCGTCCAGTGGAACGGGGCGGCGGCTTGGGAGTCGCTCGTGCCAGTGGCAAGAATTCACATTCCGGTAATCCGGGGGAGACCGGGTGGTTCCGGCCAAGGTCCGCAAAACGGTGATCGCGGACCAGTTCGGACCAGGTCGGAGCAGGCGGCGGCGAGGGAGGGCGGGCCGGTGTCGGATGCCGGTGGCAAGGGGGGTAACGTCGCGACCGTGGCACCCGTCCGGGGAAGCGGGTCCGGTGCGGGACCGCTCCGCCGCCAGGGCGGCCGAAACGCCCCTTGCGCACGCGCGGGTCGCGGGAGCGCCGGCGCGCGGGCACCGCGTACGCGCCGGGCCGGGGGATCGTGTACGTCAGCCTACGCACCACCTTGAGGTGAGCTGCGAGGCTTCTCCGCAGATCAGCGCACCCGCCCTCGTCGGGACGCATGAGCGCATACTGACGGGTAAGGGCAAATTATTTGGGATGCCCCGGAATCGGAACACAGGGGCACCCAGGCTCGTTGTCATTACGTGAGCACGACACAGACACCACCTGTACTCGCCGCAGAACTGGCGCAGGCGTGGGCCGACATTCAGCGGTACCACCCCGAGCTGCCCGATCTTGCCGCGCCCGAGTCCCTGATCGGGGAGTCGTCGTCCGCGTGCGGTCACGAGCTCTCCTTCGAGCGACTGCTGCACGAGGCAGTCCATGGCGTCGCCGCCGCGCGCGGCGTACGCGACACTTCCCGCGCCGGTCGCTACCACAACCGCAGATTCCTCGCGATCGCAGAGGAACTGGGGCTGGACCACCCCGACGAGCCGCATCCCAGCAGTGGTTTCTCGCTGGTCTCCCTCACGCCGGAGGCGAAGCGCCGCTACCGTCCCACGACCGAGCGCCTCCAGCGGGCCCTGAAGGCGCACACCGCCGCGACCGCGGGCGACACCGCCCGCAGCTTCCGTGGTCCGGCGGCGCGGCACGGCTCGTCCGGCGGTGGTGTGCGCGTCAAGGCCGTCTGCGACTGCGGCCGCAACGTGCGCGTCGTCCCGTCGGTCCTGGCGCAGGCCCCCATCGTCTGCGGCGGCTGCGGCAAGCCGTTCCGGATCCCCGAGGGGGTGGCCGCGGCCGCGGGCTGACAGCAACCCGGCATCTCGTGGGTGCCGGACACACGTCAGACGCGCGGATGCCGTCCGTGCGGGCGCATCCACGGCAGTCGTGCCGGGTGCCGGCGCCCGGCGTGGCGGCACGGCCTCCGTCGCGCCGGGTGCCGGTGAGGCGTGCCCCGGTGCGACGGAGGCCGTGCCCCGCGGTCCCGGGCGCCCCGCGGGTTGTGGCACAATGACTAGCTGTACTCGACAGCCGCACAGGAACCCTCTCTCCTCCGGCTGACGCGTCCATCGGGCACTCGGGTACCGCAACCCCACGCGGCCGTCTCGCCGTGCCCAACCACGTCAAAATCCAGGAGAACCCACTCCCGTGGCAGTCAAGATCAAGCTGAAGCGTCTGGGCAAGATCCGTTCGCCTCACTACCGCATCGTCGTCGCCGACTCCCGTACCCGCCGTGACGGCCGGGCCATCGAGGAGATCGGCAAGTACCACCCGACGTACAACCCGTCGGTGATCGAGGTCGACGGTGAGCGTGTGGCGTACTGGCTCGGTGTCGGCGCCCAGCCGACCGAGCCCGTGCTCGCCATTCTGAAGAAGACCGGCGACTGGCAGAAGTTCAAGGGCGAGCCCGCCCCGGCTCCGCTGCTGCAGCAGGCCGAGAAGTCCGCCCGCCCGTCGTTCGAGGCGCTCGGCGGCGAGGACGAGGGCAAGGGTGAGGCCATTACCCAGAAGAAGAAGGCTGAGAAGAAGGACGAGGCCCCGGCCGAGTCCTCTTCGTCTGCGTCGACCGAGGCCTGAGCATGCTCGAGGACGCTCTCGAGCACCTCGTGAAGGGCATCGTCGACCATCCTGACGATGTGCAGGTCGCCTCGCGCAACCTGCGCCGCGGGCGTGTGCTCGAGGTCCGGGTCCACCCGGACGACCTCGGCAAGGTGATCGGCCGCAACGGTCGCACCGCACGCGCCCTGCGCACCGTCGTGGGCGCCATCGGCGGCCGCGGTGTCCGGGTCGACCTCGTCGACGTGGACCACGTCCGCTGACGCTCAGCGCAACCGGCTCGGGCCGGGGAGGGCCTCAGGGCCGTCCCCGGCCCGTCGTCGTACGACAGGAGAACAAGCACAGTGCAGCTGGTAGTCGCTCGCATCGGCCGTGCCCACGGCATCAAGGGCGAGGTCACCGTCGAAGTCCGCACCGACGAGCCGGAACTGAGGCTCGGGCCCGGTGCCGTCCTGGCCACCGATCCGGCCTCCGCCGGACCGCTCACCATCGAGACCGGGCGGGTGCACAGCGGCCGCCTCCTGCTGCGCTTCGAGGGCGTCCGTGACCGCACCGGCGCCGAGGCGCTGCGCAACACCCTCCTCATCGCCGAGGTCGACCCGGAGGAGCGGCCCGAGGACGAGGACGAGTACTACGACCACCAGTTGATCGACCTCGACGTCGTCACCCTGGACGGGCAGCCGGTGGGCCGGATCACCGAGATCTCCCATCTGCCGACGCAGGACCTCTTCGTGGTGGAGCGGCCCGACGGCAGCGAGGTGCTCGTGCCGTTCGTGGAGCAGATCGTCACCGAGATCGACATCGAGGAGCAGCGCGCGGTCATCGACCCGCCGCCGGGCCTCATCGACGACCGGGCCGAGATCGCCTCCTCGCGGGACGAGACCACTGCCTCGCGGGACGAGGCGTGATGCGGCTCGACGTCGTCACCATCTTCCCCGAGTACCTCGAACCGCTGAACGTCTCCCTCGTCGGCAAGGCACGCGCACGGGGACAGCTGGACGTCCAGGTGCACGACCTCCGCTCCTGGACCCGTGACCGGCACAACACCGTCGACGACACCCCGTACGGCGGCGGCCCCGGAATGGTCATGAAGACCGAGCCGTGGGGCGAGGCGCTCGACGAGATCCTGGCGGACGGCTACGAGGCCGGCGCGCACGCGCCCGCCCTGGTCGTCCCCACCCCCAGCGGCCGCCCCTTCACCCAGGAACTCGCCGTCCGCCTCTCCGAGCGCCCCTGGCTGATCTTCGCACCGGCCCGCTACGAGGGAATCGACCGGCGCGTCGTCGACGAGTACGCGACCCGCACACCGGTGTACGAGGTGTCCATCGGCGACTACGTCCTGGCCGGCGGCGAGGCGGCCGTCCTCGTCGTCACCGAGGCCGTGGCCAGGCTGCTGCCCGGTGTCCTGGGCAACGCCGAGTCCCACCGGGACGACTCCTTCGCCCCGGGCGCCATGGCCAACCTCCTGGAAGGCCCCGTCCACACCAAGCCGCCGGTCTGGCGCGGCAGGGGGATCCCCGACGTGCTGCTCAGCGGCCACCACGGGAAGATCGCCCGCTGGCGGCGCGACGAGGCCCTGAGCCGCACCACGGCCAACCGGCCCGACCTCATCGAGCGCTGCGAGCCCGGGGCCTTCGACAAGAAGGACCGCGAGATGCTCTCCGTCCTGGGCTGGGAGCCGGACCCGGCAGGGGAGCCGTACGGCAGATTTTGGCGCAGGACCGGCGGCGTGGAACAATAGGCCGCTGTTGTGCGTCGTCCGGCGTGCGCCCCTGCCGCAGGGGGACATGACGCCCGCTTCGAACCGCACACCCCGATCCCCACTCCTATCGCCGTTGATGACCTGCGGCATCAGCGAAGAAAGCAGACGAAATGTCCCACCTGCTCGACTCCGTCGACTCCGCGTCGCTGCGCGACGACGTCCCGGGCTTCCGCCCCGGTGACACCGTCAACGTCCACGTGCGCGTCATCGAGGGCAGCCGTTCCCGTGTGCAGCAGTTCAAGGGCGTCGTGATCCGCCGCCAGGGTGCCGGCGTGCGCGAGACCTTCACGGTCCGCAAGGTCTCCTTCTCCGTCGGCGTCGAGCGCACCTTCCCGGTGCACACCCCGATCGTCGAGAAGATCGAGCTCGTCACCAGGGGCGACGTCCGTCGCGCCAAGCTGTACTACCTGCGTGAGCTGCGCGGCAAGGCCGCGAAGATCAAGGAGAAGCGCGAGAACTGAGCGCTTTTCCGAGGTGGGCGCGGGGCCGGATAACATCTGGCCTCGATGGACACCGAAGCACAGCCGACGGAGCGCGACCGCTCCTCCCACCCGGCCGGCCCCGAGGACACCTCGGGGGCCCCGGGCCCGGAGGGGCGGTCGCGTTCCTCGTGTGCGGGGCACCTCGCGGGACGGCTTCCCGGGGGACGGATCACCGCGGCCCTGCTCCTCGTGCTGCTGCTCCTGCCGGCGCTCAGCATCTTCGTGGCCCGCCCGTTCCAGATTCCCAGCGGATCGATGGAGCCCTCGTTGAGGGCCGGAGACCGCGTTCTCGTACTCAAGTTGGCATACCGTTTCGGTGCCGGACCGCAGCGCGGGGACGTGGTCGTGTTCGACGGCACCGGATATTTCGGGGATGCCGACTACATCAAGCGCGTTGCCGGGGTGGGCGGGGACCGCGTGGTCTGCTGCGACAGGGAGGGGAGGATCCGGGTGAACGGCCGGTCGGTCGACGAGTCGGGATTCCTGTTCCCCGGCGAGAGCGCCTCCACGGTCCCCTTCGACGTCGTCGTCCCCGAGGAGCGCCTGTTCGTCCTCGGTGATCACCGCGGAGCCTCCAGCGACTCCCGTGACCGTCTCGGTTCGCCCGGCGGCGGCATGATTCCGGTGAGCAGGGTGATCGGCCGCGCCGACTGGATCGTCCAGCCCTTCGGCCGTGCCACCCGGCTGCACCGCCCCGACGCCTACGCGCGCGTGCCGGCCCCGGATCCGGCGGCGCAGGCGGACGCGGCCCGCCCGGGGGAGGGGATCCATGGGTAACCGCGGCAAACCCCGCGGCGTCCCGGCGAGCGCCGCGGACAACCTGCTGCCCACCGGCGCGCGCCGCGCGGTGAGCGCGGCGAGCGGCCGCAGCCGGGCCGACCGGCGCAAGCTCCAGCGGAAGGTCAAGCGGCGCCGCCGGCAGGGCGCGGTCAAGGAGATACCGCTGCTCATCGGAGTCGCCCTCCTGATAGCGCTGGTGCTGAAGACGTTCCTCGTCCAGGCCTTCGTCATCCCGTCCGGTTCCATGGAGCAGACCATCCAGGTCGGCGACCGCGTCCTGGTGGACAAGCTGACCCCGTGGTTCGGCTCCGAGCCGCAGCGCGGGGACGTCGTCGTCTTCAAGGACCCCGGCGGCTGGCTGCAGGACGAGCAGCCCACCCCCCAGAAGGAGGACCCGGTCGGCATCAAGCAGGTCAAGACCGGGCTCACCTTCATCGGCCTGCTGCCCTCGGAGAACGAGAAGGACCTGATCAAGCGGGTCGTGGGGGTCGGCGGTGACCAGGTCCGGTGCTGCGACACGCAGGGGCGGGTCACCGTCAACGGCGTGCCCCTGGAGGAGAGCGACTACCTCTTCCCCGGGAACGCCCCGTCCACCACGCCGTTCGACGTCACCGTGCCCCAGGGGCGCCTGTGGGTGATGGGCGACCACCGGTCCAACTCCGCCGACTCCCGCGCCCACCAGGACACCGACTACGGCGGTACCGTCTCCGAGGAACAGGTGGTGGGGCGGGCCGTGGTCATCGCCTGGCCGTTCGGTCACTGGAACACGCTGGACGAACCGACGACCTACGCTTCCGTGTCGGACTCGACGACCGGGTCGACCGCCGCCGCCCAGCTGTCGCATAGGGTTGCCCCGGATGATTCGGACGGAATGATCCAGCTCCCGAGCCCTGCGGAACTCCCGCTCGTTATGGGAGTGGTGGGCCTGCGCCGCGCATGGGGCAGGCGGCGGCACAGAGTGAGGAGCTGGCGTGGGGGATGTGGCGGTTGGCGCACGGTCCGGAGCCGACGGCGAGGAGCACCGCGGGCGTCCCGCGGAACCCCGCGTCCCGGCCGAGGACGGCGCCGTGACCTCCGGGAGTGACTCCCCGGCGGCAGGAGAGGGAAGAGTGGCGGACGACGGGCCGGAGCGCGGTGGCCGAGGGCCGGACGAGCCGCCCCGCGAACAGAAGAAGCCACGCTCCTTCTGGAAGGAGCTGCCCATCCTGGTCGGTATCGCCCTGGTTCTGGCGCTGCTGATCAAGACGTTCCTGCTGCAGGCGTTCTCCATTCCGTCGGACTCGATGCAGAACACCCTCCAGCAGGGTGACCGCGTCCTGGTCGACAAGCTCACCCCCTGGTTCGGCTCCGAGCCCGAGCGCGGCGAGGTCGTGGTCTTCCACGACCCCGACAACTGGCTGGCGGGCGAGCCGACGCCCGAACCCAACGTGTTGCAGACGTTCCTCAGCTGGATCGGCCTGATGCCGTCCGCCGAGGAGAAGGACCTGATCAAGCGGGTCGTCGGGGTCGGCGGTGACGTCGTCGAGTGCAAGGGCACCGGCCCGCTCACGGTCAACGGTGTCGCCTTGAACGAGGCGGACTACGTCTATCCGGGCAACACCCCGTGCAGCCAGGACGACCAGGGCGGCCAGTTCAAGGTCGAGGTTCCCGACGGCAAGATCTGGGTCATGGGCGACCACCGGCAGAACTCCCGGGACTCGCGCTACAACCGGGCCGACAAGAACGACGGCATGGTTCCGGTGAGTGAGGTCGTCGGCCGTGCCGTCGTCGTCGCCTGGCCGGTCGGCCGCTGGGACATGCTCGAGGTTCCGGACACCTTCGACCAGTCCGAGCTGGGCACGCAGGCATCGGCGTCCGCGGCGCTGACGGTGGCACCCCAGGGGGCCGCACTCGTGGGCGTGGTCCCACTGGTGCTGTGGCGGCGCGGGTGGGACCGCCGCCGCGGGGACGGGCCCAGGGCCTGAGCGCTGCGGGAGGCCGCCGCGGCGGCCTCCCGCAGGACAGGAGGGGCTGACCCGGTCCGGTACTGCCGGGTAGGGTGCCGCCCATGACTGGGCAGAGCACGACACGTACGGCTTCTCGCGGTGGCGGCGGTGCGGGCCGGGGCCCGGCGGGAAGCCGGACCGGGCGGCGACTGTCCTCACTGGCCGTGGCGCTGGGTCTGGCGCTGTTCCTCGGCGGGTTCGTCTGGGGAGCGCTGGTGTACCTGCCGTACACCGTGCCCACCCCCTCGATGGCGCCGACGATCGGTGCCGGGGACCGGGTGCTGGCCCAGCGCGTCGACGGCGGCGACGTCCGCCGCGGTGACGTCGTGGTCTTCGAGGACGAGAACTGGGCGGACGTACCGGTCGTCAAGCGGGTGGTCGCCGTCGGCGGGGACACCGTCTCCACCGGGCAGGACGGCAGGCTGAGGGTCAACGGTACGGAGATCGACGAGCCGTATCTCTCCGCGGACGAGGCGGCGGGGCTCAACGCCTTCCCGGAGGTGACCGTGCCGAAGGGCCGCCTGTTCCTGCTCGGTGACGAGCGCAGCGGCTCCCTGGACTCGGCCTCCCATCTCACCGACACCGCGAACGGCACCGTCTCCCGCGAGGCGGTCGAGGCCCGGATCGACGCGGTGGTCTGGCCGATGGACGGCATGCTGCAGGTTCCGACCGGCTTCGAGGAACTCGGCGGACTCTCCTCACCGGGGCCGCTGCCGACGGTCGTCGCCCTGGTCACCGGCGGTGCCGTGCTCATCCTCGGCGGGGCCGCGTACGGCCCGCTCGCCGCGCGGGCCGGCGCCTCCCAGGCCCGCCGGGCGGACGCGGGAGCGGGGGCGAACGGTGTCCGCTGAGACGGCCCACTCCGCCGGGGACTCCCACGAGGGCGGGAGCGGGGGCGGGCTGCGCAAGGTCGCCCGCGTCGTCCTGCTCGACCCGGAGGACCGCATCCTGCTGCTGCACGGTCATGAGCCGGACGACCCCGCCGACGACTGGTGGTTCACGCCCGGCGGCGGTGTGGAGGGCGACGAGAGCCGTGAACAGGCGGCGCTGCGGGAACTCGCGGAGGAGACCGGCATCACGGAGGTGGAGCTCGGGCCCGTGCTGTGGCGGCGGACGTGCTCCTTCCCGTTCGCGGGCCGCCGTTGGGACCAGGACGAGTGGTACTACCTCGCTCGCACCACCGGGAGGGTCACCGGGGCCACGGCGCTGACCGAGCTCGAGCGGCGCAGCGTCACCGGAGCACGCTGGTGGACGTGCCCGGAACTGGCTCGGGCCCGTGAGACGGTGTACCCGACGGGACTCGCCGAGCTGCTGCGCGTCCTGCTCGACGAGGGTCCCCCGGCCGGGCCCGTCACCCTGGGCACCGGGACCGTCTAGGACACGACCTGGACGCGGGCCCCGGGGGCCGTCCGGCGGGTCGGGCCGGTTCGGGGACGGGGCCCCCGGGACTGGCGCACAATGGTGGGATCGCACAGGTGAAGGGGAACATGCCATGAGCGCCGAGGACCTCGAGAAGTACGAGACCGAGATGGAGCTGAAGCTCTACCGGGAGTACCGCGACGTCGTCGGTCTGTTCAAATACGTGATCGAGACCGAGCGCCGCTTCTATCTGACCAACGACTACGAGATGCAGGTGCACTCGGTCCAGGGCGAGGTGTTCTTCGAGGTGTCCATGGCGGATGCCTGGGTGTGGGACATGTACCGGCCGGCCAGGTTCGTGAAGCAGGTACGTGTCCTGACGTTCAAGGACGTGAACATCGAGGAGCTCAACAAGAGCGACCTGGAGCTCCCGGGCGGGTGACGGGGTTCTCCACAACCGCCGGGTTGTCCACCAAGATCCACTTCGGACGGCCGGCCGGGTGACGGTGGGCGCCGGAGGTGGTGCCCACATGAACCCACGACAGCAGGCACGCAGCGCACTCGGCAGGTACGGCGAGACGCTGGCCGCGCGACGGCTGGCGCAGGCCGGAATGACGGTCCTGGAGCGGAACTGGCGCTGCGGCAGGACCGGCGAGATCGACATCGTGGCCAGGGACGGCGACGCTCTCGTCGTCTGCGAGGTCAAGACCCGCAGGGCCGGGTCCTTCCAGCACCCCATGGAGGCGGTCACCCCCGCCAAGGCGGCCCGCCTGCGAGGCCTGGCACAACGCTGGCTCCAGGAACACGGGGGAGCACCGCCCGGCGGCGTCCGCATCGACCTGGTCGGCGTCCTGCTGCCGAAGCGCGGCGCGCCCCGGGTGGAGCATGTCCGGGGGGTGGCCTGAGATGGGGTTCGCCCGTACGTGCTCGGTGGCGCTGGTCGGCGTCGAGGGCGTGGTCGTGGAGGTCCAGGCCGACCTGGAACCGGGAGTGTCGGCGTTCACGCTGGTGGGGCTGCCGGACAAGAGCCTGACGGAGAGCCGCGACCGGGTCAGGGCCGCGGTCGTCAACTCCGGGGCGGAATGGCCCCAGAAGAAACTCACCGTGGGGCTCAGCCCGGCGTCGGTGCCGAAGGCGGGCAGCGGCTTCGACCTGGCCGTCGCCAGCGCCGTCCTGGGCGCCGCGGAGCGGATCGACCCGCGGGTGCTCGCCGACCTCGTGATGATCGGCGAGCTGGGCCTGGACGGCAGGGTGCGGCCCGTGCGGGGCACGCTGCCCGCGGTCGTCGCGGCGGCCGACGCCGGATACGAACAGGTCGTGGTGCCCGAGTGCGCCGCCGCCGAGGCCTCGCTGGTGCCGGGCGTGTCCGTACTGGGGGTCCGCAGCCTGCGCCAGCTGATCGCCCTGCTCACCGACGAGCCGGTGCCCGAGGAGGGCCCCGGCGGCCAGGGGCGGCCCGACCCGCTCCTGGCCGGACTGCGGGTACCCGGCGCCGGCGCGGCCACCGGCATGCACAGCGCCGGCGCGGCACACTACGACACCGGCCACGACCTCGCGGACGTCGTCGGCCAGCTCCCGGCCCGGACCGGGGTGGAGGTGGCGGCGGCCGGTGGCCACCACCTGTTCCTCGAGGGGCCGCCCGGCGCGGGCAAGACCATGCTCGCGGAACGGCTGCCCTCGCTCCTGCCGCCACTCGACCGGCAGGCGTCCCTGGAGGTCACCGCCGTGCACTCGGTGGCCGGCCTGCTGCCTCCGGACAGGCCCCTGATCGACACCGCCCCCTACTGCGCCCCGCACCACTCGGCCACCATGCAGGCGCTCGTCGGCGGCGGCCCCGGCATCGCCCGTCCCGGAGCCGTGTCGCTCGCCCATCGCGGCGTGCTCTTCCTGGACGAAACGCCAGAATTCGGCAGCCACGCCCTGGACGCCCTGCGCCAGCCCCTGGAGGCCGGACATGTCGTCATCGCGCGCAGCTCGGGCGTCGTGCGCTTCCCGGCGAGGTTCCTCATGGTGCTCGCCGCCAACCCCTGCCCCTGCGGCCGCTTCTCGCCGAAGGACAGCCTGTGCGAGTGCCCGCCCTCGTCGGTCCGCCGTTACCAGGCCCGGTTGTCCGGCCCGCTGCTCGACCGGGTCGACCTGCGGGTCGAGGCCGAGCGCGTCACCCGCGCCGAACTGACCGTCGACGGAGCCCGCGGCGAGTCCACCGCCACGGTCGCCGACCGGGTGCGCGCGGCCCGGGAACGCGCCGCGAGACGGCTCGCGGGCACTCCGTGGCGCACCAACAGCGACATCCCCGGACGGGACCTGCGCAACCGCTGGCACGCGGCCCCGGGCGCGATGGAGGACGCCGAGCGGTGCCTGGAGCGCGGCGTGCTCAGCGCGCGCGGACTCGACCGGGTGCTGCGGGTCGCGTGGACCGTCGCCGACCTGGTCGGCCGCGACCGGCCCGACGCCAGGGACGTCGCCCTCGCCCTGCACCTGCGTACCGGTGTCCCGCGCGGGGTGCCCATGGCGATCGGGGCGCTGACATGAGCGGTGCCGCCGGGTCCGCCGCCGGGTCCGCGGACGGTGAACTCCTCGCCCGGGTCTTTCTCACACGGGTCCTCGAACCCGGCGACGAGACCGGTGGGCGATGGGTGCGGGAGCTGGGCGCGCGGGAAGTGGCGGAGCGGCTGCGAACGAGGAACGAGCCGTTGCCGGGGGCGAGCGGCCGGCGCTGGGCAGGGATGCTGGCGCGGGCCGAGCAGGCCGCCCCGGGCCGGGATCTCGCCGTCGCGCGGAACGCCGGGGTGCGGTTCGTGTGCCCGGGGACGGCCGAATGGCCCCGGCAGCTCGACGACCTGGGGGACGGCCGGCCCCTCGGGCTGTGGGTGCGCGGTCCCGCCGACCTGCGGATGTGGGCGCTGCGCTCGGTCGCCGTCGTCGGTGCCCGGGCCTGCACCGAGTACGGCGCCCACATGGCCGCCACCCTCGCCGCCGAGCTCGTCGAGCGCGGCTGGGTCGTGGTCTCCGGCGGTGCCTACGGGGTCGACGGCGCCGCACACCGCGGCGCGCTCGGCTCGGGCGGCGCCACCGTCGCCGTCCTCGCCTGCGGCGTCGACCGGCCCTACCCGCGCGGACACACCGGGCTGATCAGCAGGATCGCGGAACAGGGACTGGTCGTCGGCGAGCTGCCGCCCGGCGATCACCCGACTCCGAACAGGTTCATCCTCCGCAACCGGGTCATCGCCGCGCTCACCCGGGGCACCGTGGTCGTCGAGGCCGCGCACCGCAGCGGTTCCCTGGTGACCGCCAGGGCGGCCGGGCGCCTGGGACGTCACACGATGGGGGTACCGGGGCCGGCCACCAGCGGACGCTCGGCCGGGGTGCACGAACTGCTGCGGCGGGGCGCGGTACTGGTCACCGATGCCGCGGAGATCGTCGAACTGGTCGGGGACATGGGTGAACTGGCCCCGGAACGGCGCGGTCCGGTACTGCCCCGGGACCTGCTGGACCCCGCCGCCCACCAGGTCCTCGACGCGTTGCCCGCGCGCGGGGCGGCCCCGGCCGACGGGATCGCGCGCGACGCGCGGACCACCCGGGACGACGCGATCGCGAGACTGTACGAACTGCGCGCACTCGGGTACGTCGAACGACACGGCGACGGCTGGAAGTTGACACGCCAGGCGGTGATTCCGGTCGACGAGGGTTCCGGGGCCCTCTGACGGAGGGTGTTCGGCCGTCCGGGGGAACGGCTACACCCCTTGGAAAATACGTCAGTTGGGACACCCGGGTGATCACTTAGAGCGACGAGGTTCACCCGACGGGTGGCGTGCGGGACACGCCCGCACCCGCCCCGACCTCACTTCTTCGCACACCGCGACCCCGCAGTCACGCTACGCTCACAAGCGTCCCCGCACGGAACGACGGCATGGAAGGAAGCCCGGCAGGCGACGACCGCAGGCGATACGGGCAGGCAGCCGCCAGCAGGCGGCCCGGTATCAGACAGACGGCCCACCCGGGCGACACCAGCCCACTGCAGAACGGCACAAGGCGACGAATGCCCCAGCACACCTCCGGGTCCGACCGGGCGGCGATCCCCCCAGCCGCCCGTGACGGTGGCAGCGTGCGGCCGCCCGCTCCCTCGACCCTCGACGAGCTGTGGCGGTCGTACAAGGCGACGGGCGACGAGCGGCTGCGGGAGCAGTTGATCCTGCACTACTCGCCGTTGGTGAAGTACGTCGCGGGCCGGGTCAGCGTGGGGCTGCCGCCCAACGTGGACCAGGCGGACTTCGTCTCCTCCGGGGTGTTCGGGCTGATCGACGCGATCGAGAAGTTCGACGTCGACCGGGAGATCAAGTTCGAGACCTACGCGATCACCCGCATCAGGGGCGCGATGATCGACGAACTGCGGGCCCTGGACTGGATTCCGCGTTCGGTGCGGCAGAAGGCGCGCAACGTCGAGCGGGCGTACGCGACGCTGGAGGCACGGCTCAGGCGTACGCCGACGGAGAGCGAGGTCGCCGGTGAGATGGGCATCGCCGTGGACGAACTGCACGCGGTCTTCAGCCAGCTGTCGCTCGCCAACGTCGTCGCCCTGGAGGAGCTGCTGCATGCCGGGGGTGACGGCGGCGGCCGGCTCAGCCTGATGGACACCCTGGAGGACACCGCCGCCGACAACCCGGTGGAAGTGGCCGAGGACCGGGAGCTGCGACGGTTCCTGGCCCGGGCGATCAACACCCTCCCGGAGCGGGAGAAGACCGTGGTCACGCTCTACTACTACGAGGGGCTCACCCTGGCCGAGATCGGCCATGTGCTGGGGGTCACCGAGAGCAGGGTCAGCCAGATCCACACCAAGTCCGTCCTCCAGCTCAGGGCGAAGCTGGCGGGCTTCCGGGGCTGAGCCGGACGCCGGGCCCGCCGCTCGCCCCGCCGTCCGAGCCGGACGCCGGACCTCCACTGCGGTAGGCCCGGACGGCCTGCGGTTTCGGCCGGGGACTCCCACCTCGCGCGGTGCGTCCGTAAAGTGGTGGCGTGCCAAGGATTCGAGCGGCCTCCGTGGCCGAGCACCGGTCGATGCAACGCGCCGCCCTGCTGGACGCGGCACGCTCCCTGCTGTCCGAGGGGGGTACGGAAGCGCTGACCTTCCCCGCCCTCGCCGAGCGCACGGGCCTGGCGCGCTCCTCCGTGTACGAGTACTTCCGGTCCCGGGCGGCCGTCGTCGAGGAACTGTGCGAGGTCGACTTCCCGGTCTGGGCGGCCGAGGTCGAGACGGCCATGGCCACGGCCGACGGCGCCGGGGCCAAGATCGAGGCGTACGTCCGCAAGCAGCTGGAACTGGTCGGGGACCGGCGCCACCGGGCCGTGGTGGCGATCTCCGCGAGCGAACTCGACGCGGGCGCCCGGGAGAAGATCCGCGCGGCCCACGGCGGTCTCGTCGCGATGATCGTCGAGGCCCTGGGCGAACTGGGCCACGACCAGCCCCGGCTCGCCGCGATGCTGCTCCAGGGCGTGGTCGACGCGGCGGTGCGCCGCATCGAACTCGGCGCCGCCGAACACCCGGAGACGATCACGGAAGCCGCGGTCGCCATGACCCTGCGCGGCATCCAGCCCTGACGGCCCGAAGCCCCGGACGCTTCGAGCCCGGGCGCTTCGACGCCGGACGTCCGGTGCTGCGGCGTGTGACGGCTGCCGTCCGGCCGCGCGGGCCCCGGCTCCTCCCGGCACGTTCACGGGGCGGCAGGAACCCCCCCCGCCGCTCCGCTCCGCCCAGCCCCGTGCTCCCGCCTCCTCCCGCCCTGCCGGTCACTCCGGTACCGGCAGGCCGAGGACCGGCAGGAGCCTCGGCGGACCGGCGCGCAGGAGCCAGGGCGGAAGCAGGGTGAGCGGGTCGAGGTAGACGTCCGCTCTGAGCAGGCCCCAGTGCAGGCAGGGAGCCGTGCAGTGCGGGCTCCTCGCCGGCTCCGTCGCCGCCACCGCCCCGACCACCTCGCCCGCTGCCACCTCGGTCCCCTTCTCCACCGACGGGCGGACCGGCTCGTAGGTCGTACGCAGCGGCGGTGTCCCCGTGCCCGACAGCTCCACCGAGATGACGCCCCGGCCGGCCACCCGGCCGGCGAAGGAGACCCGGCCCGCTGCCACCGCCCGCACCGGCGTCCCCGGTGCCGCCGCCAGGTCCACTCCCCGGTGCCCGCGTCCGTACGGGGTCTTCGGTGGCTCCCAGTCCCGCAGCACCCGGGGCCGTACTCCCACGGGCCAGACCCGTCCGACGACCGGTACCCCGGCACCGGCCCGAGCGGTGTCCCCGGCCGAAGCCGCGGGCCGCAGCGGCAGCGACGACGGCGGCGGGGACGACGGGATCGTCGGTGTCAGGACCAGCAGGACGACCAGACGCGCCCAGGTCCTCGGGGATCGGCGCACGGACCGGCTCACACACCGCCCCACACACCGCCCCACGGACCGGCTCACGGATCGGCTCACTCGCATGCCGGAAAGCCTCCACGGAATCCGTGATCACGGCCCGGACCTGTGGACCGTCACCCGGTTGTGGACAACGGCGTCACCCGGTGCCCCGCGGGTCCCGTACACTTCTGGTGGCGATCCGGGTCACCGGGTCGACTTCGCACGCCCCGACATCAGGACCGGTCACGGCCGCTCCCGGTGTCAGCGCCCCTCGGTCCTTCGTGGCAACGGCGCGTCGTGGGCGTCAGGCGTGGGAGCCGCCGGTTCCCGCGGCACAACCGAGAAAATCAAGGAGATACGGCCATGGCCGTCGTCACGATGCGGGAGCTGCTGGAGAGCGGCGTCCACTTCGGTCACCAGACCCGTCGTTGGAACCCGAAGATGAAGCGCTTCATCTTCACGGAGCGCAACGGCATCTACATCATCGACCTGCTCCAGTCGCTGTCGTACATCGACCGCGCCTACGAGTTCGTCAAGGAGACCGTCGCCCACGGCGGCACGGTCATGTTCGTCGGCACGAAGAAGCAGGCGCAGGAGGCCATCGCGGAGCAGGCCACCCGCGTCGGCATGCCGTACGTCAACCAGCGCTGGCTGGGCGGCATGCTCACCAACTTCTCGACCGTCTACAAGCGTCTGCAGCGCCTCAAGGAGCTCGAGCAGATCGACTTCGAGGACGTGGCCGCCTCCGGCCTCACCAAGAAGGAGCTGCTGGTCCTCTCCCGCGAGAAGGCCAAGCTGGAGAAGACCCTCGGCGGTATCCGCGAGATGCAGAAGGTGCCCAGCGCCGTCTGGATCGTGGACACCAAGAAGGAGCACATCGCGGTCGGCGAGGCCCGGAAGCTCAACATCCCGGTCGTCGCCATCCTCGACACCAACTGCGACCCCGACGAGGTCGACTACAAGATCCCGGGCAACGACGACGCGATCCGCTCCGTCACCCTGCTCACCCGCGTGATCGCCGACGCGGTCGCCGAGGGCCTCATGTCCCGCTCCGGTGCCGCCACCGAGGGCAAGGGCGAGAAGGCCGCGAGCGAGCCCCTCGCCGAGTGGGAGCGCGACCTGCTCGAGGGTGAGAAGAAGGCCGACGAGACCCCGGCCGCCGCCGAGGCCGACAAGCCCGCCGAGACCCCCGAGGCGGAGGCCCCCGCGGCCGAGGCTCCGGCCGCCGAGGCCGACAAGCCGGCCGAGGAGGCCCCCGCGGCCGACGCCGCTCCGGCCGCCGAGGCCGACCAGGCCTGACCTGCCTGTCCGGGCTGATGACGGCGGGAGCGGGTGACACGAAGTCCGCTCCCGCCGTTCACCCGTAGGTGCGCGACGCGTCACGGCCCTCCAGCTCACTGAGGACCGAAGACCCCGCAGATCCCCGATTCTCCAGACTTCGAGGAAGACTCACAGACTCATGGCGAACTACACCGCCGCCGACGTCAAGAAGCTCCGGGAGCTCACCGGCGCCGGCATGATGGACTGCAAGAAGGCGCTGGACGAGGCCGAGGGCAGCGTCGAGAAGGCCGTCGAGGCGCTCCGTATCAAGGGCCAGAAGGGCGTCGCCAAGCGCGAGGGCCGCTCCGCCGAGAACGGCGCCGTCGTCTCGATCATCGCCGACGACAACTCCTCCGGCGTCCTCGTCGAGCTGAAGTGCGAGACGGACTTCGTCGCCAAGGGCGAGAAGTTCCAGGCCGTGGCCACCGCCATCGCCGAGCACGTCACCAGGACCTCCCCGGCCGACATCGAGGCGCTCCTCGCCTCCGAGATCGAGGCCGGCAAGACCGTCCAGGCGTACGTCGACGAGGCCAACGCCAACCTGGGCGAGAAGATCGTCCTGGACCGCTTCGCCCAGTTCACCGACGGCTACGTGACGGCGTACATGCACCGCACGATGCCCGACCTGCCCCCGCAGATCGGTGTTCTCGTCGAGTTCGACAAGCAGACCGACGAGGCCGCTGCGGTCGCCAAGGGCGTCGCCCAGCACATCGCCGCCTTCGCGCCGAAGTACCTCTCCAAGGAGGACGTGCCGGCCGAGGTCGTCGAGACCGAGCGCCGTGTCGCCGAGGAGACCACCCGCGCGGAGGGCAAGCCCGAGGCCGCCCTGCCGAAGATCGTCGAGGGTCGCCTCAACGGCTTCTTCAAGGAGACCACGCTGCTGGGCCAGCCCTACGCGCTGGACAACAAGAAGTCCGTCCAGAAGGTCCTCGACGAGGCCGGTGTCACCCTGAAGCGCTTCACGCGCATCAAGGTCGGCATCTGAGTCCGTACCGCGACGGGCGCGCGACCCCTATAGGGTCGTCAGCAGTCGTTCGGACACGCCGTCACGCACGCGCGCGTGCCGGACGACAGCAGATCTGACGAGGAGGCCATTGCGGCATGGGATGCGTCGTACACCCCGCCGGCAGTGGCCTCCTTCGTATGTGCAACAGGTGAAAGAGGCGGGATCCGCGATGACCAAGGCTGAGAAGAGCGACGACGGCACCGTGCACGGACGGTTTCTGCTGAAGCTGTCCGGAGAGGCCTTCTCCGGTGGCGGAGGCCTGGGCGTCGATCCCGACGTGGTGCACGCCATCGCACGCGAGATCGCAGCGGTCGTCCGTGACGGCGCACAGATCGCCATCGTCATCGGCGGCGGCAACTTCTTCCGTGGCGCGGAACTCCAGCAGCGCGGCATGGACCGGGCCCGCTCGGACTACATGGGCATGCTCGGCACCGTGATGAACTGCCTCGCGCTCCAGGACTTCCTGGAGAAGGTGGGCGTGGACTGCAGGGTCCAGACCGCCATCACCATGGGCCAGGTCGCCGAGCCCTACATCCCGCTGCGGGCCGTACGGCACCTGGAGAAGGGCCGCGTGGTCATCTTCGGCGCCGGCATGGGCATGCCGTACTTCTCCACCGACACCACCGCCGCCCAGCGCGCCCTCGAGATCGACGCCGAGGCACTGCTGATGGGCAAGAACGGTGTGGACGGGGTCTACGACTCCGACCCGAAGACCAACCCCGACGCGGTGAAGTTCGACCACCTCGGGTACGGCGAGGTCATCACGCGTGATCTGAAGGTCGCCGACGCCACGGCCGTCACCCTGTGCCGCGACAACAAGCTCCCCATCGTCGTCTTCGAACTGCTGGCGGAGGGCAATATCGCGCGCGCCGTCAAGGGTGAGAAGATCGGCACGTTGGTGGGTGACCCGATGGACCGGAAGTGACCGGACCACAAGCACCC
Source organism: Streptomyces sp. NEAU-W12 (assembly GCF_026242095.1). Lineage (NCBI taxonomy): Bacteria > Bacillati > Actinomycetota > Actinomycetes > Kitasatosporales > Streptomycetaceae > Streptomyces > Streptomyces sp. NEAU-W12. Next base: position 219,785 of record NZ_JAPJDM010000006.1, read on the forward strand.
GTCCGAGGGGCGACACCCCCGGGGGACGGACGGGGCGGACCGGCCCGGGGGATGGACAATGTCCCACCGGTCGGGAACCGTGCAGGAACAAGACGCGACGCAGCCGGTCGTTGCCCCGACAGGGAACCGCGGCCGGGCCTACTCAAGACACGCAGGAGCAAGTGGTGATCGAAGAGACCCTCCTCGAGGCCGAGGAGAAGATGGAGAAGGCCGTCGTGGTCGCCAAGGAGGACTTCGCCGCGATCCGCACCGGCCGTGCGCACCCGGCGATGTTCAACAAGATCGTGGCCGACTACTACGGTGCGCCGACGCCGATCAACCAGCTGGCCTCGTTCTCCGTGCCCGAGCCGCGCATGGCCGTGGTGACGCCGTTCGACAAGAGCGCGCTGCGCAACATCGAGCAGGCCATCCGCGACTCCGACCTGGGAGTCAACCCGAGCAACGACGGCAACATCATCCGCGTGGTGTTCCCCGAGCTGACCGAGGAGCGCCGCCGCGACTACATCAAGGTGGCCAAGGCCAAGGCCGAGGACGCCAAGGTCTCCATCCGTTCCGTGCGCCGCAAGGCCAAGGACGCCATCGACAAGATGGTCAAGGACGGCGAGGTCGGCGAGGACGAGGGACGCCGTGCGGAGAAGGAGCTCGACGACACCACCGCGAAGTATGTCGCCCAGGTGGACGAGCTCCTGAAGCACAAGGAAGCGGAACTGCTCGAGGTCTGATGAACGACTCTTCCTGGGAGGCGCCGCCGCAGGCCGGGTACTGGGGGTCGCCCGACCGGGGGCCCGCCCAGGGAGCCGGCCCGGTGGGTCCCCCGTACGATGCGCACTACGCGCAGCAGACTCGCCCCATGCCCCTCGTGCCCGCCGCACCCGAACACGGCGGTGGCCAGGACGTGGACCAGGGGATCGCTCGGCTGAGCGGCCCCCTGGTCCGAGACGAGACGACGCGGGCGCGCCCCCACCCCGGGGAGATGCCGCACCATCCGCAGAATCCGGAGTCCATGTCCGACGCCCCGCAGCCGGTGCCCCCACCGCAGAAGAAGACCGCGGGGCGTGATCTGGGTGCCGCGATAGGCGTCGGCGTCGGCCTCTGTGCGCTGGTCGTGGTCTCGCTGTTCATCGTGAAGGCCGTCTTCGTCGGCGTTGTCGCCGTCGCCATAGTGGTGGGCCTGCGGGAGCTGACGAAGCGGCTCGAGGAGCGCAAGGGCATCAGGGCACCGTTCGTGCCGCTCGCGGTCGGCGGGGCGGCCATGATCGTCTCCGGGTACGTCTGGGGCAGCGACGGCGCCTGGATCGCCGTGGCGCTCACCGCGCTGGCGGTGCTGGTCGGGCGGATGGCCCAGCCGCCCGAGAACTACCTCAGGGATGTCACGGCGGGGGTCTTCGCCGCGTTCTACGTGCCGTTCCTGGCGACCTTCGTGTCGATGATGCTGGCTGCGGACGACGGGCCCTGGCGGGTGCTGACGTTCATAGTGATCACGGTCGTCGCCGACACCGGTGCGTACGCCGTCGGCTGGCGTTTCGGCACGCACAAGCTCGCCCCGCGCATCAGCCCCGGAAAGACCCGCGAGGGCCTGCTGGGCGCGGTCGGGTTCGCCATGGCGGCGGGCGCGCTGTGCATGCAGTTCCTGATCGACGAGGGCACCTGGTGGCAGGGGCTGCTGCTCGGCCTCGCGGTCTCGGTCAGCGCCACCCTCGGCGACCTGGGCGAGTCCATGATCAAGCGGGACCTCGGCATCAAGGACATGGGCACACTGCTCCCGGGGCACGGCGGCATCATGGACCGGCTGGACTCGCTGCTGCCGACGGCGCCGGTGGTGTGGTTGCTGCTGGTGGTGTTCGTCGGGAGCTGACCCGACCGGCCCGGCACCTCTTCGAGCCCCCGCGTCCCGCCGGACGCGGGGGCTCGCGCCGTCCCGGAGAGGTCTCCGGGGGCCGTTCCGGGCGGCCCCGGAGGCCTGCGGCCGGTCCGCGCGGTCACCCCGATGGATCTGCGACACTGGTACAGCCATGCCTAAGCCCGGAGAACTGACCTTTGTCGCGCCGCGCGGATCCAAGAAGCCGCCGCGGCACCTTGCCGACCTCACGCCCGCCGAGCGCAAGGAGGCGGTCGCAGCGGCCGGTGAGAAGCCGTTCCGGGCGAAGCAGCTCTCGCAGCACTACTTCGCGCGGTACGCGCACGATCCGGAGCAGTGGACCGACATTCCCGCCGGAGCCCGGGCCAAGCTGCAGGAGGCGCTGCTTCCGGAGCTGATGTCGGTGGTCCGGCATCTGTCCACCGACCAGGGCACCACCCGCAAGACGCTGTGGAAGCTCTTCGACGGGACCCTGGTCGAGTCGGTGCTCATGCGCTACCCGGACAGGGTGACGATGTGCATCAGCTCGCAGGCGGGCTGCGGCATGAACTGCCCGTTCTGCGCGACCGGGCAGGCCGGTCTCGACCGGAACCTGTCCACCGCGGAGATCGTGCACCAGATCGTGGACGGGATGCGGTCGCTGCGGGACGGGGAGGTCCCCGGTGGGCCGGCGCGGCTGAGCAACATCGTCTTCATGGGGATGGGCGAGCCGCTCGCCAACTACAACCGGGTCGTCGGAGCCATCCGCCGTCTGACCGACCCCGAGCCGGACGGTCTCGGCCTGTCCCAGCGCGGGATCACCGTGTCGACGGTCGGACTCGTGCCGGCGATCAACCGGTTCTCCGACGAGGGCTTCAAGTGCCGCCTCGCCATCTCCCTGCACGCCCCCGACGACGAACTGCGCGACACCCTCGTCCCCGTGAACACGCGGTGGAACGTGCGTGAGGTGCTCGACTCCGGGTTCGAGTACGCGGCCAGGTCCGGGCGGCGGCTGTCCATCGAGTACGCGCTGATCCGGGACATCAACGACCAGGCGTGGCGCGGTGACCGGCTCGGGCGGCTGCTGAAGGGCAGGCCCGTGCACGTCAACCTCATCCCGCTCAACCCGACGCCCGGCTCCAAGTGGACCGCCTCGCGGCCCGAGGACGAGAAGGCGTTCGTGGACGCGATCGCCTCGCACGGTGTGCCGGTGACGATCCGGGACACCCGTGGACAGGAGATCGACGGGGCCTGCGGTCAGCTCGCCGCGAGCGAGCGGTAACCTGACCGGCGCAGGAACAACAACTTCATACCGGGCCATCACACGTTCATATTCCGACAGGGGAGCGCCACAGCGCTGAGAGTGCGGCACCGGCCGCAGACCCTCCGAACCTCGCCCAGGTCATTCTGGGTAGGGAGATCGGTCATCACTCGAGCTGTTGCGCCCTGCCCGGGGCACCTGCGGGGGCCCCGGGCAGGGCCGCGTCTCTTCCTGGTCACCCCAGGAGGAAATACCGGTGAACATCACCAAGAAGGTCACGAGCCTGGCCGTCGGGCTCGGTCTGGTCACGCTGTCCGCCTGCGCTTCTTCGTCCGACGGGTCGGACGGATCCGGCGGCGACGGCCGGAGCGGCGGCGGTTCGAAGACCGTCACGCTCGTCAGCCACGACTCGTGGGCCGCGTCCAAGGACGTCGTCGCCGCCTTCGAGAAGGAGACCGGCTACCGGCTGAGGGTCCTGGAGGACGGCGACGCCGGACAGGCCGTCAACAAGGCGATCCTGACCAAGGACAACCCCCAGGGAGACGTCTTCTTCGGCGTCGACAACACCCTGCTGTCCCGCGCCCTCGACAACGGGCTGTTCCAGCCGTACGAGGCGAGGGAATCCGACGCCGTCCTTCCCGAGTACCGGGTCGACGAGGACAAGCACCGGGTCACGCCCGTCGACACCGGTGACGTCTGCGTCAACTACGACAAGGCGTGGTTCGAGGAGCGCGACCTGGCCCCGCCGCGGACCTTCGACGACCTGGCCGAGCCCGAGTACAAGGACCTGCTCGTCACGTCGAACGCCTCCACCTCCTCGCCCGGACTCGGCTTCGTCCTCGGCACCGTCGCCGAGTACGGCGACGAGAACTGGCAGGGCTACTGGAAGAAGCTCAAGGCCAACGGCGTCAAGGTGGTCGACGGCTGGGAGCAGGCCTACAACGAGGAGTTCTCCGGCTCGGCCGGCGGCAAGCAGGCCGGGGGCGACCGGCCGCTGGTGGTGTCCTACGCCTCCTCGCCCCCCGCCGAGGTGATCTACGCCGACCCGAAGCCGAAGAACGCGCCGACCGGTGTCGCCGACGGCACCTGCTTCCGCCAGGTCGAGTACGCGGGGCTGCTGAGCAACGCGCGCAACCCCGAGGGCGGCAAGGCGCTGCTCGACTTCCTGGTCGGCAAGAGGTTCCAGGAGGACATGCCGCTCAACATGTTCGTCTACCCGGTGCGGGAAACCGCCCAGGTGCCCGAGGAGTTCGCGGAGTTCGGACCGCAGGCCGAGAACCCCGAGACCATGGACCCGGCGAGGATCGCCGACCACCGCGACCAGTGGATCAAGTCGTGGACCTCGCTCGTACTGAAGTGAGACGGGCCGAGGCGGGCCGGGCCGCGGCGAGGTGGCGCGGGGCCGCGGCGCGGCTCGGCCTGATGGCCGTGCCCGTCGCGTTCTTCGCCGTCTTCTTCGCCCATCCCGTCGCCGCGATCGTCGCGCGCGGGCTGAAGGCCGACGGGGTCTGGCAGCCCGGGCGGATCGGGGAGGTGCTGGCGCAGTCCGACGTCCGGCAGGTGCTGTGGTTCACCACCTGGCAGGCACTGGTCTCCACCGCCCTCACCCTCCTGGTCGCCCTGCCCGGCGCGTACGTCTTCGCCCGCTTCGACTTCCCCGGCAAGCAGCTCCTGCGGGCCGTGGTCACCGTCCCGTTCGTGCTGCCGACGGTCGTCGTCGGTACGGCGTTCATGGCGCTCGTGGGGCGCGGCGGGCTTCTCGACGAACTGTGGGGTCTGCGGCTGGACACCACCGTGTGGGCGATCCTGCTCGCGCACGTCTTCTTCAACTACGCCGTCGTCGTACGGACCGTCGGCGGACTGTGGGGCCAGCTCGACCCGCGGCAGGAGGAGGCCGCGCGGATGCTCGGCGCCTCCCGGCTCACGGCCTGGCGGACCGTCACGCTGCCCGCGCTGGCCCCCGCCGTGGCCGCCGCCGCGCTGATGGTCTTCCTGTTCACCTTCACCTCCTTCGGCGTGGTGCAGATCCTCGGCGGACCCACCTTCGCCACCCTCGAAGTGGAGATCTACCGGCAGACGTCGGAGATCTTCGACCTGTCCACCGCCGCCGTCCTGACGATGATCCAGTTCGTCGCGGTGGGCGCGGTCCTCGCCCTGCACGCCTGGACCGTACGACGGCGGGAGACCGCGCTGCGACTGGTGGACGCCTCCCACACCGCGCGCCGGCCGCGCGGCGCAGGGCAGTGGGCGCTGCTCGCCGGGGTCGTCGCGACCGCCGCCGTGCTGCTGCTCCTGCCGCTCGCGGTGCTGGTGGAACGGTCCTTCGGTGACGCCGGCCTCGGCCACTACCGGGCACTGACCCACGACGACGGGGGCGTGTTCCTGGTCGCGCCGATCGAGGCGGTCGGCAACTCCCTGCGCTACGCGGTCGTGGCCACCGCCATCGCCGTGGCGATCGGAACCCTGGCGTCCGTCGCGCTCACCAGGCGGGACGCGGGACGGCTGGTGCGGGGCTTCGACGCCCTGCTGATGCTGCCGCTGGGGGTGTCCGCGGTGACCGTCGGCTTCGGGTTCCTGATCGCCCTCGACGAGCCGCCGCTGGACCTGCGCTCCTCCTGGATCCTGGTGCCGCTCGCGCAGGCGCTGGTCGGCGTCCCCTTCGTCGTACGGACCATGCTGCCCGTGCTGCGGGCCGTGGACGTGCGGCTGCGGGAGGCGGCGGCGGTGCTCGGGGCGACGCCGTGGCGGGTGTGGCGGGAGGTGGACCTGCCGATGGTACGGCGGGCCGTGCTCGTCGCGGCCGGGTTCGCCTTCGCGGTGTCGCTGGGGGAGTTCGGGGCGACGGTGTTCATCGCGCGGCCGGACAGTCCGACGCTGCCGGTGGCCGTGGCACGGCTGCTGGGGAGGCCGGGGGAGCTCAACTACGGGCAGGCGATGGCCCTGTCGACGATTCTGATGATCGTGTGCGCGGTGGCGCTGCTGCTCCTCGAGCGGCTGCGGACCGACCGGTCCGGGGAGTTCTAGATGCTGTTGGGTCTCGAGGGTGCCACCGTCCGCTTCGCCGGGCGGGCGGTGCTGGACGGCGTGGATCTCCAGGTCGCCGAGCACGAGATCGTCTGCGTGCTCGGGCCGAGCGGCAGCGGCAAGTCCACGCTGCTGCGGGCGGTGGCCGGGCTGCAGCCCCTCGACACGGGGCGGATCTCGCTCGCCGGGAGCGACCAGACCGGTGTGCCCGCACACCGGCGCGGGGTCGGACTGATGTTCCAGGACCACCAGCTGTTCCCGCAGCGGGACGTGGGCGGCAACGTGGCCTTCGGGCTGCGGATGCACGGTGCGTCCCGCAGCGAACAGGCAGATCGTGTGAAGGAGTTGCTGGAACTTGTCGGGCTGCCCGGGGCGGCCGGACGGGCGGTGGCGGCCCTGTCCGGCGGCGAGCAGCAACGCGTGGCCCTCGCTCGCGCGCTGGCGCCCAGTCCGCGGTTGCTGATGCTCGACGAGCCGCTCGGCCAGCTCGACAGGTCGTTGAGGGAACGGCTCGTCGTCGAACTCCGTGAGCTGTTCGGCCGGCTGGGCACCACCGTGCTCGCCGTGACGCACGACCAGGGCGAGGCGTTCGCCCTGGCCGACCGGGTCGTGGTGATGCGGGACGGGCGGATCGCCCAGTCCGGTACGCCGCTCGAGGTGTGGCAGCGCCCGGCCGACGCGTTCGTGGCCCGCTTCCTCGGCTTCGAGAACGTGGCCGGGGCGACGATCGCCGCGGACGTCGCGGTGACGCCCTGGGGCAGGATCCCGGTGCCGGCCGACGCCCCGCAGGGCACCCGCACCCTGCTGGTGCGGCCCGCCGGCGTCCGTCTGGTCCCGGACGGGTCGGGCCTGCGCTGCACCGTGGCCGCGCGCACCTTCCGCGGCACCCATGTCGCCGTCCGCCTCCAGCCCGAGGACGCGCCCGTTCTCGAGGCGGCCTGTGCGCTGCGGGCGGCACCGGAGGTCGGGGACGAGGTCGGGGTGGAGTTCGACGCGGACGAAACCGTCGTGCTCGGCTGAGGCACCCTGCCCGGAGTGGGGGGCACGACACCACTCGCGCACGCTCGCCGCCGCGGCGAAACCGCCGGCCGGGCAGGCCGGTTGCGGTCCCTGGTGGTCTCGGGGCCGATCCGGACGGCACGGTGCCCGCCACCTCGAAGGGGGTGCTGGAGCAGCTTGTCCGGGCGAGGCGAACCGCACGGAGGGGCGGGGGCCCGCGCGCGGTGATGGCCCGCCCCCACCGGGGACGGGCCATCACGTCATGTCGTCGAGGCGTCAGTTGTCGCTGTTCGCCCCACGACGGCGCATGCCGAAGAAGACCGCACCGCCACCGACGGCGACCAGGGCCGCCGCGATACCGGCGATCAGGCCGGTGTTGGAGTCGGCACCGGTTTCGGCGAGGTTCGACTCACCGACGGCGGGCGACGGAGCGTTGTCCGAGGTGTCCGCCGGGGCGGTGGTCCCGGGCTCCGGCTCGGACGGAGCCGGGGTACCGGGCTCGTCCTCGTCCTCGGGCGGGGTCGAGGCGGAGTCCGACGGCGTCGGAGCGGGCTCCGACGGAGCCGGGGGCTCCTCCTCTTCCTTGCAGGCCGTGGCCGGGGTGGTCAGGTTCGGCTTGATGTCCTCGTCCACGTAGGGCTCGGCCTTGACGTGGATGCGGTACTCGGCGCTGGGCTGCCAGTCCTCCTCGAAGGTGATGGTCACACCTTCGCGGGAACCCTTGACGACCTGCTCGCCGATCTTCTTCTCGTCGGCACCGTTGTTCTCCAGGAACACGGTGACGGTCGCGGGAACGCCCGCCGGGTCGACGTCGGTGACGGTGATGACACCCTTGTCACCGACACACTTCGCCTCGGCCGAGAACTCGTTGATGTTGCACGCGGCCGCGCTGCCGGCGAGGCCGACGGTGAGCGCGGCCGACGCGGAGACGACACCGAGGGCGCGAACGGTGCGCGCGACGTTACGGCGCGAGGCCGTACGGCGTGATACGGACAGAACTGTCACGTTTGTCCTTACGGGATACGCAGATGGGGGGTTGAGGGAGCGCTGATGGAGCATCAGCGCTCCCATGAGGCTCCCAGGTCTATAAGCGCCGCATAAGTAGTGTCAACGCATATGCCGATAGCAGGCCATCGTTTTACTGATTCGTTAACTCCCAAGGCGTTTCAACGCCTTGGGAGTCTCCTCGGCGGGCCCCCGCCCCCCGGTCGCGGGTCTCCCCCTCAGCCCTCCAGCACGGACGGGTCCATCCACACGACCTCCCAGGTGTGGCCGTCCAGGTCGTCGAAGGCGCGGCCGTACATGAAGCCCTCGTCCTGGGTCTCGCGGCTGACCGAACCGCCCGCCGCGAGAGCCCTCTCGACCAGCTCGTCGACCTTCTCGCGGCTCTCGGAGCTCAGGGCCAGCAGCACCTCGCTGGTCTTCGTGGAGTCGGCGATCTCCTTCTTCGTGAACTCCGCGTAGCGCTGCCTGGTGTGCAGCATCGCGACGACGGCCTCGCCGATCACGACGGAGGCGGTGTTCTCGTCGCTGAACTGCTCGTTGATCTCGTAGCCGAGTGCCGTGAAGAACTCCTTCGAGGCGTCGAGGTCGTTGGTGGCCAGGTTCACGAAGATCATCTGCTGTGTCATGGTGGTGCCTCTCCCGTGCGGCTCTCCGGTTCCGTACCGGTTCCGAGTGGTGCCGTGTCGTTCGAGGGGTGGACCGGCGGAGGGTACGGAACTCATCGCTCCGCGGAGGTTCTCTCCGGGGGCCGGTGGCGTGGGGTGCGCGGTCTCAGAGGGCCAGGGGCAGCGCCGACAGTTCGGCCACCACCACGGTCAGCGGACCGAACAGGGCGAGGAGCGCGCCCGCCCTGAGGGCCGCGGCCCGGCGCGGTGTCGAGGCGGGAGCCCCCAGGCGCAGCAGCGCGGCCGTGGTGCCGGCGTGCGCCTGCTTGGCCTCGACGGCCGCCGTCAGCAGCGTCGCCACGGTGCAACCGGTCACCAGCAGCACCCCGAGCAGGGTGAGCGGACCGGCCGACAGGCCGTCGGCGTAGTGCAGCGAGCCCAGGGTGTACGCGCCCGACAGCACGGCGCAGACCACACCCAGCGGGCGGCCGATCCTGGTGGCCTCCGTCATGAGGACCCGTCCGGCCAGCAGTCGCAGGGCGCCCGGACGGACCGACTGGAGCAGCCGGCCGCACAGATGGGTGAGACCGGGACCGGCCAGCGCGAGGCCGACGGCGGCCAGCACCAGACCGGCCACGGCGCCGGGCCGGTCGCCGGGCGCGGTGCCGGTGCCGGTGCGGCTCGCGTAGGCCTCCACGGCCAGCCCCGCGGCCAGCACCGCGATGCCCCAGGGCAGGCCGGACGGTGCCCTGCCGGCGCCGGGCGACGGGGCCGGGACCGCGACGACCGGCACGGGGCCGCCCTCCGCGCCCCGCGGCCGCCGGGAATCCTTCCCCGGAAGATCCGCCCGCCCCCGATCCTGCTGTGTCTGTGTCTGTGTCTGTGTCTGTGTCTGTGCCTGCTCCGGCGTCGTCTGCCGGCCGCCCGCCGCCCGGCGGCCGTGGGCCGCCGGCTCCAGGTGCGCGCCGAAGCGTCCGTACGCGCCGAACGTCTCCCGCACCGCGGTGGCACGGTACGCGCCGAAGCGGCCGTACCCCGTCCGCTCCGTACGGGACGGGCCCGCCGCCCGCCCGCGCGGACGCAGCGCCGTCGCCACCGCCACCGAGGCGCTCACCGGCACCAGCGCCAGCAGCGTCAGGGTCGCCGGCAGCGGCAGCGGCCGGCCGGCGGCCAGGAAGTCGGTGCCGGCGCCGTCGGAGGGCATGCCGGTGAGGTCGCCGCGCAGGTGGAGGAAGACGAGCAGGGCGATCACCGACCCCAGCGTGCAGGCCAGGGCCGTGGTCGTCGCGGAGATCGCCATCAGCCGTGCCGGGCCGAGGCCGAGTGCCGAGAGACCGGAACGGGGCCGGGTCCCCGGGTCGGCGCGGGCCACCGCGACCGCGAAGTGCACCGTGGCCGCCAGCGGGGCCGCGCACCAGGCCAGCCGGAGCAGCGAGGCGGACGGCGTGCCCGGGTGGCCGATCGCGTGGCCGAGGGCGCACAGCAGCAGAAAGCCCGTACCCGCAGAGGCCGTCGCGACCAGGAGACGGCGCAGCTGGACGGCCGGACGGGCACCTCGGGTCAGACGGAGAGCGAGCACGCCGTCCGGCCCTCCGTCTCGGCGGTCCCGGAGACCGGAGGCAGATGTACGGTGCGCACCCGGCGCCCGTCGAGCAGCGAGACCGTGCGGTCGGCGAGGGCCGCGGTGTCCGCGTCGGCGGTGGCGAGGAGCACCGTGATGCCGTGCGAACGGGCCGCCGTGGTCAGCGTACGCAGGACGTGCCGCCGGTCGGCGCGGTACAGCGGGGCGGTCGGCTCGTCGGCGAACAGCACCGAGGGAGCCGGGGCGAGGGCGCGGGCGATGCAGACCCGCTGCCGCTCCGCGTGCACCAGCTCCGCCGGCCGCCTGCGGGCCTTGTCGCCGATGTCGAGGCGCTCCAGCCACTCCAGGGCCGTCGCCCTGGCCCGGCGCCGGTCGGTGCCGCGCAGCATCAGGGGGAGGGCGGTGTTCTCCCAGACGTTCAGCTCGGACACGAGCACCGGCGCCGGGTCGATCCAGCAGAAGCGCTCCCGGCGCAGCCGCTCGCGGGCGGCCGGACGCATGGTGTGCACGGGGACGCTGTTGTACCAGACCTCGCCGTCCGCCACGGAGGCCAGTCCGGACAGGCATCGCAGCAGGGTCGTCTTGCCGCTGCCGCGCGGGCCGCCGACGGCGAGGATCTCACCCTCCCCGACACCGAGCGAGACCCCGCTCAACCCGGGCGAACCGTCGTCGTAACGGAAGTGCAGGGCGCGTGCCCAGAGCACGTCGTTGTCCGGTGGGGCCACCATGGCGTACACCTCGGTTCGGATCAGAAATGCCGTGCGAGATTCGTGAATCCCCCGTGCGGGGGAACGAAAGCAGTGCCGATCGGTCACTGGGCACGCTAGGCAGCGCACGGCGGGACGCCGGACAGCACGCGGCCCCGGACCGCCGTTTCTCACTCGAACGGGCGGCATCGGGGCCGTGTGCGGTCATTCCAGCCGAAGATCACAGCGGGAGGTCACAGCGGGAGATCACGACTGGGGACCGCGGTGCGGGTCACAGCTTCGTCCATGCCTCCGACAGGGTGACGCGCAGGATCTGCTCGATCTCGTCGAAGGTCTCCTGGTCGGAGATCAACGGCGGGGCGAGCTGGACGACCGGGTCGCCGCGGTCGTCGGCACGGCAGTACAGGCCGTTCTCGTACAGCTTCTTGGACAGGAAGCCGTACAGGACGCGCTCGGTCTCCTCGTCGTCGAAGGACTCCTTGGTGTGCTTGTCCTTGACCAGTTCGATGCCGTAGAAGAAGCCGTTGCCGCGGATGTCGCCGACGATCGGCAGGTCGTGGAGCTTCTCCAGCGTCGCGCGGAAGGCACCCTCGTGGTCCAGCACGTGCTGGTTGAGCCCCTCGCGCTCGAAGAGGTCGAGGTTGGCGACGCCCACCGCGGCCGAGACGGGGTGGCCGCCGAAGGTGTAGCCGTGCAGGAAGGTGTTGTCGCCCTGGTAGAACGGCTCGGCGAGGCGGTCGGAGACGATGCACGCGCCGATGGGGGAGTAGCCGGACGTCATGCCCTTGGCGCAGGTGATCATGTCCGGGACGTAGCCGAACTTGTCGCACGCGAACGTCGTGCCCAGGCGGCCGAAGGCGCAGATGACCTCGTCGGAGACGAGCAGCACGTCGTACTGGTCGCAGATCTCGCGGACCCGCCGGAAGTAGCCGGGCGGCGGCGGGAAACAGCCGCCCGCGTTCTGCACCGGCTCGAGGAAGACCGCGGCGACCGTGTCCGGGCCTTCGAAGAGGATCTGCTGCTCGATCTGGTCGGCGGCCCAGCGGCCGAACGCCTCCGGGTCGTCGCCGTGGATCGGGGCGCGGTAGATGTTGGTGTTCGGCACCTTGCGGGCGCCCGGCACCAAGGGCTCGAACGGGGCCTTCAGAGCCGGCAGGCCGGTGATCGACAGGGCGCCCTGCGGGGTGCCGTGATAGGCCACCGCGCGGGAGACGACCTTGTACTTGGTCGGCTTGCCGGTCAGCTTGAAGTACTGCTTGGCGAGCTTCCAGGCGGTCTCCACCGCCTCGCCGCCACCGGTCGTGAAGAAGACCTTGTTCAGGTCGCCCGGTGCCTCGTGGGCCAGCCGCTCCGCCAGTTCCACGGCCTTGGGGTGGGCGTAGGACCAGATGGGGAAGAACGACAGTTCCTGCGCCTGCTTGAAGGCGGTCTCGGCGAGCTCGACCCTGCCGTGCCCCGCCTGGACGACGAACAGCCCGGCGAGACCGTCGAGGTACCGCTTGCCCCTGTCGTCGTATATGTGGGTGCCCTCGCCGCGGACGATGGTGGGCACGGGGGAGTGCTCGTACGAGGACATGCGGGTGAAGTGCATCCACAGGTGGTCGTACGCGGCCTTGCTGAGGTCCTTGGGGCTGTCGGTGCTCACGGTTATCGGGTTCCCCACATGTAGGTCTGCTTCTTGAGCCTGAGGTAGACGAAACTCTCGGTGGTGCGCACGCCGGGCACGGCCCGGATGCGCTTGTTGATGACCTCGAGAAGGTGGTCGTCGTCCTCGCAGACGATCTCGACCATGAGGTCGAAGGAGCCCGCGGTCATCACCACGTACTCGCACTCGTCCATGGCGCTCAGCGCGTCGGCCACGGACTCCACGTCGCCCTCGACGCGGACGCCGACCATCGCCTGCCGGCGGAAGCCCACCGTGAGCGGGTCCGTGACGGCGACGATCTGCATCACGCCCTGGTCGAGCAGCTTCTGGACGCGCTGGCGCACGGCCGCCTCCGACAGGCCGACGGCCTTGCCGATGGCGGCGTAGGGCCTGCGGCCGTCCTCCTGGAGCTGCTCGATGATGGCGAGGGAGACGGCGTCCAGGTGGGGACCGCCGCCGTTCCTGGACTCGCGGGAGTCCCTGGGTTCTGCGCTTCGACTGGCCACATGGTCACTGTGCACGACGTCTCGACTGTTCCGCAAGGCGCATTCGATGAAATCCGTTGTCTCGAGGGTTGATGTCTGCGGATTTCGCAGACTCGGGGCGGGCGGGGGTGTTGAATGCGTCAGCGGTCCGTCTAGGGTGGGTGTCTCAGGGGTTGGACACCTCCGACACCCACGAGGAACACCGGGAGGACCTGCAGTGAGCACCGAGCCGCGACGTCTGCGCAACTACATCGGCGGCGAGTTCCGCGACGCTGCCGACGGACGGACCACCGAGGTGGTCAACCCCGTGACCGGCGAGGCGTACGCGACCGCGCCGCTGTCCGGACAGGCGGATGTGGACGCCGCGATGGCGGCCGCCGCCGAGGCCTTCCCCGGCTGGCGCGACACCACGCCGGCCGAGCGGCAGAAGGCCCTGCTGAAGGTCGCGGACGCCGTCGAGGAGCGCGCCGAGGAACTCGTCGCGGCCGAGGTGGAGAACACGGGCAAGCCCGTCGGGCTGACCCGCACCGAGGAGATCCCGCCGATGGTCGACCAGATCCGCTTCTTCGCGGGTGCGGCGCGGATGCTGGAGGGCCGCTCGGCCGGCGAGTACATGGAGGGCCTGACCTCCATCGTGCGCCGTGAGCCGGTCGGCGTCTGCGCCCAGGTCGCCCCCTGGAACTACCCGATGATGATGGCCGTGTGGAAGTTCGCCCCGGCGATCGCGGCGGGCAACACGGTCGTCCTCAAGCCCTCGGACACCACCCCGGCCTCCACCGTCCTGCTCGCCGAGATCCTCGGCTCGGTCCTGCCGACGGGCGTCTTCAACGTCGTCTGCGGCGACCGGGACACCGGCCGCATGATGGTCGAGCACGAGACCCCGGCGATGGCCTCCATCACCGGTTCGGTACGGGCCGGCATGCAGGTCGCCGAGTCCGCGTCCAAGGACCTCAAGCGCGTCCACCTGGAGCTGGGCGGCAAGGCGCCGGTCGTCGTCTTCGAGGACACCGACATCGCCAAGGCCGTCGAGGACATCTCCGTCGCGGGCTTCTTCAACGCCGGCCAGGACTGCACGGCGGCCACCCGCGTCCTCGTCCACGAGTCGATCCACGACGAGTTCGTCACCGCCCTCGCCAAGGCGGCCGCCGACACGAAGACGGGTGCCCCCGACGACGAGGACGTCCTCTTCGGCCCGCTCAACAGCGCCGGTCAACTGGCCCAGGTCCAGGGCTTCGTCGACCGGCTGCCCGCGCACGCGCGGGTGGAGGCCGGCGGGCGGCGCGTCGGGGACACGGGCTACTTCTTCGCGCCGACCGTCGTCTCGGGCCTGAAGCAGGACGACGAGATCATCCAGAAGGAGGTCTTCGGCCCGGTCATCACCGTCCAGACCTTCACCGACGAGGACCAGGCCGTCGCGTACGCCAACGGCGTCGAGTACGCGCTCGCCTCCTCGGTGTGGACCAAGGACCACTCCCGCGCGATGCGCATGTCCAAGAAGCTCGACTTCGGCTGCGTGTGGATCAACACCCACATCCCGCTGGTCGCGGAGATGCCGCACGGCGGTTTCAAGAAGTCCGGCTACGGCAAGGACCTCAGCGCCTACGGCTTCGACGACTACACGCGCATCAAGCACGTGATGACGTCGCTCGACGCGTAGGCGCTCCGCCGGATCGGCCGGACGAGGTCCTGGGCGCGACGAGGGCCCGGTCGTCCGGAGGCCGCGGGCCGTCCGCAGCCGCTCCCGCGGTTCCCCGCGCCCCTCGGGGGCGCGGGGAGCTTTCCCGTGAGGGGCGGTGCGGCGGGACGGGCGACCCGCCGAGCGGCGGGCTCGTGGACGGGACCGCCCCGCACGGGCTGCTCGCGGTCCGGCCGTGGCGCCATGCGCCCGAGGTGTGCGAGCGGTTCCGGAGGGCCGGAGCAGGTGTGGCGGCGGGCAGGGGCCGTCGACCACCGTGAATTCGGCACTGCGGTGGGGTGATGGCGGCGGCCGTCTCCACCGGCGTGGTCACCGGGCCGGCGGGCGTGGCCGCGACAGTGGAGCGTCTGGTCTCCGAGGGATGGCGGGAGCCGTTCCGCCGGGCGGTACCGGCCCCTCCGGTGCGGCCGGAGTCCACCGGCCACGGGCCGCGGAAGGTGGCGCGTTGTCGCCGTTGACCGGGTTGTCCCGCCCATGACACGGTCGGGCCGTCCCCGGCAGGACCGGCCGGGGCAGGACGACGGGAGGGGACGACCGATGACGGCAGTGGGTCACAGCAGGGCGAGACGGCGAGGGCTGAGGGCCTGCGGCGTGGTGACGGCGGCGCTGGTCGCTGTGACGGTCGCGGGGCCGGCGGCGATCGCGGCCGGGGGACCGTCCGCCACCGCGCCGGCCCCGGTGGCGGCGAGCGCGCTGAGTGATCCGACTCCCGAGGAGCAGCAGCAGCTCAGGGAAGTGGCCGGCGCGATCTGGACCCCTCAGCTGGCCGCCGGGTGGAACATGAACGCCGAGGTGGCCGACGTGCTGTCCACGGCCACCGGGGAGATCCTCCGATGCAGTGAGGCGTTCTCCCTCGTGCCGCGCCCGCCGGGCTTCGTCCCGGGGCTCGGCTACCTCGTCAATTACTGGAAGAACCTGCGCGACTACTTCCTGGCCGTGAAGGACAACCGCACCTACCGCGCCTGTGTGGTGACGGCCGCGGCCAATTACCGCTCGGCGATCGAGATGGCCTCCCTGGGCATCTGAGCCGTACCGGGGCCGGGCCCCCTCGCCGGTCGGCTACCGCCGCCGCGGTGACGGGGCCCGGCGCTCGCGCCCTGCGCGGGTCCGCGCAGGGCGCACAGGACGTCGATGCGGTTGGTGGTGATCGAGTCGGCACCCAGCGCCAGCAGGCGGCGCATGGAGCGGCGGGTGTCCGGGGTCCACACGGAGAGCAGGCAGCCGTCCGCGTGGACCCGGTCGGCGAGGGCCCGGTCGACCAGGCCGAAGCGGTAGTTCAGCCAGCGCGGCCGGACCGCGTCCAGGACACCGGCGCGCGGCGGGGCCGACGACGCGACGGTGAGGGCGATCTCGGCCGACGGGTCCGCCGCGCGCACGGCGAGCATCGGGGCGGCGCCCGCGCAGTAGTAGACGCGGTCCTGGGCGCCGTGCTCCCGTACGGCGTCCACGATCCGGCGCACCGCCCGGGGGCCGGGATCGCCCGGAAGGTCCAGCATGACCCTGGCGCCCTCGGTCGCCGACAGCGCGTCCGGCAGCGTGGGCACCCCGCCGTCGGTCAGGCCGCGCACCTCCTCCCAGGACAGCGCCCGCAGCGGGCGGTCGTGCCCCCAGAGCCGCTTGAGCGTCTCGTCGTGCAGCAGGACCGGTACGCCGTCCCGGGTGAGGCGTACGTCGAACTCGACCGCGTCCGCGCCCTTGTGGAGCGCGGAGCGCAGCGAGGCGAGCGTGTTCTCACGGACGTGGTACGGGTCGCCGCGGTGGGCCACGGCGGTCACGTGGTGCATGGCGGTCCTTCGCGGGGTCGGCTCACGGGGCGGCTGGTCCACGGCGGCGGGGGAGGGGTTCACCGCAGCGGCCGGGAGGAGAGCCAGGAGGCGGTGTACGCGTCGATCTCGGCGGCCAGCCGCGTCTTGCCCGGCGCGTCCAGGAACGAGGCCTCCACCGCGCTCTTCGCCAGCGCCGCCAGGCCCTCCTCGTCGAGGTCCAGCAGCCGTGCGGCGACCGCGTACTCGGTGTTCAGGTCGGTGCCGAACATCGGCGGGTCGTCGGAGTTGACGGTGACCGGCACACCGGCGCGGACGAACTCCCTGATCGGGTGTTCGTCGAGGCTGGTGACCGCGCGGGTGGCGATGTTGGAGGTAGGGCACACCTCCAGCGCGATGCGCCGCTCGGCGAGGTGCGCGAGCAGCTCGGGGTCCCGGGCGGCGCTGGTGCCGTGCCCGATCCGCTCCGCGCGCAGGTCGACCAGGGCGTCCCACACCGTCCCGGGGCCGGTCGTCTCACCGGCGTGCGGCACCGAGTGCAGGCCCGCGGCGATGGCCCGGTCGAAGTACGGCTTGAACTGCGGCCGGGGCACTCCGATCTCGGGCCCGCCCAGGCCGAAGGAGACCAGGCCCTCCGGGCGCAGCCGGTCGTCGGTGGCGAGCCGCGTGGTCTCCTCGGCGGCCTCCAGACCGGCCTCGCCGGGGATGTCGAAGCACCAGCGCAGCACGGTCCCGAACTCGGACTCGGCCGCCTTGCGGGCGTCCTCGATCGCCTCCATGAACGCCCGCGCGTCGATCCCGCGACGGGTCGACGAGAACGGGGTGATCGTCAGCTCGGCGTACCGCACCTGTTGCCGGGTCAGCTCACGCGCCACCTCGTAGGTGAGCAGCCGGACGTCCTCGGGCGTGCGGACCAGGTCCACGACGGACAGGTACACGTCGATGAAGTGGGCGAAGTCCGTGAAGGTGAAGTAGCCGGCGAGCGCCTCGGGGTCGACGGGGACCCTGGAGTCGGGGTGGCGGGCGGCCAGCTCCGAGACGATGCGGGGGGAGGCGGAACCGATGTGGTGCACGTGCAGTTCGGCCTTGGGCAGCCCGGCGATGAAGTCGTGCGGGCCGCTGCCCGCCGTCTCGGCGGACACGGCGAGGCGTTCGGTCATGGTCCCTCCCGGAAACGGCGTCCCCGGCCGGGGTGCGGCTGTGGCGGGACGCGGGTGATCGGCTGATCGGTGGATCGGGGGTCATCGTAGGCCGGGCGCGCACGAGGCGGTGCCGGGCCGTACCATGACGGGACGTTCGACGGAGGGGGTCCAGCGCATGTCCGAGGACGCGCAGGCGCCGGAAGCGCGGGGGAACCCGGCGGGCGGCACTCCGCCCCGGGCCCCGCACGCCCATGACGACGTCTGGGCGGCGCCGGCCGACAGCGGGGCCGCGCGGGCCCAGCCGCCCCAGAGCCCACCGAGGGAAGTGTCGCCGCCCGAGCCGACCCAGGTGGACCTCGGCGGCCACGGCGCGTCCGGGCCGCCGGGCTCCGCCGCAGTCACCGACCCGTTCGCCCTCCCGGAGTTCGACCCTCCGGCCCCCGCCCCGGGGACGTCCGGCGCGCCCCGGGCCTCCGGCGCCCCGTCCGCCCCCTCGGCCCCCTCCGTGCACGACCAGCGGACGGTCACGTCCCTCCCCGCGGCGAGTGCCCCGGCCGCACCTTCGGCCCCACCGCGGGCCCGGCCGTGGGCAGGCCCCTCCGGCCCCTCCACCCCGCCCGCTCCTGCGCCGCCCGCGCCCGCCGGCCCCGGAGCCGCGGCCTCCGACCCCTTCGCGCCCCCGGCCGCCGAGCCGGTCCCGCCGCCGCCCATCGCCCCCGGCGGTCCCGGCCAGGTGCCGTACGGCTACCCGGGCGGCCACGGGAGCGGGTACCAGGGCGGGTACGCCCACCCGGCCGCACAGCAGCCCGCCCACGCCGGTGCTCCCGCCCACGGCGGCACGCCCGACCAGGGCCACGGCTGGACCGGTATGCCTCCGCAGCCGGCCAACGGCATGGGTGTCACCGGACTCGTGCTCGGGATCATCTCGGCCTGCGTCTTCTGCCTCTGGCCGCTGGCCGTCGGGCTCGGCGTCCTGGCCGTGGTCTTCAGCGCCCTCGGCCGGGGCAAGGCGGCCCGCGGCGAGGCCACGAACCCGGGCCACGCCCTGGCCGGCCTCATCTGCGGCGGGGCCGGCATCGTGCTGGGCGGTGGTTTCGGCCTCCTCGTCACCCTGCTCTGAGCGCTCCCGGCGCCGTGTCCGGGGATCTCGCCCGCGGTGTTGTGACGCGCCGCCGGGACCCCGGTCCGGGCGGGGCGGTGTCCACCGGGCCGTCCGGACGGCACCGACCGCACCGGGGTGAACGCCCCGTGCCGCGGCGCGGGTCACCCGGCCGCGCTCTCCCGGAGAAGTGCGCGGGCCCGCATGAGGGCGAAGCCCAGGAGGTTCGGGCCGCGCCACCGGGCGGGGTCCGACGCCCTCTCGTCGTCGGCCGGGAGGCCGATGCCCCAGACGCGGTCCCTGGGGCTCGCCTCGACCAGGACGCGGTCGCCCGTGTTCAGCAGGAAGGCGCGCAGGTCCGTGTGGGCCGCGAACTTGTGCGTGCTGCCCTCGACGACGACGCGGAACCGCTCACGCCGCCAGGTGGCCTCGTCGAAGTCCCGGACGAGCCGGCCCTCCTTCTGCGCGTCGGCGGGGTGCCGCGCGGCCAGGATCCTCCGCTCCGCCTCCGGGTCGGCGAATATCCGGGCCTTGGCCGCCATCATCCAGTGCTCGGCGGTCGCGTAGGTCACGCGGTCCACCGTGAACGGCGACGGCCACCACTGGCTCAGGCAGCCCGCCCCGATCCGGCCGTCGGGCAGCGGCCGGTGCCTCCAGAAGTGCAGGTACTTGATCCGCTTCCCGGCCGCCAGTGCCTCGATCAGGGCCTCGCGGGAACCGGCCGTCCCCGCTCCCGCCGCAGTCCCGGGCCCTGCCCCCGCCCTCCCCGTCTCCGTGTTCGTCCCCATGTACGCGAGTTTCGCAGGCAGCACCGGCAAACGGCCCGTCTTTTCCGTGGCAGCCAGAGAGCCTTCCGACAGATTTCGTCGCTTAATCAAATGGAAACAACGGAATCACTTGTTGGTGTCGCGTTCCTCTGTCAGGATCGGCACCCAAATCGAGCCGGCGCCACGCCGCCCCCTCGGGGAAACGGAGGAGAGCGACATGCAGCACCCGGGCAAGGCCGTCCCGGAACGGTTCCCGGCCCGGGAACGGTTCGCCGACGGGGCGCAGTTCGTCGCGGGCCGCCTGACGAAGGGCACCTCGGGCCGGACGCACACGGTCGTCGACCCGGCCACCGGCGAGGACGTGTACGCCTACGAACTCGCCGGCACCGACGACGTGGACGCGGCCGTCACCGCCGCGCGCAGGGCGTTTCCGGCGTGGGCCGGTGCCACCCCGGGCGAGCGGTCCGACGCGATGCACCGGTTCGCCGCCGTGGTCGCCGAGCGCGCCGAGGACTTCGCCCGCGCCGAGTCCCTGCAGTGCGGCAAGCCCCTGAAGCTGAGCCGGGAGTTCGACGTCCCCGGGAGCATCGACAACATCGCCTTCTTCGCCGGTGCCGCCCGGCACCTGACGGGCCGTTCGGCCGGTGAGTACTCCGGCGACCACACCTCCTACGTGCGCCGCGAACCCATCGGGGTGGTCGGCTCCGTCGCACCCTGGAACTACCCCCTCCAGATGGCCGCGTGGAAGATCCTCCCGGCGGTCGCCGCGGGCAACACGATCGTCCTCAAGCCCGCCGAGATCACCCCGCTGACCTCGCTCCTCTTCGCCCGGGCGGCCACCGACGCCGGCATCCCGGACGGAGTGATCAACATCGTCACCGGCACCGGCCGGGAGGCGGGAGAGCACCTCGTCGGCCATCCCGACGTGGCCATGACCTCCTTCACCGGCTCCACCGCCGTGGGCAAGCGGGTCGCCGCCGTCGCCACCGCCACCGTCAAACGCGTCCACCTCGAACTCGGCGGCAAGGCGCCCTTCGTGGTCTTCGACGACGCCGATCTCGACGCCGCCGTCAACGGAGCGGTCGCGGGCGCGCTCATCAACACCGGACAGGACTGCACGGCCGCCACCCGCGCGTACGTGCAGCGGCCCCTCTACGAGGAGTTCGTGGAGCGCACCGCCGCGCTGATGGAGACCGTGCGGCTCGGCGACCCCTTCGCCGCCGGCACCGACCTCGGTCCACTGGTCTCGCACGCGCAGCGCGAGAGGGTGGCCGGCTTCGTCGACCGGGCGCGCGCCTACGCGCGCGTGGTCACCGGCGGCGAGGCCCCGGGCGGGGAACTCGCCGCCGGCGCCTACTACCGGCCCACCCTGATCGCGGACGCCCCACAGGACAGCGAGGCCGTGCGGGCCGAGATCTTCGGGCCGGTGCTGGTCGTCCTGCCCTTCGGCACCGACGACGAGGGCATCGCGCTCGCCAACGACACGCCGTACGGACTCGCCGCCTCCGCCTGGAGCCGGGACGTGTACCGCACCGGCCGTGCCACGCGCGAGATCAGGGCCGGGTGCGTGTGGATCAACGACCACATCCCGATCATCAGCGAGATGCCGCACGGCGGTTACCAGGCGTCCGGCTTCGGCAAGGACATGTCCGCGTACTCGTTCGAGGAGTACACCCAGCTCAAGCACGTCATGTTCGACAACACCGCGGTGGTCCGCAAGGACTGGCACCGCACGATCTTCGGGGACCGATAGCAGCCGGGCCGTCCGACCCGCGGCCCCACTCCCGAAAGGCACCACGCGTATGGAGCAGTACGAGCCCGACCGCCTTTCCCCGGCCCAGGTGGCCGCCGCGCGGCGCAGCTTCCGAGACGGCAGGGCGGCCCTGTCCCGCCGGTCCCTGCTGCACGCCGGTGCGGGCGGTGCGCTCGCGGTCGGCGGAACCGGGGCGCTGAGTGCCTGCGGCATCCCTCCGGCGGGCAACACCCGGGGCGGCGTACCGGCCGAGGACCACTCGAAGGAGGAGAAGCGTGTCGCCTTCTCCAACTGGACCGAGTACATGGACGTCGACGACAGCGGGCGCCGGCACCCCACGCTGGACGCGTTCACCGAACGGACCGGCATCAAGGTCACGTACACCGAGGACATCAACGACAACACCGAGTTCTTCGGCAAGATCAAGCCGCAGCTCGCCGCCGGCCAGGACACGGGCCGCGACATCATCGTCCTCACCGACTGGCTGGCCGCCCGCCTGATACGCCTGGGCTGGGTGCAGAAGCTGGACCCTTCCCACCTGCCGCACGCCTACGCCAACCTGTCCCCGCAGTTCCGCAGCCCCGACTGGGACCCGGGCCGTGCCTACTCCTACCCCTGGCAGGGCATCGCGGCCGTCATCGCCTACAACAAGAAGGCGCTCGACGGCGTCGAGGTGAAGACCCTCTCCGACCTGCTGGACAACCCGAAGCTCAAGGGGCGTGTCGGCCTCCTCACCGAGATGCGCGACACCATGGGGCTGACCCTGCTCGACATGGACAAGGACCCGGGGAAGTTCACCGCCGACGACTACGACGCGGGGATCGCCCGGCTCCAGAGGGCCGTCGACAAGGGCCAGGTCCGCCGCTTCACCGGCAACGACTACACCTCCGACCTCAGCAAGGGCGACTTCGCCGCCTGCGTGGCCTGGGCCGGGGACGTCGTCCAGCTGAAGGCGGACAACCCGGACATCGACTTCCTGATCCCGGACAGCGGTTACATGACGTCCAGCGACAACCTGATGATCCCGAACAAGGCCCGGCACAAGACCAACGCCGAACGGCTCATCGACTACTACTTCGAGCCGCGGCCGGCCGCCGAACTCGCCGCCTACATCAACTTCGTCTGTCCGGTCGACGGGGTGAAGGACGAACTCGCGAAGATCGACGAGGACGCGGCGAACAACCCGCTGATCCTCCCCGACCGGGCCATGCAGACCAAGTCCCGTGCCTTCCGCTCCCTGAGCACCGAGGAAGAGACGGCGTTCGAAACGAAGTTCGCGAAGCTCACGGGGGCGTGACGAGATGAAGACGACCAACGACACGGCCGCCCGCGGCGGGGACGTCCGCCTCACCGGCCTGAGCAAGACCTACGGCACGTTCACCGCCGTCCACCCCCTCGACCTGACCGTGCCCGAGGGCTCCTTCTTCGCCCTGCTCGGCGCGTCCGGCTGCGGCAAGACCACCACCCTCAGGATGATCGCCGGCCTGGAGGAGCCCGCCGCCGGTGCCGTCCACCTCGGCGACCAGGACGTCACCGCGCTCCCGCCGTACAAGCGGCCGGTGAACACCGTCTTCCAGTCCTACGCCCTCTTCCCGCACCTCGACATCTTCGAGAACGTCGCCTTCGGTCTGCGCCGGCGCGGCATCAGGAGCGTGAAGAAGCAGGTCGGGGAGATGCTCGAGCTCGTCCAGCTCGGCGAGCAGGCCCGCAGGAAGCCGCACCAGCTCTCCGGCGGCCAGCAGCAACGCGTCGCCGTGGCCCGCGCCCTGATCAACCATCCGAAGGTGCTGCTGCTCGACGAGCCGCTCGGCGCCCTCGACCTGAAACTGCGCCGCCGGATGCAGCTGGAGCTCAAACGCATCCAGACCGAGGTCGGCATCACCTTCGTGCACGTCACGCACGACCAGGAGGAGGCCATGACCATGGCCGACACGGTCGCCGTGATGAACGCAGGCCGTGTCGAGCAGCTCGGCGCGCCCACCGAGCTGTACGAGAACCCGCGCACCACGTTCGTCGCCGACTTCCTCGGCACGTCCAACTTCATCGAGGCCGACGTCGACACCAGGTCGGGCGACGACATCGTGCTGAAGGCGGGCGGCGGCAGGCTCGTCCTGCCCTCGGCACGCAACAGCGGCCCCACGGCGACCGGCGGCAAGGTGCTGCTCGGGGTGCGCCCGGAGAAGATCTCCCTCGTCCACGCCGACGACGCCGGACGCATACCCGAGGGCCGCAACCGGATCACCGGCCGGATCTCCGACTCCAGCTACCTCGGCGTCTCCACCCAGTTCGTCGTCGACAGCCCGGTCTGCACCGCCTTCGAGGTCTACGTCCAGAACATCGACCGCGACGACCGGCTGGTGCCCGGCGCCGAAGTCGTCCTGCACTGGAACCCGGCGCACACCTTCGGTCTCGACGCGGCTCAGTCCCTGCTCGCGGGGACAGCGGGGGGCTCCGCCGGTGCGCAGACCGCCGGGGAGGAGGCCCTCTGATGGCCACCGTCACCCAGGCACCGCCGCCCCAGTCGCCGCCACCCCGGTCACCGTTCCCGGTGCCGGTCCCGCGGGCGAGACCGCCGCGGAAGCGGGGCCGCCGGACGCCGTACCTGCTTCTGCTGCCCGGCCTGCTGTGGCTGTTCGTCTTCTTCGCGCTGCCGGTGGTCTACCAGGCCTCCACCTCCGTCCAGACGGGCTCCCTGGAGGAGGGCTACGAGGTCACCTGGCACTTCGCCACCTACTGGGACGCGCTGTCCGCGTACTGGCCGCAGTTCGTCCGCTCGGTGTTCTACGCGGCCTCCGCGACTGTGCTGTGCCTGGTGCTCGGCTACCCGCTGGCGTATCTGATCGCCTTCCGCGCGGGACGCTGGCGGAACCTGATCATGGTCCTGGTGATCGCGCCGTTCTTCGCGAGCTTCCTGATCCGCACCCTCGCCTGGAAGACGATCCTCGCCGACGGCGGCCCCGTGGTCGGGATCCTGAACACGCTGCACGTCCTGGACGTCACCTCCTGGCTCGGCTGGACCGCCGGCGACCGGGTGCTGGCCACACCGCTCGCCGTCGTCTGCGGTCTGACGTACAACTTCCTGCCGTTCATGATCCTGCCGCTCTACACCTCCCTCGAGCGCATCGATCCCCGGCTGCACGAGGCGGCGAACGACCTGTACGCCACGCCCTCGACCACCTTCCGCAGGGTCACCCTCCCGCTGTCGATGCCCGGCGTCGTCTCCGGCACGCTGCTCACCTTCATCCCGGCCACCGGCGACTACATCAACGCGGACCTGCTCGGCTCCACCGACACCCGCATGATCGGCAACGTGATCCAGACGCAGTTCCTGCGCATCCTGGACTACCCGACGGCCGCGGCGCTCTCCTTCATCCTGATGGCCGCGATCCTCTTCGCCGTCACGTTCCACATCCGCAAGTCCGGCACGGAGGAGCTGGTGTAAATGGCCTTCGTCAACTGGCTCAAGCGCCGTCTCGTCGTCATCGCGGGACTGCTGACGCTCGCGTATCTGCTGCTGCCGGTCGTGGTGGTGGCCGTGTTCTCCCTCAACAAGCCCAGGGGCCGCTTCAACTACGAGTGGCAGGAGTTCTCCACCGACGCCTGGAAGGACCCGTGCGGGGTCTCCGGCCTGTGCGGCTCGCTGTCGCTCAGCCTCCAGATCGCCCTGTGGGCGACCCTCGGCGCCACCGTGCTCGGTGCCATGATCGCCTTCGCGCTGGTCCGTTACCGCTTCCGTGCCCGTTCCACCGTGAACTCGCTGGTCTTCCTGCCGATGGCGATGCCCGAAGTGGTCATGGCGGCGTCGCTGCTGACCCTGTTCCTCAACATGGGCGTCCAGCTCGGTTTCTGGACGGTCCTCATCGCCCACATCATGTTCTGCCTCAGCTTCGTCGTGGTCGCCGTCAAGGCGCGCGTGATGTCGATGGACCCGCGCCTCGAGCAGGCCGCCCAGGACCTGTACGCGGGCCCGGTCCAGACGTTCCTGCGGGTCACCCTGCCGATCGCCGCCCCCGGCATCGCGGCGGGCGCGCTGC
Source organism: Streptomyces sp. NEAU-W12 (assembly GCF_026242095.1). Classification (NCBI taxonomy): domain Bacteria; kingdom Bacillati; phylum Actinomycetota; class Actinomycetes; order Kitasatosporales; family Streptomycetaceae; genus Streptomyces; species Streptomyces sp. NEAU-W12. The sequence goes on from NZ_JAPJDM010000006.1 coordinate 245,189, forward strand.
TCGCCTTCGCCCTGTCCTTCGACGACTTCATCATCACCAACTTCAACTCGGGGTCCACCGTCACCTTCCCGATGTTCGTCTGGGGCTCCGCGCAGCGCGGAACTCCGGTACAGATCAACGTCGTCGGTACGGCCATGTTCGTCGTCGCCGTGCTGCTGGTGCTGGTCTCCATGGCCGTCGGCAACCGCCGCGAGCGGCAGCAGGCGTAGGGGGCCGGGACCATGAGCCGTTGGACGAGATCCCTCGCCGACGCCCGTCCGTCCGCGTACTGGCTGGACGACCCCGGCCGGCCGGAACCCCGGCCCGCCCTCACCGGCGCCGAGAACTGCGACCTGCTGGTGGTGGGCGGCGGATACAGCGGACTGTGGACGGCACTGATCGCCAAGGAGCGCGACCCGGGGCGGGACGTCGTCCTGGTGGAGGGGCGCGAGGTGGGCTGGGCGGCCTCGGGCCGCAACGGCGGGTTCTGCGCCGCCTCCCTCACCCACGGTCTGTCCAACGGCCTGACCCGCTGGCCGGACGAGATCCACGAACTGGAGCGGCTGGGCGCCCGCAACCTCGACGCCATCGAGGAGGCGGTCGCCCGCCACGCCATCGACTGCGACTTCGAACGCACCGGCGAGCTCGACGTCGCCACCGCGCCCTACCAGGCACACGAACTGCGCGACTGGTACCGGGAGATCGACCGCCGGGGACTCGCGGAGGGAGTGGAGTTCCTGGACACGGACCAGGTCCGCGCCCAGGTCGACTCGCCCACCTTCCTGGCCGGCCTCTGGGACCGCAGGGGCGTGGCCATGCTCCACCCGGCGAAACTCGCCTGGGGGCTCAAGCGGGCCTGCCTCGGCCTCGGCGTCCGCGTGTACGAGCACACCCCCGCCCTCACCCTGCGCTCCTACGGTGCCGGACTGGCCGCGCGCACCCCCTACGGGCAGATCCGCGCCCGCACCGCCGCCCTCGGCACCAACGTCTTCCCCAGCCTGGTCAGACGGGCCCGCGCCTACACCGTCCCGGTCTACGACTACGCCCTGATGACCGAGCCGCTCACCGACGCCCAGCTGGCGTCCGTCGGCTGGCGCAACCGGCAGGGACTCGGCGACAGCGCCAACCGGTTCCACTACTTCCGCCTGACCGCCGACCACCGCGTCCTGTGGGGCGGCTACGACGCGGTCTACCCGTACGGAGGGCGGGTGCGCGCCGAGTACGACGACCGGCCGGAGACCTACGCGAAGCTCGCCGAGCACTTCTTCACCTGCTTCCCGCAGCTGGAGGGCGTCCGCTTCACCCATGCCTGGGGCGGCGCGATCGACACCTGCTCCCGCTTCTCGGCGTTCTACGGCACCGCCCACCGGGGCAGGGTCGCCTACGCGGCCGGCTTCACGGGGCTCGGCGTCGGCGCCACCCGCTTCGGCGCCGAGGTGATGCTGGACCTGCTGGCGGGGGAGCGCACCGAGCGTACGGAGCTGGGGATGGTGCGCAGGAAGCCGCTGCCGTTCCCGCCCGAGCCCTTCGCCTGGACCGGCATCGCGCTCACCCAGTGGTCGCTGGCGCACGCCGACACCCACGACGGACACCGGAACCTGTGGCTGCGGACGATGGACAGGCTGGGGCTGGGCTTCGACAGCTGAGAGCGATTCCCGGCGACCGGGGCCCGGGCTCCGGCGGCGGGAGTCCGGGCCCCGGCGGCCGTGGCCGGTTCTCGACAGCGGTGACCGGATTCCCTCGGATGTGATCCGTTTCACTCCAGGGGGTGCCGGAACCCGCGTAACACCCGGCAGGAAGCCTCCTCCCCCCCTCGTGACGCGTTTTCCCGCGTCCACGACAGAGAGGCAGGCGTGTGTGATGACAGGGACGAAGTCGGCGGTCGAGTGGCTCTCCTCCGTCGCGCCCGATCCCGGGGCGTGCCGCCGGGAGTGGGAGCGCAGCCCGCACGGGGTGGCGCTGCTGCCGGCCGGCACGGCGTGGGACGTGCTGATCCTGCCGGGCGGGCTCGGCCGCCCCACGCTCGACGTGCTCACCCGCGTCCTCGACCGGCCCGGCCCGGTGCTGGTCGGCTCCGGCGACGCGCGGATGGGCTTCCTGGTGCCGCCGGGCACCGCGGCCCGCTGGGTCGGCACCGGTGTCCGTACGGCGGGGGCCGGCACCTGGATCGTGGTGCCGTATCCGGGCCGACCGTCCGCCGGCGGGACCCGCTGGCTGTTCCCGCCGGACGGCTCGGGCACGCTCACCGATCCGGCCCTGCTCGAACTGGCCATGCACGAGGCGGCGGCGGGGCTTGCCGGGCGGGAGGGGGCGTAGCGGGCAGGGGCGACCGGTGGCAGGGGGCCTGGCGACCTGGTTCGCGCGGACCGTCCGAAGGCACTCCAGCCCTCACCTGTCCCCCCGTCATCTCCCATGGCCGGGAGCAGTCGTGGATCGCCCCAGGGCGCCTGCCCGCGAGGACGCCCGCGGGCAGGGCCTGCGGAGCGCCCCGTGGGGTGTGCGGCGGACCGGATCCGACCGGTTCGGGGTGGAGGTCCGGCGGACCTGCGACGGCTACTCCGGCCGACCGGCCGGCTTCCGACCGGCCGGCTGCCGCCCGGTGGCTGCCCGAGCGTTGCTCCGGCCGGCCGGCCGCCACAGGCAGACCAGCAGGACCGCCCCCAGGCACCAGCCGGCGGCCACGTCCAACGGCCAGTGGTAGCCCCGGCGCACCAGCCCGTAGGAGGCGCCGGCGACCAGGGTGGCGCAGAGCAGCAGGAGAGCGCGGCGGGCCGCCCGCGAGCGCAGCAACGGGAGGAGGAGCAGGGCCGTCGCACCGTACGCCACGACGGCGGTGGCGGTGTGGCCGGACGGGTAGTAGCCGACCGCCGGGGGCACGGCCGGGGTGCCGGGGCGGTCGGTCCATTCCTTCAGGGGCACGACGAGCACCGGCACCAGGGCCATCGCCACCGCTCCGGCGGCGGGCGGCAGCCACCAGCGGTCCCGGCCCACGGCACGCCCCCGCCACGCGACGTACACCAGGGCGGCCGTGAGGAGGGGCAGGGCCACCTCGACGTTGCCGAGGTCGGAGAGCACCTCGGAGGCCGTGTCCGGCTCGACGAGCGCCCTGCTCAGTCGTTCGTCCAGGTCCACCAGAGGGCCGTCGGCGACGACCTGCCAGGTGATCAGGGCGAAGAGGAGAACGGGAGGTCCGAGCAGCAGCATGGTGCACAGCGTCGCACGCACGGGCTCGCGGCCGTTCGCGGCGGCAGCGCGGGGCAGGGCGCGCCGAAGGGCCAGTGCAGGGGGGGGAGAGCACTGGCCCTTCGGGAAACGGCCTGTCGCGCCTGACGCGTGGACAGCCGTCCGGACCGGAGCGCCGCGCGCCCCGGGGGGTTTGGGGCGAGCGGCTGTCCGATCGTGAGGAGACCCGGAGCCCGGGGGCCCCGGTTGTGTGCGCGAGGGCACGACCAGGTCGAAGCTGGGGAGGCCTCGGCCCGTACCGCTCACGGTCACCCGTGAGCGGGTGTCTCTCTTGTCCCGGTAGAACCTACGGCAGGGGGTGGGCCCGCGACAGGGCCGACCGGCTCCTGTCATCCACCCCGCACACGTTCTTCACACGCTCTGCCGCTCGCCTCCCGGCGGCGGATGCCGGAGCGGCTCACCCGCTTCGTCGGCGGCTCAGATGTGCACCCGTGCCTGCTCAGACGCGTGCGAACGCCTGCTCGAGGATGTCCAGGCCCTCGTTCAGCAGGTCCTCGCCGATGACCAGCGGCGGCAGGAAGCGCAGCACGTTGCCGTAGGTGCCACAGGTCAGGACCAGTAGCCCCTCCCGCTGGCAGGCCTTGGCCAGCGCGGCCGTCGCTTCCGCGTCCGGCTCCTTGGTCGTGCGGTCCTTGACGAGCTCGACGGCCATCATGGCGCCGCGGCCGCGGACGTCGCCGATGACGTCGAACTTCTCGGCCATCGCGGTCAGCCGGGTCCTCATGACCGCCTCGATCGCCTTGGCCTTGCCGTTGAGGTCCAGCTCCTTCATCGTCTCGATGGCGCCGAGCGCGCCCGCGCAGGCCACCGGGTTGCCGCCGTAGGTGCCGCCGAGACCGCCGGAGTGGGCCGCGTCCATGATCTCGGCGCGTCCGGTCACGGCGGAGAGCGGGAGCCCGCCGGCGATGCCCTTGGCGGTGGTGATCAGGTCCGGGACGATGCCCTCGTCCTCGCAGGCGAACCACTGGCCGGTGCGGCAGAAGCCGGACTGGATCTCGTCGGCGACGAACACGATGCCGTTGTCCGAGGCGAACGTGCTGATCGCGGGCAGGAAGCCCTTCGCCGGCTCGATGAAGCCGCCCTCGCCGAGGACCGGCTCGATGACGATCGCGGCCACGTTCTCGGCGCCGACCTGCTTGGAGATCTGGTCGACGGCCTGGGCGGCGGCCTCGGGGCCGGCGTGGTCGGAGCCGGTCGGCCAGCGGTAGCCGTAGGCGACGGGGACGCGGTACACCTCGGGTGCGAACGGTCCGAAGCCGTGCTTGTAGGGCATGTTCTTCGCGGTGAGCGCCATGGTGAGGTTGGTGCGACCGTGGTAGCCGTGGTCGAACACCACGACCGCCTGCCGCTTGGTGTGGGCCCGCGCGATCTTGACGGCGTTCTCGACGGCCTCGGCGCCGCTGTTGAAGAGGGCCGACTTCTTGGCGTGGTCGCCCGGGGTCAGTTCGGCGAGCGCCTCGGCCACGGCCACGTACCCCTCGTACGGCGTGACCATGAAACAGGTGTGAGTGAAGTCGGCGAGCTGGGCGGTGGCACGGCGTACGACGGCCTCGGCGGAGGCGCCGACCGAGGTCACCGCGATGCCCGAGCCGAAGTCGATCAGCCGGTTGCCGTCGACGTCCTCGATGATCCCGCCGTCCGCACGCGCGGCGAACACGGGCAGCACGGAGCCCACGCCCTGTGCGACCGCGGCGGTACGGCGGGCCTGCAGCTCCTGTGACTTCGGGCCCGGGATGGCGGTGACGACGCGGCGCTCCTGCGGAAGTGCGGTCATGAGGGGCTCCTGGGGGGGTGAAACGGACACGTGCCTTCTTTTCTCGCAGGCTAGGGCGAGGAGGAGAGGCTGGGCATGCTCCATGTGGGCGTTGTCCGGGGGGCCGGGTTGTCCGGTGTGGACATAGGGAGGGGACGGAGGGCGGGAGAGGGACGACGGACGTGGCGGCGGCCCGGGGCCCGGCGGGCCCGCGCCGCGCGGGCCGGGGAACCGCGCGGGGTCCGGGGCTCATCCTGCACCGTACAAAGCGCCCGGGTGGCCCGCCCCGGCCGGGTGAACGGTGAACTCGCCCTGCGGGGGCGTTAGATTGACTCGCTGATGGTGAACGGCGCGGCAGCTCAGGGGGCAAGGGCGATGGACAGCGACGGGACGCAGGACCCGCGGGGTACGCACGCGAACCCGGTGCCGCGCCCTGCCGGGCCACCGGAGGTGCCACCGAGGCCGGCCAGGGCACCGGGCATGCCGCCCCTGCCGGACGGGTCGGCGTTCCTGACCTGGCTGCGCACCCCCCGCCCCGAGGCGCTGCCCGGCGTATGGCGGTTCGGTCACCGGCCCCGGCCGATGGAGGAACCGGTACAGATCGCGACCCGGGAACTGCTCAGCGGAGCACTCATCGCCCTGCTCGTGGGGTGGCTGGTCTGGTCACTGCTGGCGAACGGCTATCTGGGCGGCTGGTGGCTCCTTCCCCTGGAGCTGTTCACTCCGGATTCGTGGCGGACCAGCGACGACCAGATCGTCAACCTCGTCGTCTGGGACGGCTACACCCTGCTCGTCGTGTTCGCGATCATGATCGGAGTGGGGAGGCTGGGCCGCTGGGGCGAGGTCTGGCGCCGTTTCGTGGCACCCCGGCTGCGACGCCCCGAGTCGAAGGAGCCGCAGCCGGCCCTCGAGGACGACCCCGCCGGCTGGCCCGCGCTGCGTGCCGCCGGCGCCGCCGACGCGGCGGACCGGCTCGCCGCCGACGCGCGCGCCGGGCTGATGAGGGACGTCGACCACGCCCGGATCACCCGCGCCTGGCAGGGGGTACGCAGCGGCCGGTACTCCCTCGCCACCTTCACCGGCGCCGTGCTCGGCCACGGTGCCGCCGCCTGCCCGCACCCCTCCGGCGCCCGCGACCTGCCCGCCCGGCAGGCCCGGCACGACCTGGTCACCGGTCAGGTACGGCTCGGCACCACCGCCGACGACGCCCGCAACCCGTACGCCTACCGGGGCACCGGCCTCGCCCTCGGCCCCGAACTGCTGGGCACCTCCCTGGTCGCGGTCGGGCCGGCCGGCTCCGGCAAGACCAGTGCCGTCGTCCGGCCGCTCGCCGAGTCGCTGTGCCTGCACGCGCTCGCCGGACGTGCCGCCGTGGTCGTCGTCGGTGCCGCCGGCGTGGCAGCCGGACCGGCCGACGCGTACGACGTCGTGGTACGGATCGGCAACCCCGACTCCGTGTACGACCTCGACCTGTACGGCGGGACCACCGATCCCGACGAGGCCGCCGCGGTCCTCGCCGAGGCGCTGGTCGGCGACCTGGTCGACCCGCACCCCGGCAACGACAGCCGGCGCGCCACCACCGTCCTGGCCCGACTGCTCGGCCCCTTCCACGCGGTGCACGGCCGTTTCCCCTCCGTCCCCGAGCTGCGCGGTCTGCTCGACGGCTCGCCCGGCCCGCTGGCCGAGCTGCGCCAGGCCCTGACGGAGACGGGGCAGCAGTCGCTGCTGCGCGAACTCGACGCCCGGGAACGGCAGATGGCGCACCCCGGTGACGTCGGCGGGGTCCTCGCCGACCGGGTGGCGCTGCTCGACCGGCCGGCCTTCGCGACGTTCTTCAAGAGCCGGGGATTCGACACCTCCGGGCAGTCCCGGCCCTTCGCCCTCAAGGCGCTGGACCACCCCGTACGGGTCCGCGTCGACCTGCCCGCGCGGGGCCACGCCGACGCCTCGCGGGTCCTGGCACGGCTCGTCCTCGCCCAGTTCACGGCGAGCGTGACGGAGCGCGAGGACCGGTCCCTGTTCGCCTGCCTGGTACTGGACGACGCGACCGGCGTCATCACCCCCGAGGCCGTGCGCGGCATCCAGCGGCTGCGGTCGGCGAACGCCGGAGCCGTGCTCACCCTGCGCACCCTGGACGACGTGGCGCGGCCGCTGCGCGGCCCTCTGCTCGGGACCGTCGGATGCAGGATGGCGCTGGCCGGGCTCACCCCGTGGGACGGGCAGGACTTCGCCGAGGTCTGGGGCAAGGAGTGGACCGAGGCACGGGACGTCACCGACCGGCAGATCATCGCGGAGAGCCCGGCGGGCAAGGCCTGGCACGCGGTGCGGCGGGCCATCACCGGCAAGGCCCCCACTGCGCGCGCGGTCACCGTACGGCAGGTCGAGCGGGAGCGGTGGTCCGCGTCGGAACTCGCGCACGCGATGCCGGCCGGGCACGCGGTGCTGTCCCTGACCGACGTCCGGGGCGAGCACGCGCCGCCGCTGCTGGTCGACCTGCGGAGCTGAGGAGCGCGTCGGGGCGGCGCACGTGCGGTGACGCGGTGTGCATACGGTGAGGCAGAATCGGCAGGGGGCGTTCATACGTGACGGCCAAGTCGTCAGACCGCTCACCGACCCGGACACCGACCGACCGTTCCCGCCGTCGACCTGAAGGCGCCATGCCCCTGACGCTCGCTTCCCTCGCCCACCACTCCGCGCTCAAGCTGACCGTGCGCGCGGGCGAGGACGGCCTCGACGTACCGGTCCGCTGGGCGCACGCCAGTGAGCTGGCCGACCCCGTGCCGTACATGGAGGGCGGCGAACTGCTGCTCATCACCGCGCTCAAGCTGGAGGCGGAGGACGCGGAGGCGATGCGCCGCTATGTGAGGCGGCTGGTGGACGCGGGGGTCGTCGGCCTCGGGTTCGCCGTCGGAGTCCACTACGAGGACGTCCCCGAGGCGCTGGTCGACGCCGCGCGCCAGGAGGGCCTGCCGCTCCTCGAGGTGCCGCGCCGCACCCCCTTCCTCGCGATCAGCAAGGCCGTCTCCGCCGCCGTCGCCGCCGACCAGTACCGCGCGGTGACCGCGGGGTTCGCGGCGCAGCGGGAGCTGACCCGGCAGGGGCTGGCCGGCGGCCCCGAGGGCCTGCTGGCCGCGCTCGCCACCCAGATCGACGGATGGGCCGCGCTGTACGACGCCTCGGGCGCCGTCGTCGCCACGGCACCGGACTGGGCGGGCCGGCGGGCCGCACGGCTCACGGCCGACGTACGCCGGCTGCGGGAGCGGGCGGCGCCCGCCTCGTCGGTCGTCGCCGGACCGGAGGACGACGACCGGGTCGAACTGCACTCCCTCGGCACCGGCCGGCGCCCCCGTGCCGCGCTCGCCGTCGGCACGGCCGCCACGCTCGGCACCGCCGAGCGGTACGCCGTCCACTCCGCCGTCGCGCTGCTCACCCTGACCACGGAACGCTCCCGCTCCCTGCACGCCGCCGAGCAGCGGATCGGGGCCGCGGTCCTGCGCATGCTGCTCGCCGGGGAGCCGGACCACGCCCGCGCGGTGGCCGGACACCTGTACGGCGGTCTCCTGGACGCGCCCTTCAGGATCGTCGTGGCCGAGACGGGCACGGCGCCCGCCGCCCGTGCCCAGGGCGATCCGAACGGCGACGCCCTCGGCGCGCTCGCGGAAGCCGTGGAGTCCGCCGCCGCCCGCTCCGGCGAGGCGGTTCTGGTCGTGCCGGAGGGAGAGCGGCTGGTGGTGCTGGCCGCCGACGGCGGCGCGGCCGTGACCGCGTGCTGCGACCACGCGGCCGCCCTGGAGGCCGCGCGCGGTGCCACGGGCGCCCACGAGCCCCGCGTGGGCGCCGGCGAGGACGAACTGGTCGTGGGCCTCTCCACACCGGCCGGTCCCATCGCCGCATCCGCCGCCTACAAACAGGCCGGACAGGCGCTGTCGGTGGCCAGGAGGCGGGGCCGGGTGCTGGTGGAACACGAGCAGATGGCCGCCGGGTCCGTGGTACCGCTGCTCGCGGACGACGCGGTCCGCGCCTTCGCCGACGGACTGCTGCGGCCCCTGAACGAACACGACGCGACCGGGCGCGGCGACCTCGTCGCCTCCCTGCGCGCCTGGCTCTCCCGGCACGGACAGTGGGACGCCGCGGCCGCCGACCTCGGCGTGCACCGCCACACCCTCCGCTACCGGATGCGTCGCGTCGAGGAGATCCTCGGCCGCTCCCTGGACGACCCGGACGTCCGCATGGAGCTGTGGCTGGCGCTGAAGGCGACCTCGTCCGACTGACGACCGCGGCGGATCGTCTTCCCGTCCTCCGGTCTCCTCTTCCCGTCCTTCTCTCTTCGACCGCCGACGGATCTGCCAAAGCGGCGCGCGCCGGGAGGCGACTGCTACGACTCGGACAAGCGTCACGCCGCCGGCGCGCCCCTACGGTGGACGCAGCAGGCCACGTACACCCCCCAACGCGGAAGGGCCGGATCACTCATGACCCAGAAAGACACGGCGGCCACCCACGCCTTCTGGCTCGCCGGCCGCCAGGCCACCGGCGAGGCCGTCTTCGACGTCACCTCCCCGTGGGACGGCAGGGTCGTCGGCACGGTGAGCGAGCCCACCGACGCCCAGGTCGAGGAGGCCGTGGCCGCCGCGTACGCCGTACGGGACGAGTTCGCGGCCACCCCCGCCCATGTCCGCGCCGCCGCCCTCGACCACGTCGGCCGACGGCTCGGGGAGCGCGCCGAGGACATCGCCCGGCTGATCTCCGCCGAGAACGGCAAGCCGATCAAGTGGGCGCGCGGCGAGGTCGGCCGGGCCGTGTCCGTGTTCCGGTTCGCCGCCGAGGAGGCACGCCGGTTCAACGGCGGCGAGGGCCAGCGGCTCGACACCGACGCCGGCGGCCAGGGACGGCTCGCCCTCACACGGCGGTTCCCGAAGGGCGTCGTCCTGGGCATCGCGCCGTTCAACTTCCCGCTGAACCTGTGCGCCCACAAGATCGCCCCGGCCATCGCCGCCGGTGTCCCCATCGTTCTCAAGCCCGCTCCGGCGACCCCGCTGTCCGGGCTGCTCATCGGCGAGCTGCTCGCCGGGACCGAGCTGCCGGCCGGCTCCTGGAGCATCCTCCCGGTCCCGAACGACCGCATGCCCGCCCTGGTGCAGGACGAGCGGCTGCCGGTGATCTCCTTCACCGGCTCGGAGAAGGTCGGCTACGCGATCATGGACTCGGCGCCGCGCAAGCACTGCACCCTGGAACTCGGCGGCAACGGCGCCGCCGTCGTCCTCGCCGACTGGGCGAGCGACGAGGACCTGGACCGCGCCGCGCAGCGCATCGCCACCTTCTCCAACTACCAGGGCGGACAGTCCTGCATCTCCGTGCAGCGGGTCATCGCGGACGCCTCCGTGTACGACAGGCTGCTGCCGCGCATCGTCGCCGCCGTCGAGGACCAGGTCACCGGCGACCCGGCCGACGACGCGACCGACGTCGGCCCGCTGGTCAGCCAGGACGCCGCCGAGCGGGTCGAGGCGTGGGTGCGGGAGGCCGCCGAGGCCGGCGCCGCCGTCCTCACCGGGGGCAAGCGTGACGGCGCCTCCTACGCGCCGACCGTGCTCGCCGACGTACCGGACGGGGTGACGATCGCCCGCGAGGAAGTCTTCGGTCCCGTCCTGACGGTGACGAAGGCGGACGGCGAGGCAGCCGCCTTCGCCGCCGTCAACGACTCCAGGTACGGCCTCCAGGCAGGAGTGTTCACCCACGACCTCCAGGCCGCCTTCCGGGCCCACCGCGCCCTGGAGGTCGGCGGGGTCGTCATCGGCGACGTGCCCTCCTACCGCGCCGACCAGATGCCGTACGGCGGTGCCAAGCAGTCCGGTGTGGGCCGCGAGGGCGTGAGGTTCGCGATGGACGACTACACCTACGAGCGGGTGATGGTCCTGACCGGCCTCGCCCTCTGAGTCGGACGGTGGGCTCCTGACGCCGACGGGAGGGGCCCGGCACCGATGCCTTCCGGTGCCGGGCCCCTCCCTTGCGACGCCGGGGCGTACCTCTTCGTGCCCCTCAGCCGGAGAAGCCGACCCGGGCGAGCCGCAGCGCGCCGCGCAGCCTCAGGCGCACCTGGTGCACGCCGGCGGTGGCCGCCGGAGTCCCGGCGCGGGCGAGGGGCGCCTCGAGGGTGACGTAGTCGTACGGGTCCGACGGGGCCGCCGGGGACAGCGTGGCGAGCACCGGGCCGTCGTCGAGGGAGAGCTCGACGCTGCCCTCGCCGGACACCTCGGCGGTCACCTCCGTCGCCCCCTCCCCGAAGTCGCAGCGCCAGAAGACCAGCTCGCCCTCCTGCCCGGCCGCCGGCGTCACCGCGTCGCCCGACTCCCTGGTCCGGTCGACGATCTCGGTGCCGCGCTGCTCGTCGTAGCCTGCCGCGTCCAGTCCGTGCTCGAGAACCGCGCGGGGGACGGAGGGCTCGCCGTCGAGGGTGACGGTGGTCGACTGCCGGACGTCCGTGCTGGACGCGCCGGCCAGCAGCTCGTACCGGCCCGGCTCCACCCGCCACCGGCCCACCGCCACGTCCCAGAACGCGAAGGCGGACAGGGGGAGCTCGAAGACGACCTCGGCCGTCTCGCCGGGAGCGAGGGTCAGCCGCCGGTGGGCCACCAGTTCGCGCAGCGGACGCGGCACCGACGGGTCCACGGCCCGCGTGTAGAGCTGGGCCACCTCGTCGGCCGGAACGGCGCCGGTGTTGGTGACCGTGAACGACACCCGCACGGTCCGCCCCTCGGCGCGAGCCGTCAGCTCGCCGTAGGCGAAGGCCGCGTACGACAGGCCGTGCCCGAAGGGGAACAGCGGAGTGCCCTCGAAGTACAGGTAGGTCTGGCGGGAGCCGATCACGTCGTAGTCCAGCAGGCCGGGCAGATCGGCGTCCTTGGCGTACCAGGTCTGCGGAAGCCGGCCGGCGGGGGAGACGTCACCGGCGAGCACCCGGGCCAGCGCGGTGCCCGCGGCCTGCCCGCCGTGCGCGGTCCAGAGCACCGCCGGCAGGTCCGTCGGGTCGATCGCGTACGGGTAGGCGGAGACCAGCGCCAGCACGGTGTTCGGGTTGGCGGCGCGGGCCGCGCGCAGCAGCAGTTCCTGCTGGGCGGGCAGCCGGAGCGTCGTCCGGTCCTCGGTCTCCCGGCCGTTGATGTGCGGGTCGTTGCCGGCGACCACCACGACCACGTCGGCCTGCGCAGCGGCCCGCGCCACCGCCTCCTCGCCGTTCTCGGTGACGATCAGCTCGAAGACCTCGGGGCCCGACGCGGCGGCGGGGCCCTCCCCGGCGGTGACCTCTTCCGGGTTCTCGGCGCTCCCGGTGTTCTCGGCGTTCTCCGCGGCGACCTTCACACCGTCGGCGGTGACCTGCACATGGCGCCCTGTCCCCACGTGCCTGAGGAGGTGACCGCCGCCGTGCGGTTCCAGCCGGAACGTCTCCTGCACGACCCAGCCGCCCGGCTGGTCGGCGGAGGCGCGGAGGTAGCCGTCCTCGGCGACCGACAGGTACCGGCCGTCCGGGGCACGCAGGGTCAGCACGCCCTCGCCCCAGTCGACCAGAGCGAGTTCGGTGCCCTCCGGCCCGGCGGTGAGCGGGGCCAGATCGGTCCGGCCCGCGAGCAGCGCAGGGTCCAGCGCGCCGGCGGCGCCGCGCACCTCGTCAGGGCTGTCGGGCGCGGGCGGGACGTGCAGGAAGGCCCCCGCGGAGGTCCTCAGCAGGACGCGGTCCACGCCCTCCGTGAACTCCACCCGCTCGGCGCCGAACCGCTCGTAGAGCCCTCCCAGGGGAGTGGAGCGGTGGATGAGGGCGCCGCTGTACCAGTCGAGCTTGCACTCGTCGGCGAGCAGGCCGACCACGGCGACACGGGCGGGTGCCGGGGCCAGGGGCAGCAGGCCGTCGTTCTTCAGCAGGACGACCGCCTGCTCGGCGGCCTCCTGCGCCAGAGCCCGGTGCTCCGGGGTGTCGAAGGCGTGCTCGTCGGCGAGCCCCTCCGCCTGCGGGACACCGCCGCTCCCGCCGCCCCCGTACGGATCCTCACCCGGGTCGAACTCGCCGAGCCGGAAGCGCACCGAGAGCTGCCGGCGGACGGCGCCGTCGATCTCGGCCTCCGTCAGCAGCCCCTGCCGCAGCGCCGCCTCGAGGCGCCCCACGATGACCGAGCTGTCCGTGCCGTGGTCCGTGAAACTGTCCACCCCGGCCCGCAACGAGGCCGCGACGGCCTCCTCGTGGGTGTCGAAGTAGTGCTCGGAATCGACCAGGTTGGACGGTGCGCCGGCGTCCGAGCAGACCAGCAGCTCCTCCTCCGTCCAGGTGCGCAGCTGCTCGCGCAGGTACGGCGAGACATGGTTCGGGCGGCCGTTGACCAGGTTGTACGCGGGCATCACCCCGGCCACCGCGCCCGCCTCGACGGCGTCGCGGAAGGCACGCAGATCGTACTCGTGCAGCACACGCGGGCGGACCGAGCTGGAGGCGGTGTCCCGGGCCGTCTCGTTGTTGTGCGCGAGCCAGTGCTTGAGCACCGGCGCCGTGCGCCAGTACACCGGATGATCACCGCGCAGGCCGCGGGTGTAGGCGGTGGCGATCGCCGAGGTGAGCCGGGGGTCCTCCGAGTACCCCTCCTCGTTGCGGCCCCACAGGGGGTGGCGCAGCAGATTGACGGTCGGCGCCCACACGTTGAGGCCGACCCGCTCGTCCCGGGCGCGCATCGCGCGGGTCTCCCGGGACACCGCCTCGCCCACCCGGCGCACCAGCTCGGGGTTCCAGGTCGCCCCCAGCCCGACGGCCTGGGGGAAAACGGTCGCAGGCCCCATCCAGGCCACGCCGTGCAGTGCCTCCTGGCCGGTGCGGAAGGCGGCGATGCCGAGCCGCTCGACAGCGGGCGTGAACTGGTGCAGAGCTCCGATCTTCTCCTCGAGGGTGAGCCGCGACAGAAGGTCGTCGATGCGCTTCGCGAACGGCAGGTGCGGATCGCGGAAAGGCGGCGTGGGCGGCGTTGGTGCGGTCACGTGGACATCCCTTTGCGGTGGAGCGGCGAGGCGCTTTCGAAGCGCTTCGATGCTCATTCCGAGCAGGGGTGGGTGTCAAGGACATGGGTGCGACGGATCGGACACCCCGGGGGATCTCACGGACATTCCGTGAGGAGTGAGCACGCATGGTGATCGCACAGTTCCTCGGCACACCTCGGAGGAATCTTGTAAACAACTCTTGTGCGCCCCTGGGTGTTCACTTAACCTCGCAGCAACATCGAAGCGCTTCGACTGCGGGGCCGCCTCCCCGGCACGTTCCCTGAGAGCGACCGCTTCGGCTCAGCCAGTTCCAGTGAAGACACCGCAGCCGACGGCCACCGCCGGGTGTCCTGGTGTGCCATGAAGGGTTGACGCAATGACGCCGAACGCCTCCACCTCCTCCGGGCCCAGCCGGAGAAGCTTCCTCGCCTCCACGGCGGTCGCCACCGCAGCGGTGGCGGGGGGAATGCCGCTGCTCGCCGCGTGCGGCGGGTCCGACGGAGGTTCGCGGGAGGGCACCACGTCGGGCAAGGACGCCAAGAAGCTGCTGCCGACGTACGTGGCCAGCAACGTGGTCACCCCCGACATCCCCAGCAAGAACGGTTCGGCGGTCGGCTTCACCAGCAAGCTCGACCTCGCCGGCCTGAAGACGTCGGTGCCCGAGAAGCTCGGCAAGGGCAGCAAGATCACCGTCATGTCGCCGTTCTGGGGCTCCCCGCCCAAGGGCGGCAACGCCTACTACAGGGCGATGAACGACCTCATCGGCGTCGACGTGGTCTGGCAGAACCAGGACGGCAACACCTACGACCAGAAGCTCGGCGCGGTCCTCGCCTCCAGCGACGTGCCCGACGTGGTCGTCGTGCCCGGCTGGAACATGACGGGCAAGATCCCCAGCGCCGTCATCGGCAAGTTCGCCGACCTCGGCCCGTACCTCTCCGGCGACGCGGTGAAGGACTACCCGAACCTCGCGGCGATCCCCACCGACGCCTGGCAGCGGTCCATCTTCGGCGGCAAGCTGCGCGGCCTGCCCATGCCCTCCTCGTACGTCACCGGCATCGTGCCGCTCTACCGCCAGGACATCTTCGAGAAGGAGGGGTACGAGGTCCCCCGCTCCTGCGACGAGTTCATGGCGCTGGCCAAGGACGCCACCAATGCCAGGGCCAAGCGCTGGGCCTGCCTGGACATGAAGTGGACCGCCTTCAACGCCTTCGGCGTGCTCTCCGGCGAGGAGAAGTCGCTCGGCTGGAACCAGGTCGACGGCAAGCTGCTCTACCGCATAGAGACCGACGAGTACCTCGAGGCCCTGGAGTGGACGCGCAAGCTGTTCGCCGCCGGCGTCGTGCACCCCGACGCCAAGTTGGGCAAGAGCAACGCCACCGACCCCGGACCCAAGTTCGCCGCCGGCGAGTTCCTGATCTACAACCAGGACTCCTCGCAGTGGTGGAGCCGCACCGCCGAGCAGGCCACCCAGAACCCGGATTTCAAGATCTGGGGTATGGACATCTTCGGCCACGACGGCGGCGACCCCACCCTGTGGGCCAAGAACCCGGCCGGCATCTTCGCCTTCGTCAACAAGAAGGCGTCCGAGGCCGTGATCCGTGACGTGCTGGCCGTCGCCAACGTCACCGCCGCGCCGTACGGCACCAAGGAGTACATGCTCACCAACTACGGCGTGGAGGGCACCCACTACACCGTCAAGGACGGTGTGCCCACCAAGAACGACCAGGGCAACATCGATGTGATGAATGCCTACGTGATGGTCGCCAGCCCCGCCGCGACCATCGCCCACCCCGACTTCCCCGAGGTCGCCAAGGGCCAGGTCGAGTGGCAGCAGCGGATGGGCGCGTTCACCAGGAAGTCGGCCTTCTACGGCATGCAGATCACCGAGCCCACCCGCTACACCAACCTCTCCAACGACTTCGAGCAGCTGGAGGACGACGTCATCCGGGGCCGCAAGAAGATCAGTGACGTACAGCAGGCCGTCTCCGACTGGAAGAGCAAGGGCGGGGACGAACTGCGCGACTGGTACCGGAAGATCCTCGACGAGAACGGTTCGGCGGCCGGCTGACCCGGGACCGAGGCAAGGAGAACCGCCGTGTCGCACAGCACGGTGCCTCGGAGCAAGGCCGAGGCCACGAAGCCGGTCGAGAAGCCGGCGGCGTCCGGTGACGCCGCCGGCCCCCCGGACGCACCACGCCGGGGAGAGCGCGGCAAACTGAGCCTGCGGCTCAGATACCGGCGCGACCGCGTCCTGCTGCTGATGACCCTGCCCGCCGTGGCACTGGTCCTGGTCTTCAACTACCTGCCGATCCTCGGCAACGTCGTCGCCTTCCAGGACTACGACCCCTACATCAGCGACAACGGCGTCGTCTCGATGCTGAACAGTCCCATGGTGGGACTGGAGAACTTCCAGCGGATCCTCGAGGACTCGGCGTTCTGGAACGCCCTGAAGAACACCCTGGTGCTCTTCTTCCTCCAGCTCGTGCTGTTCTTCCCGATCCCGATCCTGCTCGCGCTGCTCATCAACAGCGTGGTCAGGCCCCGGGTGCGGGCGGTCGCGCAGGCCGTCCTGTATCTGCCGCACTTCTTCTCCTGGGTGCTGGTCGTCGCCGTCTTCCAGCAGATGTTCGGCGGTGCGGGCATCTTCTCGCAGCTCCTGCGCCAGAACGGCCACGACGGCCTGGAGGTCATGACCAACCCCGACACCTTCATGTTCCTGCTCACCGCACAGAGCGTGTGGAAGGACGCCGGGTGGGGGATCATCGTCTTCCTCGCCGCGCTGGCCTCCGTCAGCCCCGACCTGTACGAGGCCGCCGCCATGGACGGTGCCGGACGCTGGCGCCGGATGTGGCACGTCACCCTGCCCGCGCTGCGGCCCGTGATCGCGCTGCTGCTCGTCCTGCGGGTGGGCGACGCGCTCACCGTCGGCTTCGAACAGATCCTGCTGCAACGCGACGCCGTCGGACCGGGGGCGTCGGAGGTCCTCGACACCTTCGTCTGGTGGAACGGCGTGCGCAACCAGGACTTCGGCTACGCGGCCGCCGCAGGCCTCATCAAGGGCGTGGTCAGCCTCGGACTGGTCCTCGCCGCGAACAAGGTGGCCCATCTCATGGGCGAGCAGGGGGTGTACAAGAAGTGACCGCCGTGATCGACGAACACACGACGCACAAGGTCCGGGGCTGGGCCGCCCCGCCCCGCCCGGTGTGGGAGGAAGCACCCACCAGGGCCGGACTCGCGGGCAAGGGCATGGTCCTGGCCCTCGCCTGCCTGGCGGTCGTCTTCCCGCTGTGGATCGTGATCGTCACCAGCCTGTCCACCCGCAGGGCCATCGACGAGGCCGGCGGCCTGGTGGTGGTGCCCAAGGACATCACCTTCATCGCCTACCAGGAACTGCTCAGCGGCGGCCAGGTCACCAGGGCCGCCCTGGTCAGCATCGGCGTCACGCTGGTCGGCACCGTGTTCTCGATGACCGTGTCCGTGCTCTGCGCCTACGGCCTGTCGCGCACCGACTCGCTGGGGCACCGCTGGATCCTGATGACGCTGCTGGCGACCATGTTCTTCAGCGCCGGCCTCATCCCGACGTACCTGCTGGTGCAGACCCTCGGCCTGACCGACAGCTACCTCGCGCTGATCCTCCCCAGCGCCATCAGCGTCTTCAACATCCTGGTCCTGCGCGGCTTCTTCATGAACATCTCGCAGGAACTCACCGACAGCGCCCGCATCGACGGGGCGGGCGACCTCCGCATCCTGTGGCAGATCGTCATGCCGCTGTCCCGCGCGGTGATCGCGGTCATCACGCTCTTCTACGCCGTCGGCTACTGGAGCGCCTGGTTCAACGCCTCGCTGTACCTCAACGACCAGAACATGCTGCCCCTGCAGAACGTCATGATCCAGCTCGTCCAGAAACAGGAGGCCCCCGTCGGCCTCGGTCAGGCCATCAAGACCGGTGAACTGTCCGGACTGGCCGTCCAGATGGCCGTCATGGTCATGGCCCTGCTCCCCGTCGCCGTACTGTCCCCCTTCGTCCAGAAGCACTTCAAGAAGGGCATGCTCACGGGCGCCGTGAAGGGCTGACGGGAGGGGGCCCGGCGATCCGCCGACCCGCCGCGGCCCTCCACCGGTCCTCCCACCCCACTTCCCCACCATCCGCCGAACGAGGTAGGCCAGCTCATGCACGCGTCCCGCACATCCCGTACGTTCCTCACCCGCCAGGAGCGTGCCTGATGCCCGGACTGGGCGACGCCACCCGCGGGCGCATCCTCTACGGCGGCGACTACAACCCCGAGCAGTGGCCCGAGGAGACCTGGCACGAGGACATCCGCCTGATGCTGCAGGCCGGCGTCAACTCCGTGACGCTGGGCGTCTTCTCCTGGGCGAAGATCGAACCCCGTCCGGGGGAGCGGGACTTCGGCTGGCTGGACCGGATCATGGACCTGATGCACGAGGCCGGCATCGGCGTCGTCCTCGCCACCCCGACCGCCTCGCCGCCGCCCTGGATGGGGCACCTCCACCCGGACACCCTGCCCCGCGACGAGGAGGGCCGCACCGAGTGGTGGGGCGGCAGACAGCACTTCTCCCACTCCAGCGCCACCTACCGCCGTTACGCCGCCGCCGTCACCGAGGACCTGGCCGCCCGCTACGCCGGCCACCCGGCCCTCACCATGTGGCACATCAACAACGAGTACTGCACCTACGACTGGGGGGACGAGGCCGCCGCCCGGTTCCGCGACTGGCTGCGCGACCGTCACGGCACCCTCGACGCCCTCAACACCGCCTGGGGCACCGCCTTCTGGAGCCAGGGCTACGGCGACTGGGCCGAGGTCATGCCGCCCCGCCACCCGCACTACCTGAAGAACCCCACCCAGGTGCTGGACTTCAAGCGGTTCACCTCCGACATGCTCCTGGAGTGCTACACCGCCGAACGCGACATCGTCCGCCGGCACACCCCGCACCTCCCGGTCACCACGAACTTCATGCCGCTGTGGGCGGGGCAGGACGCCTGGCGCTGGGCCGAGGAGGAGGACGTCGTCTCCGTCGACCTCTACCCCGACCCGCGCGACCCCTTCGGCGCCCAGGAGGGCGCCCTGGTCCAGGACATGACGCGCTCCCAGGCGCGCGGTCCCTGGATGCTCATGGAGCAGGCGGCCGGAGCGGTCAACTGGCGCGGCGTGAACCACCCCAAGCCCCGCGGCCTCAACCGCCTGTGGTCCCTGCAGGCCGTGGCACGCGGCGCGGACGCCGTCTGCTACTTCCAGTGGCGCCAGTCCCGGCAGGGCGCGGAGAAGTTCCACTCCGGGATGGTGAGCCACGCCGGCGAGCAGGGCCGTACGTACCAGGAGGTCAGGCAGCTCGGTGCCGACCTGGCGCGGATCGCCCCGCACGTCGCCGGCGCGCACGGCACCGCCCGTGTCGCCGTACTGCACGACTGGCACTCCTGGTGGGCCGGCGACCAGGACGCCCGGCCGTCCCGCGAGGTCGACCACCCCGGCATGCTGCGCGCCTGGCACCGCGCCCTGTGGCAGGCCCACCTCACCACCGACTTCGCCCGCCCGGAACACGACCTGTCCGCCTACCCGTTGGTCGTCGTCCCGCAGCTCTACCTGCTCACGGACGCGGCCGTCGACAACCTCCTCGCCTACGTACGCGGTGGCGGCACCCTCGTCTGCGGCTTCCTGACCGGCGTCGCCGACGAGGACGACCGGGTGCGGCCCGGCGGCATGGACGCCCGGCTGCGGGACCTCTTCGGCATCCGCACCCTGCACGAGTGGTGGCCGCTGGACGCGGGGGAGACCGTCGCCTGCGAGGGCTTCCGCGGCACCCTGTGGTCCGAGGAACTGGAGGCCGACGGCACCGCCGACGCGACGACCCCCTACAAGGGCGGCGACCTCGACGGCCTGCCCGCCGTCCTGCGCAAGGGCCGTGCCTGGTACGTCTCGACGCTCCCGGAACCCGGGGCGCTGCGCGACCTGCTCACCCGGATCGCCGCCGGGGCGGGCGTACGGCCTGTGCTCGACGGGCTCCCCGACCAGGTGGAGGCGGTACGCCGGGGGGACCTGCTGTTCCTGCTCAACCACGGCCGGGAACCGGTCGCCGTCGACCTGCCGGGCGCCCACCACGACCTGCTCACCGGCACCGACGTCACCGGCCGGGTCACCCTCGGCCGCCACGGCGCGGCGGTGCTCCGCCCATGAACGCGCCCATGAACGCGCTGGTGAACGAGCCCACGCACCACACCGCACCCGTTCACGGGACCTGGGAGCCGCAGCCCGCCGCCCGCTGGGAGGACGCCTTCCTGAGCGGCAACGGTCACCACGGCGCCCTCGTGTCCGGCGACCCGGACGACGAACGGGTCGTCGTCACCCACCACACCCTGGTCCGTCCGGTCGGCGCCGCCGAGGACCGGCTGCCGCCCCGGCTGGCCGAGGGACTGCCCGCCCTCCAGGACCGGTTGCTCGCCGGGGACACGAAGGCCGCCGAGACCTTCACCGACGGCCGCCCGCTCCAGTGGGTCCGGCCCTTCCACCCGGCCTTCCAGGTACGCCTGCGCCGACCCGAGGGCGCCCGGGACGAGGCCGGCGCCCCGCCGTTCCACCGCCGCACCCTCGACTTCCGCACCGGCGTGGCGGAGGCCACCCGCGCCGACCGGACCGGCCGCGTCTTCGTCTCCCGCGCCGACGACGTGATCGTCCAGTACGTCACCGGGCCGGACCTCACCCTCGACATCCGCCTGGACCACCGCCTCGCCGGTGCCCCCGCCACGCTCGGTGTAGGCCACGGCGCCGTCCTCACCCCCGGGGGCGCCCTGCTCAGCCTGCGCGCCCGCTACCCGGACAGCGACCTCGCGTACACCGGCGTCACCCTGGCCGCCGTCACCGGCGGCACGACGACACTCGCTCCGCAGGGCGTGCGCGTCGCGGGCGCCCGGTCCGTCCTGCTGCTCACCCGGGTGCGACGGCACACCGGGGAAGCGGACGTGGTCGCCGAGGGCCGCGCCCTGCGCGATCTGCTCGGCGAGGAGCCGGGCCCGTACGAGACTCTCCTCGCCCGCCATCTGTCCCACCACCGCACCGCCTACGACCGCGTCACCCTCGACCTGGCCGCCGACCCGGCCGAACGCGCCCTGCCGGGGTCGGAGCTGCTGGTGCGGCCGCGCAGCGCGGCCCTGCTCGAGCGCCTCTTCGCAGCCGGCCGCTACCACCTGCTGTCCTCCGGCGGTCTGTTCCCGCCCCGCCTCACCGGCCTGTGGACCGGCGACTGGGACACCGCCTGGTCCGGCGCCTTCACCAACGACGCCAACCTCAACCTCCAGACCGCCTCCGCCGCCGCGGCGGCCCTCCCCGAGGTCACCGAGGCGCTGGCCTCACTCGTCCAGCGCCAGCTTCCCGACTGGCGGGACAACGCCCGCGAGGTCTTCGGCGCCCGGGGCGTGGTCGCGCCCGCCCACTCCGACGGCGAGTCCGGGCACAGCTACCACTTCAACCGCGAGTACCCGCTGCACCTGTGGACAGCGGGCGCCGACTGGCTCCTCGGGCCGCTCGTGGACCACGACGAGACCTACGGCGGGCACGATCCCCGCACCACCGCCGCCCTCGCCGAAGTCGCCCTGTTCTACGAGGACTTCCTCACCCGCACCGACGACGGGGGCCACCTGGTCGTCGTTCCCTCCTACTCACCGGAGAACCGCCCCGCGAACGCGGGGTGGGGCACCGTGAACGCGGCCATGGACCTCTCCGCCGCCCGGCACGCACTGCGCACCGCCGCCGACCGCCATCCCGAGCACGCAGGCCGCTGGCGGGCCCTCGCCGACCGGCTCCCGCCGCACCGGACCAACGCCGACGGCGCCCTCGCCGAATGGGCCCGGCCGGGCCTCGAGGACTCCTACGACCACCGCCACCTCAGCCACCTCTACGCCGTCTGGCCGCTGCACGAGATCACCCCGTACGACACCCCGGACCTGGCGGCCGCCGCCCACCGAGCGCTCGAACTGCGCGGCCCCGAGAACGACTCCGCGCACGGCCACCTGCACCACGCCCTGATCGCCGCCCGCCTCCGCGACGCCGAACGGGTCACGGGCGCCCTCGGCAGGGTCCTCGACGGCGACTTCTTCCACACCTCCCTGATGAGCGCGCACTACCCCCACCGCGACGTCTACAACGCCGACGCCGCCCACACCCTCCCGGCCGTGCTGATCGAGGCGCTCGTGCAGTCCACCCCCGGCCGGCTGGTCCTGCTGCCCGCCCCGCCCGCCGGCCACCCGCGCGGGGCGCTGCACGGCGTACGGACCCGTTTCGGCGCCGCCCTCGACCTCACCTGGACCCCGGACGGAGCCACCGCCGTCCTGCGTCCCACCCGTACCGTCCGCATCGAACTGAGGACTTCCGAAGGTGCCGAGCCGCTCGACCTCGTCGCCCACGAAGACCGCGTCCTCACCCTGAAGGCGCGGTGACGCCGGCACAATCCCCCCACCCATGGAAGGACATTTCATGGCACCAGGCATCACGAGCAGGATCGGCACGGCCCTGGCGGCGCCCGTCCTCGCCCTCGGCATCACCGTGGGCACGGCCTCCGCCCCCGCCCACGCCGCGATCTGGAGCTCCTGCGACCAGTGGGGCAACACCACCCTGAACGGCTACATCCTCTACAACAACATCTGGGGCTCCGGCACCGGCAGCCAGTGCGTCTGGGCCAACTCCGGCACCAACTGGGGTGTGTGGGCCGACCACCCGAACACCGGCGGCATCAAGTCGTATCCGAACGCCAAGAAGGTGGTCGGCAAGCCCATCGACTCGCTCGGTTCACTCACCAGCAGTTACCGCGTGACCGTCCCGTCCGCGGGCGCGTACAACACGTCGTACGACATCTGGGACACGGACCACGACTACGAGATCATGCTGTGGGTCAACCACCACGGCGCCGTCGGCCCGCTCGGCAGCCCGCAGGGCACGGTGGGCCTCGGCGGTCACACCTGGAACGTCTACAAGGGCGACAACGGCGCCAACCAGGTCTTCTCGTTCCTGCGTACGTCCGACTCGAACTCCGGGACCGTCGACATCCTGCCGATCCTCGACTGGATCAAGGACACCAAGGGCTGGATGGGCAACGAGACCATCGGCGACGTGCAGTTCGGCTACGAGATCACCTCGTCGTCCGGCGGGCTGGACTTCCGCACCGACAACCTGACGGTCAGCAGCAGCTGACCCCTGCCCGCGCCCGGTGGGCGGCCGGACCGGCCACCGGGCGAAGGAGCGGGAACGAGACGGCGGGAGTGCCTGCACGGGGTGGCGGAGGCGGAGCGGGTCACGCGCGGGCGGGTGCCGGGCCCGAACTCGCCCGGACCGTCAGCTCGGGCGCGATCAGCACGACCTCGTCCTCGCCCCGGCCGTCGAGCTTGGCGACCAGGTGCTCCACGGCGTGCCGGCCCATCTCCTGCGCGGGGATGGCGACCGACGTCAACCGCACCGACGCCTGGACGGCGACCTGTTCGGGACAGACCGCGACCACCGAGACGTCCTCCGGCACGGCCCGCCCCTGCTGCCGCAGCAGGGCGAGCAGTGGTTCCACCGCCGACTCGTTCTGCACGACGAACCCGGTGGTGTCCGGACGCTCGTCGAGGATCCGGGCGAGCGTCACGGCCATCGCGTCGTACCCGCCCCCGCACGGCCGGTGCAGCAGGCGCACACCCAGCTCCCGTGCTTCGGAGCGCAGTCCGTCCAGGGTGCGCTCGGCGAAGCCGGTGTGCCGTTCGTACACCGCGGGGGCCTCGCCGATGACGGCGATGTCGCGGTGCCCCAGCTTCGCCAGGTGCTCCACACAGAGCGCGCCGGTGGCCCGGAAGTCGAGATCGACGCAGGTCAGGCCGGAGGTGTCGGCGGGCAGTCCGATCAGCACCGCCGGCTGGTCCGCCCGTACGCCCGGCCGCGCTCCGCCGGGGGCGCCCGCGCCGCGCAGCAACGGCAGCCGCTCGTCCTCGAGTTCGACGTCCATCAGGATCATCCCGTCGGCGAGTCCGCTGCCCGCGACGCGGCGCACCGCGTCGGGCCCCTCCTCGCCGGTGAGCAGCAGGACGTCGTACCCGTGGGTGCGGGCCGTGGTGGCCACGGCGATGGCGATCTCCATCATCACGGGCACGTACATGTCCGTCCGCAGCGGGACCATCAGCGCGATGATGTTGGACCTGCTGCTGGCCAGGGCGCGGGCCCCCGCGTTCGGGTGGTACCCGAGCTGTTGGATGCTCTCCTCGACCCGCTGCCGGGTGTTCGCGGAGATGGACCGCTTGCCGCTGAGGACGTAACTCACCGTGCTCGCCGAGACTCCGGCGTGCTGGGCGACCTCGGCGAGGGTGACCATCCAGCTCTCCAATTGTTGTGAAGCGCTTCGACGGTGCGCCAGGACGATGGGACGGACGAGGGTGACTCGATCGGTGGCTTGACCCTAATACCGGCATGGGTGCGTGTCCATACAGCTGTCGAAGCGCTTCGACGGCCGGATCGCGGTGACCTGTCCGAGGCTTCGTGGACCCGGGGCGAGCCGGACTCCCGTACCTCCAGGTTGCCACGAACACGCCGCCGTGACCCCGAGGGGGCCCGGCCGGGCGGAAGGGCACGGCGGGTCGGCCGGACGGGTGCACGAAGGATGGCGGGGCCGCCGCGCATCGGGTACATACGTACAGATAGCACCAGTCGGTGACGTAACCCCCGGGGTCGCACGAGAAGATCCCGGGGCCGGTGCCGAGCCCGCACGCAGTCCGCACGCCCTCCGACCCCCCGGCCTTCCGATACGCGGCGAGGTGAGCCTCATGTCCGCCACACCCGAGACCCCCCGGTCCCCGTCCCGACCCACCGTCACCGAACGCGAGGCCCGTCAGGTCGCCGAGGCCGCCCGGGAACAGGACTGGCGCAAGCCCAGCTTCGCCAGGGAACTGTTCCTCGGCCGCTTCCGGCTCGACCTCGTCCACCCCCACCCCCTCCCGGCCCGTGAGGACGCCGAACGCGGCGAGGAGTTCCTCGCCAAGCTCCGCGACTTCTGCGAGACCCGGATCGACGGAGCCCTGATCGACCGCGAGGCGCGCATCCCCGACGAGGTGGTCACCGGCCTCAAGGAACTCGGCGCCTTCGGCATGAAGATCGACACCGGGTACGGCGGCCTGGGCCTGACGCAGGTCTACTACAACAAGGCCCTCGCCCTGGTCGGCTCCGCCAGCCCCGCGATCGGCGCCCTGCTCTCCGCCCACCAGTCGATCGGCGTCCCGCAGCCGCTGAAGATGTTCGGCAGCCAGGAACAGAAGGACACCTTCCTGCCGCGCTGCGCCCGCACCGACATCTCGGCCTTCCTGCTCACCGAGCCCGACGTGGGGTCCGACCCGGCACGGCTGGCGACCACCGCCGTCCCGGACGGCGAGGGGGCGTACGTCCTCGACGGCGTGAAGCTGTGGACGACCAACGGCGTGGTCGCCGACCTCCTCGTCGTCATGGCCCGTGTGCCGAAGTCCGAGGGCCACCGGGGCGGCATCACCGCGTTCGTCGTGGAAGCGGACTCCGAGGGCGTCACCGTCGAGAACCGCAACGCCTTCATGGGCCTGCGCGGCCTGGAGAACGGCGTCACCCGCTTCCACCGCGTCCGGGTCCCCGCCGCCCACCGCATCGGCGAGGAGGGACAGGGCCTGAAGATCGCGCTCACCACGCTGAACACCGGACGGCTGTCCCTGCCCGCGATGTGCGTCGGCGCCGGAAAGTGGTGCCTGAAGATCGCCCGGGAATGGTCGGCGGCCCGCGAACAGTGGGGCAAGCCGGTGGCGCTGCACGAAGCGGTCGGCTCGAAGATCGCGTTCATCGCGGCGACCACCTTCGCCCTGGAGGCCGTACTCGACCTGTCCTCGCAGATGGCCGACGAGAACCGCAACGACATCCGCATCGAGGCCGCCCTCGCCAAGCTGTACGGCTCGGAGATGGCCTGGCTGATGGCCGACGAACTGGTCCAGATCCGCGGCGGACGCGGCTTCGAGACGGCCGACTCCCTCCGCGAGCGCGGCGAGCGGGCGGTCCCCGCCGAGCAGATCCTGCGCGACCTGCGCATCAACCGCATCTTCGAGGGCTCCACCGAGATCATGCACCTGCTGATCGCACGGGAGGCCGTCGACGCACACCTGTCCGTCGCCGGCGACCTCATCGACCCCGAGAAGACCCTGGGAGACAAGGCGAGGGCGGGGGCGAACGCGGGCGTCTTCTACGCGAAGTGGCTGCCCAGGCTCGTGGCGGGTCCCGGACAGCTCCCCGGCGCCTACGGAGAGTTCAAGCACGGGATCGACCTCTCCCCGCACCTGCGGTACGTCGAGCGCGCGTCCCGCAGGCTCGCCCGCTCCACCTTCTACGCGATGTCCCGCTGGCAGGGCCGGATGGAGACCAAGCAGGGCTTCCTGGGCCGGATCGTCGACATCGGCGCCGAACTGTTCGCGATGAGCGCCGCCTGCGTCCGCGCCGAACTCCTGCGCGCCCGCGGCGAGAACGGCCGTGAGGCCTACCAGCTCGCCGACGCCTTCTGCCGTCAGTCCCGCGTCCGCGTCGAGGAGCTCTTCGACCGGCTGTGGACCAACACCGACGACATCGACCGCAAGGTGGTCAAGGGCGTGCTCTCCGGCACCTACACGTGGCTGGAGCAGGGTGTCGTCGACCCCTCGGGCGACGGCCCCTGGATCGCGGACGCCGCGCCCGGCCCGAGCACCCACGAGAACCGGCACCGGCCGATCCGCTGACGCGCGAGCTGCCGGGGCGGGGCCCCGGCAGCGCCCGCGACCGGACACAATGGTGCCCATGACCGACGCTCCAGCTCCGCTCGCCGACCCGCACCTGGTGTACGACCCCGTGGCGGGGGACGGCCCCAAGGACGTGGTGATCCTCGGCTCCACGGGCTCGATCGGCACCCAGGCCATCGATCTCGTACTGCGCAACCCCGACCGCTTCCGCGTCACCGGCCTGTCCGCCAACGGCGGCCGCGTCGCGCTCCTCGCCGAGCAGGCCCACCGGCTGCGGGTCCGCACGGTCGCCGTCGCCCGCGAGGACGTCGTCGGCGCGCTGCGCGACGCCCTGAGCGCGTGGTACGGCGCGGGGGAGCCGCTGCCCGAGATTTTGGCCGGAGCGGACGCGGCCACGCGGCTCGCCGCGTCCGACTGCCACACCGTCCTCAACGGCATCACCGGCTCCATCGGGCTGGCCCCGACCCTCGCCGCCCTGGAGGCGGGCCGCACCCTCGCGCTCGCCAACAAGGAGTCGCTGATCGTCGGCGGCCCGCTGGTCAAGGCACTGGCCGAGCCGGGCCAGATCATCCCGGTCGACTCCGAGCACGCCGCGCTGTTCCAGGCGCTGGCCGCCGGAACCCGCGCGGACGTCCGAAAGCTCGTCGTCACCGCCTCCGGGGGCCCCTTCCGCGGCCGTACCAGGGACGAACTGGCGAACGTCACCGTCGAGGACGCCCTCGCCCACCCCACCTGGGCCATGGGCCCGGTGATCACCATCAACTCCGCGACCCTGGTCAACAAGGGCCTCGAGGTCATCGAGGCACACCTGCTGTACGACATTCCCTTCGATCGCATTGAGGTCGTCGTCCACCCGCAGTCGTATGTCCACTCGATGGTTGAGTTCACGGACGGATCGACACTGGCCCAGGCGACGCCCCCCGACATGCGCGGGCCCATCGCCATCGGCCTCGGCTGGCCCGAAAGGGTCCCCGACGCCGCCCCGGTCTTCGACTGGAGCAAGGCGTCCACCTGGGAGTTCCACCCCCTCGACAACGAGGCCTTCCCCTCGGTGAACCTCGCCCGGCACGTCGGCGGGCTCGCGGGAACCGCCCCGGCGGTGTTCAACGCGGCGAACGAGGAGTGCGTGGAGGCGTTCCGCGCCGGCGCGCTGCCGTTCAACGGGATCGTCGATACGGTCACCCGGGTGGTCGAGGAGCACGGCACCCCCCGGCCGGGAACCTCTCTGACGGTCCCGGACGTCCTCGAAGCGGAGACCTGGGCGCGAGCGAGGACCCGGGAACTGACAGCCCGTACGGCGAGCGCGGAGGCGCGTGCATGACGACCCTGATGTTCATCCTCGGCATAGTGGTCTTCGCGGTCGGCCTGCTGTTCTCGATCGCCTGGCACGAGCTGGGACACCTGTCCACGGCCAAGATGTTCGGCATCCGGGTGCCCCAGTACATGGTCGGCTTCGGCCCGACCCTCTGGTCCCGGCACAGGGGCGAGACCGAGTACGGCGTCAAGGCGATCCCGTTCGGCGGCTACATCCGCATGATCGGCATGTTCCCACCCGGCGCCGACGGACGCCTCGAGGCCCGCTCCACCTCGCCGTGGCGCGGCATGATCGAGGACGCCCGCTCCGCCGCCTTCGAGGAACTGCGGCCCGGCGACGAGAAGCGCCTGTTCTACACACGCAAGCCCTGGAAACGCGTCATCGTGATGTTCGCGGGCCCGTTCATGAACCTGATCCTCGCGGTCGTGCTGTTCCTCACCGTGCTGATGGGCTTCGGCATCCAGCAGCAGACCACCACCGTCAGCTCGGTCTCCCCCTGCGTCATCTCGCAGAGCGAGAACCGCGACGCGTGCGAGCGGTCCGACCCCCGGTCCCCGGCCGCCGCGGCCGGCATGGAGGCGGGCGACAGGATCGTCGCGTTCGACGGTGTCCGGACCGACGACTGGGGCACGCTCTCCGACCTCATCCGCGACAGCGCCGGCAAGGCCGTGCCGATCGTCGTCGACCGCGACGGCCGGGAGGTCACCCTCCAGGCGGAGATCGCCACCAACCTGGTCGCCAAGAAGGACTCCCACGGGCTCTACGTCGAGGGCGAGTACGTCAAGGCCGGCTTCCTCGGCTTCAGCGCGGCCACCGGCGTCGTCAAGCAGGACTTCGGCGACTCCGTGGTCTGGATGACCGACCGGGTCGGCGACGCGGTCGACTCCCTCGCCGCCCTGCCGTCCAAGGTGCCCGCCCTGTGGGACGCCGCCTTCGGCGACGGCCCGCGCGAGCAGGACTCCCCGATGGGCGTCGTCGGAGCGGCCCGGGTGGGTGGCGAGATCGCCACGCTCGACATCCCGGCCTCGCAGCAGATGGCCATGTTCGTGATGCTGCTCGCGGGCTTCAACCTCTCCCTGTTCCTGTTCAACATGCTCCCGCTGCTGCCCCTCGACGGCGGGCACATCGCGGGCGCCCTGTGGGAGTCGCTGCGCCGCAACCTCGCCAGGGTGCTGCGCCGCCCCGACCCGGGCCCGTTCGACGTGGCGAAACTGATGCCGGTGGCCTACGTGGTGGCCGGGATCTTCGTCTGCTTCACCCTCCTCGTCCTCGTCGCGGACGTGGTGAACCCGATACGGATCTCGTAGGGCCCGCCCGGCACGCATCCGCCGGACACCTGCCGTTCACGACGGCCTGGAACCGTTTCGTTCCGGGCCGTCGTCCTTTGGGCGCGTTTACGGCCGGGATGTGCCGGGGCCGACGGCGGTGCCGTAATCTCGGAGCCCGGAGCCCGCTGCTCACCGGGAGCCGGACCTTGATCCACGACTTGGGGTTGCACAGCAGATGACTGCGATTTCTCTCGGTATGCCGTCCGTTCCGACCACGCTCGCCCCGCGGCGCAAGAGCCGGCGGATCCAGGTCGGGTCGGTGGCGGTGGGCGGGGACGCGCCGGTGTCGGTGCAGTCGATGACGACGACGCGTACGTCGGACATCGGGGCGACGTTGCAGCAGATCGCGGAGCTGACGGCGTCGGGGTGTCAGATCGTGCGGGTGGCGTGTCCGACGCAGGACGACGCGGACGCGCTGGAGACGATCGCGCGGAAGTCGCAGATTCCGGTGATCGCGGACATCCACTTCCAGCCGAAGTACGTGTTCGCGGCGATCGAGGCGGGCTGTGCGGCGGTGCGGGTGAACCCGGGCAACATCAAGCAGTTCGACGACAAGGTCAAGGAGATCGCGAAGGCGGCCAAGGACCACGGCACGCCGATCCGGATCGGGGTGAACGCGGGGTCGCTGGACCGGCGGCTGCTGCAGAAGTACGGGAGGGCGACGCCGGAGGCGCTGGCGGAGTCGGCGTTGTGGGAGGCCTCGCTGTTCGAGGAGCACGGCTTCCGGGACATCAAGATCTCGGTGAAGCACAACGACCCGGTGGTGATGGTGGAGGCCTACCGGCAGTTGGCCGCGCAGTGCGACTACCCGCTGCACCTGGGGGTGACCGAGGCGGGTCCGGCGTTCCAGGGGACGATCAAGTCGGCGGTGGCGTTCGGGGCGCTGCTGTCCCAGGGGATCGGTGACACGATCCGTGTCTCCCTGTCGGCGCCGCCGGCCGAGGAGGTGAAGGTGGGTCTGCAGATCCTGGAGTCGCTGAACCTGAAGCAGCGTGGTCTGGAGATCGTGTCCTGCCCGTCCTGCGGACGTGCCCAGGTGGACGTGTACAAGCTCGCGGACGAGGTGACGGCCGGTCTGGAGGGCATGGAGGTCCCGCTGCGGGTGGCGGTGATGGGCTGTGTGGTCAACGGTCCGGGGGAGGCCCGTGAGGCCGATCTGGGTGTGGCGTCGGGTAACGGCAAGGGGCAGATCTTCGTGAAGGGCGAGGTCGTCAAGACCGTCCCGGAGTCGAAGATCGTGGAGACCCTCATCGAGGAAGCGATGAAGATCGCCGAGCAGATGGAGGCCGACGGCGTGACCTCCGGCGAACCCCGGATCTCGGTCGCCGGCTGACGAAGTCCGTCAGGCCGCCGTGCCACCGGGCCGGTCTGCCCCTTCGGGCAGACCGGCCCCTCGGCGCTCCCTGCCCGGGAAACCCCGGGCGGGACCGTTTCTCTCCCGCGAGTCGGCAGCACACAAATTCGGCGGGTACAGTGCGGAAACCAGCAGACCCAAGTGTGTGAGGCCCCCCGCACGTGTTGACGCAGACCACCTCCCGGGTCCTCGAACCGAGCGACCTGGACGCCGCCCTCGCCATCCTCGACCGCGAGCCGGTGGCGAACGCCTTCGTGGCGTCCCGGGTACAGGTCGCGGGTCTGGACCCGTGGCGCCTCGGTGGCGAGATGTGGGGCTGGTACGAGGGCGGCATGCTCACCTCCCTGTGTTACGCGGGTGCCAACCTGGTCCCCATCTGCGCCACCCCCCGGGCGGTCCGCGCCTTCGCCGACCGCGCCCGCCGGGCCGGCCGCCGCTGCTCCTCCGTCGTCGGCCCCGCGACGCCCACCGCCGCCCTGTGGCGGCTCCTCGAACCCCAGTGGGGCCCCGCCCGCGAGGTCCGCGCCCACCAGCCCCTGATGGTCACCGACCGGCTGCCCGACGGCATCGCCCCGGACCCCTGCGTCCGCCGCGTCCGCAAGGACGAGATGGAAAAGATCATGCCGGCCTGCGTGGCGATGTTCACCGAGGAGGTCGGGATCTCCCCGCTGGCCGGTGACGGCGGCCTGCTCTACCAGGCCCGGGTCGCCGAACTCGTCGGCGCCGGACGCTCCTTCGCCCGCTTCGACGCCGACGGCAAGGTCGTCTTCAAGGCCGAGATCGGTGCCGCCACCGACCGCACCTGCCAGATCCAGGGCGTATGGGTGGCACCCGAACACCGGGGCAGGGGGGTCGCCGCCCCCGGCATGGCGGCCGTACTGCGCTACGCCCTCGCGGACGTGGCCCCCGTGGCGAGCCTCTACGTCAACGACTTCAACACCGCCGCGCGCCGGACCTACCGGCGGGTGGGGTTCCAGGAGGTCGGCGAGTTCATGAGCGTCCTGTTCTGACCCCGCGGTCTCCCACCGTCCCCTGTAGTCTCCCCGGCATGCTGCGCTTTCCCGGTCACGGGCACCCCCGCCCCGACGACATCGTGATCGGCCCCCTCGACCTCGTCGCCCACGTCGACGAGGCACTGGCGGTCCAGGCGAAGGCGTTCGGCCTCGGCCCCGACGAGGTGGCCGTACGCCGGCAGATCGTGCTGCGCCACATGACCCTGCCGGGCGCCAGGGCCTTCGGAGCCACCGTCGACGGCCGTCTCGTCGGCTTCGTCTACGGCATGCCCAACGACCGCGCCCACTGGTGGTCCACCGTCGTCGAGCCCCATCTGCGCGCCCGGGGCCACGACGACTGGCTCGACGGCTCCTTCGTCATCACCGAACTCCACGTCCACCCGCGCTACCAGAAGCACGGCATCGGCCGCTCCCTGATCACCACGATCACCGACGGCGCCGAGGAACCCCGAACGATCCTCTCCGCCATCGACGTCGAGAGCCCCGCCCGCCGCCTGTACCGCTCCCTCGGCTACAGCGACCTCGCCCGCCGCGTCCACTTCCCCAGCGCCCCCAAGCCGTACGCCGTGATGGGCGCCCCCCTGCCACTCCTTCGCCGATAACGGATTTCCACCCCCCGGCCCCGCCCGGCTAACCTCCTGTCATCACCCAGACGCAGCAGGAGTACGAGAACCATGGCGAACGCACCGGTCCAGCGCATGTCCCAGTTGATGGCGAAGACGCTGCGCGACGACCCGGCGGACGCCGAGGTCCTCAGCCACAAGCTGCTCGTCCGGGCCGGCTACGTACGCCGGACCGCCGCCGGCATCTGGAGCTGGCTGCCCCTGGGCAAGAAGGTCCTCGCCAACGTCGAACGCGTCGTCCGCGAGGAGATGGACGCCATCGGAGCCCAGGAAGTGCTGCTCCCCGCCATCCTGCCGCGTGAGCCCTACGAGGCGACCGGCCGCTGGGAGGAGTACGGCCCCGAGCTGTTCCGCCTCCAGGACCGCAAGGGCGGTGACTACCTCCTCGGCCCCACCCACGAGGAGATCTTCACCCTCCTGGTGAAGGACCAGGCGTCCTCCTACAAGGACCTGCCGGTGACCCTCTACCAGATCCAGAGCAAGTACCGCGACGAGGCCCGCCCCCGCGCGGGCATCCTGCGCGGCCGCGAGTTCCTGATGAAGGACTCCTACTCCTTCGACCTCGACGACGAGGGCCTGGGACAGTCCTACGGTCTGCACCGCCAGGCGTATCAGCGGATCTTCGAGCGCCTCGGCCTCGACTACCGCATCTGCGCCGCCACCGCCGGCGCCATGGGCGGCTCCAAGTCCGAGGAGTTCCTCGCCCCCGCCGAGGCCGGCGAGGACACCTTCGCGGACTGCCCCCACTGCGACTTCGCCGCGAACACCGAGGCGATCTCCTACGAGCTGAAGCCCGTCGACGGTTCCGCCGTGCCGGCCGCCGAGGACATCCCGACGCCCGACACCCCCACCATCGAGACCCTCGCCGCCTCGCTCGGCGTCCCCGCCTCGGCCACGCTGAAGAACCTGCTGGTCAAGGTCGACGGCGAGATCGTCGCCGTGGGCGTCCCCGGCGACCGGGAGGTCGACCTGGGCAAGGTCGAGGCGCACTTCGCCCCGGCCGCCGTCGAACTGGTCACCGCCGAGGACTTCGTCGGCCGCCCGGACCTGGTGCGCGGCTACGTCGGCCCGCAGGGCCTGGAGAAGGTCCGCTACATCGCCGACCCGCGCGTGGCACCCGGCACCGCCTGGATCACCGGGGCCAACAAGGCCGACACCCACGCCAGGAACGTGGTCGCCGGCCGTGACTTCGAGGTCGACGCGTACGTGGACGTCGTGGTGGTCGACGAGGGCGACCCCTGCCCCCGGTGCGGCACCGGTCTCCGGCTCGACCGCGCCATCGAGATCGGCCACATCTTCCAGCTGGGCCGCAAGTACGCCGACGCCCTCAAGCTCGACGTCCTCGGCCCGCAGGGCAAGCCCGTCCGCGTCACCATGGGCTCCTACGGCATCGGCGTCTCCCGCGCGGTGGCGGCCCTGGCCGAGCAGAGCGCCGACGACAAGGGCCTGTGCTGGTCCAAGGAGGTCGCTCCGGCCGACGTCCACGTGGTCGCCGCCGGCAAGGCCCTGCAGACCGAGCTCGCCCTCGACCTCTCCGACCGGCTCGCCGCCGCCGGCGTCCGCGTCCTGGTCGACGACCGTGCGGGTGTCTCGCCGGGCGTGAAGTTCACCGACTCCGAGCTGATCGGCGTCCCGCAGATCCTGGTGGCCGGGCGTCGCTCCGCCGAGGGCATCGTCGAGCTGAAGGACCGCCGCACCGGCGAACGGGAGGAACTCACCGTGGCCGAGGCGATCACCCGTCTCACGGTCTGATCCCCTCACCGCCAGGAGCCCGTGCGGAAGTGTTCTTCGTGTGGGTTCCGGCGGTCCCGGCCGGCCCTCGCAGCCCGGTGGCTGCCGCACCGGCGGATGCGAGGAGCTCGTCGTGGGCGGGGTGATCACCCGTCTCACGGTCTGATCCCCTCACTGCCAGGAGCCCGTGCGGAAGTGTTCTTCGTGTGGGTTCGGGCGGTCCCGGCCGGCCCTCGCAGCCCGGTGGCTGCCGCACCGGCCCCCGCAGCCCGGTGGCTGTCGCACCGGCGGGCGCGAGGAGCTCGTCGTGGGCGGGGCCGCCCCTGCACGGGTTCCCGGCGTTCGCCGCGCGAGGCCGGAGCCGGTCCGGTGCACCCCGGGAGGAATCCATGTCGTGAGCGCCGCCGGAGGGCCGGGCCGTACGCCGTGGCTCACCGCGTGGCTCACCGCGTGGCTCCGTCACCGGCGGCCGGGAGAGACACCAACGCCGTGGACGAGGCCGGGGCCCGCACGAAACGTTCCCCGTGCGGGCCCCCGGCGTCCCCGCACGGCGTCAGAGCCAGCTCGCGAACTCCAGGAGCAGCTCCGCGTCCCGGCCGCGGCCGACGCGGCGGGCGCGTACGCCGGACTCCACCGCGCGGAACAGGGTCCAGCCGCGCAGCCGCTCCTGGTCGATCTCCAGTGACTCCGCCAGGCGCTTCACCCGCCGGCGGGTCGTCGCCGCGCCGGACGGCTGGGCGACCAGGTCCTCCACCCGGTCGCGAACCAGCCGGGCCAGATCGAAGGCGCGCTCCCCGACCACCGGGTCCGGGCCCACCGCCAGCCACGGCATCCGCTCGGCGGAGAGCACCTTGCTCTGCCGGAAGGTGCCGTGCAGCAGCCGGTGCTCAAGCGGCCCGGCCAGCAGTTCCTCGCGGGCCGCCAACGCCGCCGAGACCAGCGGCGCCACGTCCGGGTCGCCGACGGCACCCGTCCGCATCGACTCCGCCTGCCTTCCGGTCCGCTCGGCCACCGTCTCGAAGACGTGAGCGGTGTCCCCGGCGGGCAGCTCCACCCACAGCCGCCGCAGCGTCCCGGAAGCCTCGAGCAGTGCCTTCGCCTCCGGCAGGGACCGCACCGAGACATCCGGGTGCAGCCGCTCCAGCAGCAGCGCCCCGTCCGAGGCGAGGGGCTCCAGCAACCGGACCGCGCCCAGCCCGTTCCAGTGGGCCAGTGCGGCCCGCTCGCTCTCCGGCCGGGCCCGCGCCGGGGCCAGCTTCAGCACGGCGGGCAGGTCGTCGGCGGTCCGCACCAGCACCACCAGGCTGCTGCGTCCCCCCGGCACCTGCACCCGTTCCACGGTCAGCCCGCGCACTGCGACGGCCTCGCGCGCCGCCCCGGGCAGCCTCTCCAGCCAGTGCGCACCGCCGTCGGGAGCCGTCTCACCCAGCGCCCTCACCAGACGCTGCGGCGGTTCGAAGACCATGCGCGAGTCGTTCCCTTCGTTCCCTTCGTGCTGTGCGCGGCACCTGCCGCCGTCCGCTCCCGCCGCCCCGGCGCGCCCTCGCTGCGGTCCTGTCACACCGCCGGCGTCGACGGAGCCCCCGAGGACGGTTCGGCCCGCTCGGCGAGCCCAGGGAAGGCTACGCCCTCCCCGCCCCAGCGCACCGCCCGCACCGCCGCCTCCCGCAGCGCCTCGGCCGCCGCACGGCGGCGCTCGCCCCCGCTCGCCCGCACCAGGTCCGCGTACACCCCGGCCACCCGGCTCTCCAGCTCCTTCGCGAGCCGTACGGCCGCGGGTGAGTCCGGCACCCGGAACGGCAGCGCGTACCCCGCGGCCGCCGCCACGGGGTCGGCGCCGGTGTCCTTCACCTCGCGCACCAGCGCGTCCCGGCGCGCGCGGTGGGCGTCGTACGCCGCGCGCGCGTCCGCACGCCGGTTGTCGGCGATCAGCCCGCCGACGACCCCGTAGCCGTACACCGCCGCGTGCTCCGCCGCCAGGGCACCCTGCAGCGCCCGCAGCTCCCGGTCCTTCGCCTCGCTCATCCGTCAGCCCTCCGTCAGCAGAAACACGTGCGCGGCCCCGGCCGCCGCCACCGACGCCAGCAGCCTGGCCAGCTCGGCCGGCGCGTCGAGCAGCGCCTCCAGACGACGGTCGGCGATCTCCCGCTCGGCGGTGGCGAGCCCGGCGAGGGCGTCCTTCTCCTTCGCGGGCACCGGCACCGGCACCGGCGGCGAGGCGGACGGCCCCGCCCCGGTGGGCACCGGCGACTCGGGCGGGGCCGACGCCGTACCCGCCGTGGTCTCGAGACTCTCGAAGGCCTTCGCGTGCCGCACGGCGTCCTCGCGCAGCGGACCCAGCCGCTGCGCGAGCCCGGCGTGCGCCGCGATCACGGCGTCGTAGCGCTCGGCCAGCTCCCTGCTGTCGCGCGCCGCACGCGCGCGTGCCCGCTCGCCGGCCGGGGGACGGCTGCCGGCGGCGGGGCCGGGATCCTCGGCCGCGGCGGAACAGCCCGCCGCGAACAGCGCCGCCGGGGCGACGGCGAGCAAACTCCTTCTGCGCGGTCCCGTACGGGCGCGCGGAACGTGGGGGAACGGCACGGCAGACGTCCTCGGGGGCTCGTACGGAACGTGGCGACGGAAGCGGGACCCACAGGCGCTGTCGCCGTACTCCCGTCTGCCGGGCGACGGCAGGGCCCGGTCCCGTGATCACGGTACCCGTGCATCTCTCCGACGGGGCTCAGCGGCACCCTCCGTGACCGGGTGGACGGCATCACCCCCCGCGACCGGATACCCTTTGAACCAGACACGCGCCCCACACCACAACAGCACACGCGGCCGAGGAGTCACCCGGATGAGCAGCACCCAGAGCGAGAGGCTCCGAGAACTTCTGGAACCGCTCGTCAGCTCGCAGGGCCTCGACCTCGAGGAGATCGCCGTCGACGCGGTCGGCCGCAAGCGGGTACTGCGTGTGGTCGTGGACTCGGACACCGGCGCGGATCTGGACCGGATCGCCGATGTGAGCCGCGCGCTCTCGGCGAAGCTCGACGAGACCGACGCGATGGGCAACGGCGAGTACACCCTCGAGGTCGGCACCCCGGGCGCCGAGCGCCCTCTCACCGAGCACCGGCACTACGTGCGCGCCACGGGCCGCCTGGTGGGCTTCCGGCTGACGACGGGCGACGAACTGACCGCCCGGATCCTGCGGACCGACGACGAAGGTCTCGACCTCGAAGTGCCCGGTGTCAAGGGCCGCAGGCCCACCGCGCGTCGGCTCGCCTTCGAGGAGATCGGCAGGGCGCGCGTCCAGGTCGAGTTCAACCGCAAGGACGACAGGCCCGCCGCGCAGGGCGCGAACGACGTGCACGACACCAACGACGAGACGGAAGAGGAGGCGTAACCGTGGACATCGACATGAGTGCCCTTCGGCTCTTGGTACGGGAGAAGGAGATCTCCCTCGACCTGCTGGTCGAGGCAATCGAATCGGCCCTCCTCATCGCCTACCACCGCACCGAGGGAAGCCGCCGCCACGCGCGCGTGAAACTCGACCGGGAGACCGGGCACGTGACGGTGTGGGCGAAGGAGGACCCCGAGGACCTCGACGAGGGCCAGGAGGCCCGGGAGTTCGACGACACCCCGTCCGACTTCGGCCGCATCGCCGCCACCACGGCCAAGCAGGTCATCCTGCAGCGCCTGCGGGACGCCGAGGACGACGCGACGCTGGGCGAGTACGCCGGCCGTGAGGGCGACATCGTGACCGGTGTGGTCCAGCAGGGCCGCGACCCGAAGAACGTCCTGGTCGACATCGGCAAGCTGGAGGCCATCCTGCCGGTGCAGGAGCAGGTGCCCGGCGAGACCTACGGGCACGGGCTGCGACTGCGCAGCTACGTCGTCCGGGTGGCGAAGGGGGTGCGCGGCCCGTCCGTCACCCTGTCGCGCACACATCCCAATCTGGTGAAGAAACTCTTCGCCCTGGAGGTGCCGGAGATCGCCGACGGCTCGGTGGAGATCTCCGCCATCGCCCGCGAGGCCGGCCACCGCACGAAGATCGCCGTCCGCTCCACCCGGTCCGGGCTGAACGCCAAGGGCGCCTGCATCGGCCCCATGGGCGGCCGCGTACGCAACGTGATGGGCGAGCTGAACGGCGAGAAGATCGACATCGTCGACTGGTCGGACGACCCGGCCGAGATGGTGGCCAACGCGCTCTCCCCGGCCCGCGTCACCAAGGTGGAGGTCGTGGACCTGGCGGCCCGGTCCGCCCGGGTGACCGTGCCGGACTACCAGC
Organism: Streptomyces sp. NEAU-W12; assembly: GCF_026242095.1. Lineage (NCBI taxonomy): Bacteria > Bacillati > Actinomycetota > Actinomycetes > Kitasatosporales > Streptomycetaceae > Streptomyces > Streptomyces sp. NEAU-W12. The sequence goes on from NZ_JAPJDM010000006.1 coordinate 283,546, forward strand.
TGTCCCTGGCGATCGGCAAGGAGGGGCAGAACGCCCGTCTGGCCGCCCGTCTGACCGGCTGGCGGATCGACATCCGGCCGGACACGGAACAGCCCGGGGAATAGATCCAAGCCGCCGCACGCTGAGATCACGACAGTCTTGCGCGCGGCGCATGTTCGATGCTTGCCCCATAGGGGTGAGGTCGGTCCGGGGAGGTAGACTTAGGAGTGTCTGGCCGGACACCTACCCGCGCGCGCCCAGAGCGCACCTGCGTGGGCTGCCGGGAGCGAGCGGTCAAGAACCAGCTGCTGCGGATCGTGGCGGTCGAGGACGTGTGCGTCCCCGATCCACGCGGTACGCTGTCCGGTCGGGGTGCGTATACGCACCCCGCCCCGGTCTGTCTTGACCAGGCGGTGCGCCGAAAGGCGCTTCCGCGGGCGCTCCGCGTCCCGGGACCGCTCGACGTAAAGGCGTTGCGCCACTACGTGGAGCAGGCACAGGGTTGTGACAGCAACCCGTAAGAAGACATGCCGTGCGGAACCCCCCGTGCGGTCTGGTACCTCGCGAGTCGAAAGCAGGTCGAGATTGCGATGAGCACTCGATGAGTACGCGATGAGTACGCCCATGAACTAGCGACGGTCCGGACGCAACCCGGACCTCAAAGGAGCGAAGTGGCTAAGGTCCGGGTCTACGAACTCGCCAAGGAGTTCGGTGTCGAGAGCAAGGTCGTCATGGCCAAGCTCCAGGAACTCGGTGAGTTCGTCCGTTCGGCGTCTTCGACGATCGAAGCGCCCGTAGTACGCAAGTTGACCGACGCGTTCCAGCAGGGCGGAGGCAACGGCAGGTCCGGTGCCAAGCCCGGCGCGCCCAGGAAGGCCGCGCCCAGGCCCGCGCCGTCCCCGGCGCAGGCACGTCCGGCAGCACCGCGGCCGCCGGCCGCACCCAAGCCCGCCGCGGCCCAGCAGCCCGAGGCCCCGTCGGCGCCCGCCCCGGTGACCCCCGCCGGTCCGCGTCCGACGCCGGGCCCGCGCCCCGCGCCGCGTCCGGCCCCGGCGGCCCCGGAGTTCCAGGCCCCGCCGGCCGCCGCTCAGGCTCCGTCCCCGGCTCCGGCCGGGCCGAAGCCGGGCGCGCGCCCCGGTGCCCCCAAGCCCGGCGGTCGTCCCGCCGGCCAGGGCGGTCAGGGCGGTCAGGGTGGTCAGGGCGGCCGTCCGGCCGGTCAGGGCCAGCGTCCCGGTGGCGGCGGTCAGCGTCCGGGTGGACGCCCGGCCGGTCCGCGTCCGGGTAACAACCCCTTCACCTCCGGTGGCTCCACCGGTATGGCCCGCCCGCAGTCGCCCCGCCCGCAGGGCGCGCGTCCCGGCGGTCCCGGTGCCCCCGGCGGCGGTCCCCGTCCCCAGGCCCCCGGTGGCCAGGGCGGTGCCGGTCCGCGTCCGCAGGCTCCGGGCGGGCAGCGTCCCTCCCCGGGCTCGATGCCGCGTCCGCAGGGCGGTCCCCGTCCCGGTGGCGGCGGCCCCGGCGGTCCGCGTCCCAACCCCGGCATGATGCCGCAGCGTCCGGCTGCCGGTCCCCGCCCCGGTGGCGGTCCCGGCGGTGGCCGTGGTCCGGCCGGTGCCGGTCGTCCCGGCGGCGGTCGTCCCGGCGGCGGCGGCTTCGCCGGTCGCCCGGCCGGCCCGGGTGGCGGTGGCGGCGGTCGTCCCGGTGGCGGCGGCGGCTTCGCCGGCCGTCCCGGTGGTGGCGGCTTCGGCGGCGGCGGTGGCCGTCCCGGCTTCGGCGGCCGTCCCGGCGGTCCCGGTGGCCGTGGTGGCACGCAGGGCGCCTTCGGCCGTCCCGGCGGTCCGGCCCGTCGTGGCCGCAAGTCGAAGCGGCAGAGGCGCCAGGAGTACGAGGCCATGCAGGCCCCGTCGGTCGGCGGCGTGATGCTGCCTCGCGGCAACGGCGAGAGCATTCGCCTGTCGCGCGGTGCCTCGCTCACCGACTTCGCGGAGAAGATCAACGCCAACCCGGCGTCGCTCGTCGCGGTCATGATGAACCTCGGCGAGATGGTCACCGCGACCCAGTCCGTCTCCGACGAGACGCTCCACCTCCTCGCCGGCGAGATGAACTACACGGTTCAGATCGTCAGCCCGGAGGAGGAGGACCGCGAGCTGCTCGAGTCCTTCGACCTGGAGTTCGGCGAGGACGAGGGCGGTGAGGACGACCTGGTGGTCCGTCCGCCGGTCGTCACCGTCATGGGTCACGTCGACCACGGCAAGACCCGCCTCCTCGACGCCATCCGCAAGACGAACGTCATCGCGGGCGAGGCAGGCGGCATCACCCAGCACATCGGTGCCTACCAGGTCGCGACCGAGGTCAACGAGGAAGAGCGCAGGATCACCTTCATCGACACCCCGGGTCACGAGGCGTTCACCGCCATGCGTGCCCGTGGTGCGCGGTCGACCGACATCGCGATCCTGGTCGTCGCGGCCAACGACGGCGTCATGCCGCAGACGGTCGAGGCGCTCAACCACGCCAAGGCGGCCGAGGTCCCGATCGTCGTCGCGGTCAACAAGATCGACGTCGAGGGCGCCGACCCGACCAAGGTGCGCGGTCAGCTGACCGAGTACGGCCTGGTGGCCGAGGAGTACGGCGGCGACACCATGTTCGTCGACATCTCCGCCAAGCAGGGTCTGCACATCGACAGCCTCCTGGAGGCCGTCGTCCTCACCGCCGACGCCTCGCTCGACCTGCGGGCCAACCCGACGCAGGACGCGCAGGGCATCTCGATCGAGTCCCGGCTCGACCGCGGCCGCGGTGCCGTGGCGACCGTCCTCGTGCAGCGAGGCACCCTGCGGGTCGGCGACACGATGGTGGTGGGCGATGCCTACGGCCGCGTGCGCGCCATGCTCGACGACAACGGCAACAACGTCGCCGAGGCCGGCCCGTCGACGCCGGTCCAGGTCCTGGGCCTGACCAACGTCCCGGGTGCGGGCGACAACTTCATCGTCGTCGACGAGGACCGTACGGCCCGTCAGATCGCCGAGAAGCGTGCCGCCCGTGAGCGCAACGCCGCGTTCGCCAAGCGCACGCGCCGCGTGTCGCTGGAGGACCTGGACAAGGTGCTCAAGGCCGGCGAGATCCAGCAGCTGAACCTGATCATCAAGGGTGACGCGTCCGGATCGGTCGAGGCCCTCGAGTCCTCGCTGCTCCAGCTGGACGTCGGCGAAGAGGTCGACATCCGCGTCCTGCACCGCGGCGTCGGTGCGGTCACGGAGTCCGACATCGACCTGGCGATGGGCTCGGACGCCATCGTGATCGGCTTCAACGTGCGCGCCGCCGGGCGGGCACAGCAGATGGCCGAGCGCGAAGGCGTGGATGTCCGGTACTACTCGGTCATCTACCAGGCGATCGAGGAGATCGAGGCGGCCCTCAAGGGCATGCTCAAGCCGGAGTACGAAGAGGTCGAGCTCGGCACGGCGGAGATCCGCGAGGTCTTCCGCTCGTCCAAGCTGGGCAACATCGCGGGTGTTCTCATCCGCTCCGGCGAGGTCAGGCGCAACACCAAGGCGCGCCTCCTCCGCGACGGCAAGGTCATCGCGGAGAGCCTCAACATCGTCGGTCTGCGCCGCTTCAAGGACGACGTCACCGAGATCCGGGAAGGCTTCGAGGGTGGTATCAACCTCGGAAACTTCAACGACATCAAGGTGGACGACGTCATCGCGACCTACGAGATGCGCGAGAAGCCGCGGGCGTAACACCCCATGGTGTGGGCCGGCCGGCGGGACCCCTGTCCCGCCGGCCGGCTCGTGCGTCCGGGGCCGGCGGGCCGGTCGGCGGAGCGTAATACCCGTCGATCGGCACGCCCCTTCGATGTACGGTTCTGATGTCCCCGTCCACCACGGACGGCGGGGGTACCGATCCCGTACCGGCGGGTGAACCGGTTGTGCATGTATGTGGGGACGCTGTCCTTCGACCTCCTCCTCGGCGACGTCAGGTCGCTGAAGGAGAAGCGCTCCGTCGTCCGCCCGATCGTCGCCGAGCTCCAGCGGAAGTACGCGGTGAGCGTGGCCGAGGTGGATCACATGGATCTTCACCGCAGGGCCGTCGTCGGCCTGGCGGTGGTGTCCGGCGACGCGGCGCACCTGACCGACGTACTGGACCGGTGCGAGCGGCTGGTCGCCGGGCGCCCCGAGGTGGAGCTGCTGTCCGTCAGGCGGCGCTTCCACGGCGAGGACGACTGACGAATCCAGCCCCGGGAACGCGGGGCTTTGACAACGCGGACAGGAAAGAACGGGAGACGGACCAGTGGCCGACAACGCGCGGGCGAAAAGGCTGGCGGACCTCATCCGAGAGGTGGTGGCCCAGAAGCTGCAGCGCGGGATCAAGGACCCGCGGCTCGGCACGCACGTCACCATCACGGACACCCGGGTCACGGGTGACCTGCGGGAGGCGACCGTCTTCTACACGGTGTACGGGGACGACGAGGAGCGCAAGGCCGCCGCGGCGGGCCTGGAGAGCGCCAAGGGTGTCCTGCGCTCCGAGGTGGGCCGGGCGGCGGGTGTGAAGTTCACACCGACCCTGGAGTTCGTCATGGACGCGCTCCCGGACACCGCGCGCAACATCGAGGACCTCCTCGACAGGGCACGTCAGTCCGATGCCAAGGTGCGCGAGGCGTCCGCGGGAGCCGCGTACGCGGGCGGGGCCGACCCGTACCGCAAGCCCGAGGACCCCGAGGACCCTGCGGACACCGGGACGGACGACACCGCCGAATGACCCAGAAGCACACCACGCCCGACGGCCTTGTCATCGTCGACAAGCCGTCGGGCTTCACTTCGCACGACGTGGTCGCCAAGATGCGCGGCATCGCCCGGACCCGCCGCGTCGGCCACGCCGGCACCCTCGACCCGATGGCGACGGGTGTCCTCGTCCTCGGCATCGAGCGGGCCACCAAGCTCCTCGGTCACCTCGCGCTGACCGAGAAGGAGTACCTGGGCACCATCCGGCTCGGGCAGAACACCCTCACGGACGATGCCGAGGGCGGGATCACCTCGTCCACGGACGCCTCCGAGGTCACCCGCGAGGCCGTCGACGCCGGGGTGGCCGAGCTGACCGGCGCCATCATGCAGGTGCCGTCCAAGGTCAGCGCCATCAAGATCGACGGCGTGCGCTCCTACAAGCGGGCCCGTGAGGGCGAGGAGTTCGACATCCCGGCCCGGCCGGTCACCGTCTCCTCGTTCACCGTTCACGACGTCCGCCCGGCCGTCGCCGAGGACGGCACGCCGGTGCTCGACCTGGTCGTCTCCGTCGTCTGCTCCTCCGGTACCTACATCCGCGCCCTCGCCCGCGACCTGGGCGCCGGCCTGGGCGTCGGCGGTCACCTCACGGTGTTGCGCAGGACCCGCGTGGGCCCGTACAAGCTGGACACGGCCCGCACTCTCGACCAGCTCCAGCAGGAACTGACCGTGCTGCCGATCGCCGAGGCCGCAGCGGCGGCCTTCCCCCGCTGGGACGTCGACGTCCGGCGCGCCCGGCTGCTCACCAACGGCGTGCGCCTGGAGATGCCCGAGGAGTACGCGGGCGTCGGCCCGGTCGCCGTCTTCGACCCCGAGGGCACCTTCCTCGCCCTCGTCGAGGAACACCGGGGCAAGGCCAAGAGCCTGGCGGTCTTCGGCTGACGGGTGGGGCCGGGGGGGGGGGGGGGGGGGGGGGGGGGGGGGGGGGGGGGGGCCCCCCCCCCCCGCGGGCCCCCCCCCCCCCCCGCCGCCCCGCCCCCGCTCGGTTCCCCCACCTCCAGAGTGTCCATCCGGGGCCGCACGTTCACCCGTAAGTGCAGGCGCTCGGAGTGAACGGGGGAGTGGAAGGGGGCGCGTTTGCCGAGGGTGCTGTTTCGCTGATCATCCGGCCCTACCGTCGAGGCCGAGGCAGTCGACAGCACGGCACGAAGGTTCGGCATGAAGGTTCGACGATGACGTCGCGCGATCCGTCCCGTCATGAGCGGGGCCCTCTCCACGACCCGGCCGGCCAGGGTCCGGACCGGGCCTCTCCGGCGCGGCGGGAACCGTCGCCCGCCGACGTCCTCGTCCGCGTCCAGGACCTCGCCGGCCGCCCGCGCGGTCTCGCCTTCCCCGCCGACCACCGCGGCACGCTGATCACCAGCCACGAGGCCGTCGACGGCCTCCCCGGCCTCGTCCTGCGCGCCCCCGGCGACCGCCGCCGCGTCGTGGGCGCCGACGCCGTCACGCCGCTGCCCGGGCTCGGCCTCGCGCTCCTGCGTGCCGAGGGGCTCGGCGTCGACCCGCTGCCCGTCACCGTGCGGGACCGCGTCGACAGCGGCGCCTATGTGCGGATCGCCGCCGGATGCTGGCGCGAGGCACGCGTACTCGGCGCGACCACCGTGACGTACACCGCCACCGGGCGCTGCCACACCCTCGACGACGCGCTGGAGCTGGCCATCGGCACCACCGGCCGCGACGCGCTGCGCACCGGCGGCGGAGCGGCCGGCGGCCCGGTGCTCGACGCCGTCACCGGCGCCGTCCTCGGCGTCCTCGGCACCGCGCTCCACGCGGGCGGCCGCGACGGCGGCTTCGCCGTGCCGCTCCGCCCCGCACCGGGCCCCCTCGCCGCACTGCTCGCCGAGAACGCGGCGACGGTCCCGGCCTACGGCACCGACCTCAACCTCGCCGGCGTGCTGGAACTCACCGCCACCTCGGTCGGGCAGGACGGCCCGTCGGGCGCCCTCGGCCCCGGAGACGTCGTTCCGGTGGAACGAGCGGCCACCACCGCCGAGTTCACCGCGTTCGAGCACGGTCCGGCCGCGGTCCTCGGCCTTGTCGGACCGCCCGGCAGCGGCCGTACGACGGAGCTCGCGGCGCTCGCCGCCCGCCGTCACCGCACCGGCGGTCCCACGCTGTGGCTGCGCGGCGCCGATCTGCGGGAGGACGACCTCTCCGTCGCCGACGCGGCCCGGCGGGCGCTCGACCGGGCCGCCCGCATCGTCGTCGCATCCCGCACCCCGTTCCCGGCCGGTCCCGAAGGCCCCGGCGACTTCGGCCCGGCGCGCCTCGCCGACCTGGCCCGCGACGCCGGCCGCCCTCTGCTGCTCCTGCTCGACGGCCCCGAGGAGATGCCGCCCGTCCTGGCCGGCCGCCTCGCCGAGTGGACCGACGGAACGGCACGGTGGCTGCGGCGGACCGGGGCGCGTCTGGTGGTGGGGTGCCGCGCGGAGTACTGGGAGAGCGCGGGCGCGTTTCTCCCGGCGGAGCTGCTGCACCGGCACCAGGGCGGGCCCCCGGGCGGGCCCGCCGCCGAGGGCCTTCCCGCGTGCGTGCGGCTCGGCGACCTGACCGCCGACGAGGCCATCGAGGCACGGGCCCGCTACGGCATCCCGGAGGGCTCCCCGGCCGACACCCGGCACCCGCTGACGCTCCGGCTGCTCGCGGAGGTCCGGGCCGCCCTCGCCGACGCCCCGGACGCGCCGGACGCCCGCGCGGACCGTCACGACGTCCTCTCCGCCCACCTGGACCTGATGTGCCTGCGCGTGGCCGTACGCCTCGCCGCCGGGAGCGGGCTGCGCGGCACTGCCGTACGCCGGCTGGCCGCCAGGGTCTCCGGGCAGGTGCACGAGGCCGCCCGCCGCAGCCTCGGCCCCGGTCAGGGCGAGCTGGACCGGGCGGCGTTCGAGGCGGTGTTCCCCTGGGGGCCCGCCCCGGCCGCTCTGGGTGGCGGCACCGGCTGGGCCTCCGCCGTACTCGCCGAGGGCCTCCTCGTCCCCGCCGGGACCGGCTACCGCTTCGCCCATGAGGAGCTCGCCGACTGGCTCCAGGGCACCCACCTGGACCTGGACGGTGCCCTGCGCACCCTGGTCCACGAGAACCTCGGCGCCTCTCGTGGCCCCGACCCCGTGCCCGTTCCGCACCACCGCGTCGGCCCCGTCGTGCAGGCCATGCTGCTGCTCGCCCGCCGGCAGGGCACCGGCCCACTCGCCTCCCGGCTCACCGACCTGGTGCACGCCCTCGACACCGACACCGGCTCCTGGTGGGCCGCCCGGCTGCTCACCGAAACCCTCGCGCGCGTGCCCGACGCCACGCCCTGCACCGGGGTGCTGCGGCTGCTGGCCGACCGGATCGTGGCCTGGCGGCAGCAGCACCGGCCGGTGCCGGGCGAACTGGGCCCGGCCTTCTGGACCGCTCTCCCCCTGCCCCTGGAGACCGGCTTCGAGCTGCTGCGCGGGCTCGTCCACGCCGACGGGCCCCCGTACGAGACCGGCCCGCGCTTCCTGGACGCCGCCTCCCGTCTGTTCGGCGCCGACCCCGTCGCCGTGCTCCCGCACCTCGTCCGGTGGTTCGAGGACGAACGGCCGCTGCCCGCCACCCCGCACGCGACGGTCGCGACAGCGGCACAAGCACTGCTGCACACCCACCGGCACCGCGCTCCGGACGCCCTGACCGAGGCGCTCGCCGACAGCCCGCACCGGCGGGCCGGACAACTGCTCCGTGCGCTCGCCGAGGAGAATCCCCCGGTGGTGTGCCGGGCCGTCGACCGCTGGGCCCGCGACGAGCGCCCCGCCCGCCGCGAGGCGGCGGTGACGTACGGGCTGCTGGCGGCACCGCACGTCCGTGGCGAGGCGGACCGCACCCTGCTGCGGTACGCGGCCCTCACCCTGCTCGTACGCACCGGCGACCGCACGCTCGACGGTGGCGCGCTCGCCCTGCTCGTCCAGGACCCGAGCACCAGGGACCGCCACCTCGCGCGGGCCCTGGAGCACTTCGCGGCCGGTGACCCGTACGTCCCGCCGGGCGCGCTGGCCGGTGCCCTCGCCACCCATCCGGAGGCCGTCCTCGACGCCTTCCGCGTGAGGCTCGCCCGGGCGGACGCGGGCGGAACACCGGGCACTCCCGCCGGTGAGCCCGTTTCCACTGAAGCGAACACCCGTGCGGCCGCCCCCGCGGACGCCGGTGCCGACACGCCCGGCCCGGCCCTCCGCGTCGCCGCGCTGGTGAGTGCGGCAGTGGAGCGGCGCCCGGACCTCGCGGGACAGCTGGCCGCGTACGCGGACCGGCGCCTGGACCAGGAGCCGGCCGACCGCGACGTGCTCCTGCCCCTGCTCGCCGGTCTGCTGGACACCGGTCCGCAGCGGTTGCGGGCCGCCCTCGCCGGTGCCCTCGCCGAGCCCGGCACCCCCGCCTCGCGCCCCCTGCGCCGCGCACTGCTGGACCCGCTCCTCACCCGCGACGACGACCCCGACGTACTGGCCGCGGTACTGGGCACCGCCGCCCGCCACACCGAGGGCCCCCGCCACACCGGCGACCCCGCACGCGAGCTCGTCCACCACACCGGGCTGCTCCTCCTGCGCACCCCCGACGGCGCCGCCCGCTTCGACCACGTCCTGGCCGACCTGGGGCGGCACGTTCCGGGCTTCGCCGCCGCCCTGGCCCACTGGCTGGCGGACGCGCCCCAGGAATGGGCGCACCTGGTCGGCCCCGGCACCCGGCGGATGATCGAGACCCGGGCGGCAGTGGGCGTCCCCGCCTGAGCCGCGGTGGGCGGTGCACAGCGTCACAGCACCGGAGCGCCGACACCGATGCGAGCCGACCACGGTCGGCATGGCACCCTTAGACCTGCGCAGGAGAAGTCCACGGACTCGGCCCGACGAGGTTTCGACAAGGAGCAGGCAGTGCAGCGCTGGCGTGGCTTGGAGGACATCCCCCAGGACTGGGGGCGCAGCGTCGTCACCATCGGTTCCTACGACGGGGTCCACCGCGGGCACCAGCTGATCATCAGGCATGCCGTGGACCGCGCGCGGCAGCTGGGCGTCCCCGCGGTCGTCGTCACCTTCGACCCGCACCCCAGCGAGGTCGTCCGCCCCGGCAGCCACCCGCCGCTGATCGCCCCGCACCACCGCCGTGCCGAACTCATGGCCGAGCTGGGAGTGGACGCGGTCCTGATCCTCCCCTTCACCACGGAGTTCTCGAAGCTGTCGCCGGCCGAGTTCGTCGTGAAGGTCCTGGTCGACAAGCTGCACGCCAAGGCGGTCGTCGAGGGCCCCAACTTCCGTTTCGGCCACCGGGCCGCGGGCACCGTGGACTTCCTCGCCGAACAGGGCAAGGTCTACGACTTCGAGGTCGAGGTCGTGGATCTGTACGTCAGCGGCGAGGCGGGCGGCGGCGAGCCCTTCTCCTCCACGCTCACCCGCCGCCTGATCACCGAGGGCGAGGTCGAGGGCGCCGCCGAGATCCTGGGCCGCCCGCACCGGGTGGAGGGCGTGGTCGTCAGCGGAGCCCGGCGCGGCCGTGAACTGGGCTTCCCCACGGCCAACGTCGAGACACTCCCGCACAGTGCGATCCCCGCCGACGGCGTCTACGCGGGCTGGTTGCACGCCCAGGGGGAGGCCATGCCGGCGGCGATCTCCGTCGGCACCAACCCCCAGTTCGACGGCACCGAGCGCACGGTCGAGGCGTACGCCATCGACCGCGTCGACCTGGACCTCTACGGCCTCCACGTCGCCGTCGACTTCCTCGCCTTCGTCCGCGGCCAGGCGAAGTTCGACTCGCTCGAGGCGCTGATGGAGCAGATGGCCGCGGACGTCAGGCGCTGCAAGGGACTGGTGGCAGCCGCCGAGAGGCCGTAGGCGGGCACGCGGGTCCCGGGCGACCCGACCCGACCGGAGCGGGCCCCGCTCAGCGTGCGTGCGCCCAGTGGCAGGCCACTGGGCCGACCACGTCCCCGCCGTCACCCTCTCCTCCTCCGCCGTCGAGGATCTCCGGGGCCCGGATCGGATCCCTGACCCGGCACGCGTCCGCGACGCCCGCGACGCCCGCGCGGCCCGCCTGCCCGCCTGCCCGCCTGCCCGCCTGCCCGCCGAGCGGGAGCACCGCGGTCCGGCGGCGAGCAGCCCCCACGGGCAGCGACACCCGCGCGTCCCCGATCACCAGACCGAGCAGATCGCGCCCGGGTCTGTCGGTCCCGAGGGGAGAACCGGCGCTCGGCCGCTCCGGCGGACTGCCCTGAGCGTCCCCGTCACGGTGTCCGTGCCGGGGCCGGCCACCAGCGGGGCGGCCGGCCCCGGCGCCGCGCTGCGACCTGGAGACGGGGACGGCCCGCACCACGGACGAACGGTGCGGGCCGACAACAGGACCGGCCCCTCGGAAGGGACCGGTCTGGTGACATGCGCGGCAGCTACTGCTGCGGAGGCGGCGCCTGCGGAGGCGGAGTCTGCCCGCCGCCGGGCCGGCCGTGCTGATCCGGTCCTTCCGGCTGCGGATAGCCGTAACCGGGCGGCTGGGGATAGCCGTAACCGGGCGGCTGGGGATAGCCGTAACCGGGCGGCTGGGGGTACGGCCGGCCCGGAGCGGCCTGCGGATACCCCTGGCCGGGCTGCGCCGGAGGCTGACCATGACCCGGCTGGGGGTGGGGCTGCCCCGGGGGCGGGGCGTACGGCTGGCCGGGCTGTGGCTGGTGGGGGTGTTGCGGCGGCTGGTGGGGGTGGCGGGAGTGGTGGGGGTGCGGTTCCTGCTGACCGGCGTGGGGCTGGCCAGGGGCGTACTGGCCAGGGGCGTACTGGCCAGGGGCGTACTGGCCAGGGGCGTACTGGCCCGGCAGCGGCGGGGCGGCGACCGGCGGCGGGTTGCCGTCGGAGGTCCACAGGCCGTGCGACTGCTGGTGCCGGACGAAGTCCTCGGCCACCATCGACGCGAGGTGGAAGTACGACTCCCGCACCTTCGGCCGCATCATGTCCAGGTCGACCTCCGCGCCGGCGGCCAGATGCTCGTCGAACGGTACGACGATCACGCCGCGGCACCGCGTCTGGAAGTGCGACACGATGTCGTCGACCTTGATCATCTTGCCGGTCTCCCGCACCCCCGAGATGACCGTGAGCGACCGCGACACCAGATCCGCGTACCCATGGGCCGACAGCCAGTCCAGCGTCGTACTGGCGCTGCTCGCACCGTCCACGGACGGCGTCGAGATGATGATGAGCTGGTCGGCCAGGTCCAGTACCCCGCGCATGGCGCTGTAGAGCAGGCCCGTACCGGAGTCCGTGAGGATGATCGGGTACTGCCTGCCCAGGACGTCGATCGCCCGCCGGTAGTCCTCGTCGTTGAACGTCGTCGAGACGGCGGGGTCCACGTCGTTGGCGATGATCTCCAGACCGGAGGGTGCCTGCGAGGTGAACCGCCGGATGTCCATGTACGAGTGGAGATGCGGGATCGCCTGCACCAGGTCACGGATGGTGGCCCCGGTCTCCCGCCGCACCCGCCGCCCGAGTGTCCCGGCGTCGGGGTTGGCGTCGATCGCGAGGATCTTGTCCTGCCGCTCGCTGGCGAGGGTGGCCCCGAGCGCGGTGGTCGTGGTCGTCTTGCCGACGCCGCCCTTGAGGCTGATCACGGCGATCCGGTAGCAGGACAGCACCGGAGTACGGATCAGCTCCAGCTTCCGCTGCCGCTCGGCCTCCTCCTTCTTGCCGCCGAGCTTGAACCGCGACCCGCCCGCCGCGGAACGGCTGCTCTTGGCCTTCTGCTTCCGGCTGTTGAGCAGCCGGTCCGACGAGAGTTCCACGGCCGCGGTGTAACCGAGCGGCGCGGCACCGGGGTTGGTCGGCTGCCGGTGGTCGTGCTGGATGGGCTGCGGCCAGGCGGCCCCGGCACGCGGATCGACGGGCGGCTGCGGCGGCCGGCCGGCCTGCGGGGGCTGGGGCGGGGTGTGCTGGGGCTGAGCAGCGGCCTGCGAGGGCTGCGGGGCAGGGGGCTGCTGGAGGGGGAACCCCTGCTGGGCGGCCTGTGGTTGCTGCGGCTGAGCTTGCGGGGGCACGCCGGGTTGCTGGGGCTGAGCCTGCGGGGGCACGGGCCGCTGCGGGTGCTCCTGCGGTGCCGACGGCCGCTGCGGGAAGCCGTAACCGCCCGGTCGGGCCGGGGGAGTCGGGGAGGAAGGGGCGGGGCCGACGGGCGGGAAGCCGTAACCGGCCTGAGGGCCGGGGAGGGCAGCGCCCGGCTGGGGGAAGCCGTATCCGGCCGGCGGAACGGCCTGTTGCCCCGGCGGCTGCGGCTGCGGCTGCGGCTGGAACGGAGGCTGGTGCGCGGGCGGGGCGGGTGCCTGGTGCGGCGGCGTCGGTCCGTCCGGCGCGTTCCAGGCGGCGGGCGCGGGCTGCGGTGCCTGCGGCTGGAACGAGGGCTGCCGCTGCTGGGCAGGCACGCCCGCGTCCACGTCTGCCGGCTGCGCCGGTTCCGGGGTGACCGGTGCGGGGGGCGCCGCGGGAACCTGCGGCGACTGCTGTGGCTGCTGCTGCGCCGGCCACTGGCTGGCCGGCGCCGGCGCGGCGGGGTACGACGGGGGCGGCACGACCGGCGGTGCCGGAGGGGTCCAGACCTCCGGGGCCGGGGTGCCGGACGCGGCAGGCACGAAGTCCTCGGGCCCGCCGAGGGCGCCGGACGCGGAGCGCACCGCGTCGTCCGCCGGTTCGCCCACCGGCTCGTCGTCCACCGGTTTCGCGTCCTCGGGCCCGGCAACCACCGGAACGGTCGTCGGAGGCACCGCGTCCTCGGGCTCCGACTCAGGCGCGGGCGCCTCGGCCGTGGTCTCCGCCCCGGGTCCCTCGGGCTTCGCCTCCGCCTCGTGCTCGTCGAAGACGTCGCTCACGTCGCGCTCGTCGGCGTCAGCGACCTCCCCGGACGGCTCGGAGGCGTCGGCGATGTCGGTGTCGTCGTCGTCGTCCTCGACGTCCTCCTTGGGCCCGCCCGTGTCTCCGGCGCCCTCGCCGTCGCGCTCACCGTCGTCGGCCGGCTCCTGGTCGTCGGCGGGCTCCTGCCGGGTGTCCGGTTCCGCGTCCGCCTCGGATCCGGCGGGCCCGGCGGCGGCCTCGGCCTCACGGTCCTGGATCTCCTGCTTCAGCGCGGCGGCGGAGAAGCGGAGGGTGGCACCGCTCTCCAGGCCACCGCCACCGGAGTCCCGGTCGAACCCACTGACCGAGAGATCCGGCACAGCCGCAGGCGAAAGGGAGCCCGGCTCCGGCGTGGGCATCGGCGACGGTCCCGGCGTCGGCTCGAACCCGCTGTCCGCCGGAAGCCGCGGTACGCCGCCGGGCCCCCCGGACGGCGGAGCGGGCGGCGTGAAAGGCGTCCCCGGCGCGGGAGCGGGCGGAGTAAAAGGGGTCCCCGGTGCGGGAGCGGGCGGAGTAAAAGGAGCGCCCGGTGCGGGAGCGGGCGCGGGCGGGGCGAAAGGCGTTCCCGGTGCCGGTGCCGGAGGAAGGGGCGAAGGCCCCGAAGCACCGACCGCGTGCGGCGGCGGAGTCAACCCGGGCAACGGCGGAACAGGCCCCGGGGAAAAGGAAGAAGACGAGACATCGGCCCCCGGCCCCGCCTGCCCTGCCCCCGGCCCCGCCTGCCCCGACCCCGGCCTGGGCTCCGAACTCCCCGAAGCGTTCTGCGTGTACCAGGCCGGCGGCGCGTAGTCGATGGTGAACTCGCCCGTCGCCTCGACGGCGGACTCCGCATCGGGCTGGTCATCGCCGGGTGTCGCCCAGCCCCCGCGGATCCCGTCCCGATCGCTGCCCACAGTTCCTCCTGGTCTGGTCGAGCACCCTTGTGCCGTCGCGCTGTGCCGGGGGCGACCACCTGCAGTGGTCCGGACTGGCCCTGCATGAGGACGACATCGTCCGAACCGGCCTCCCCCGGGCCTGTGACGCCGGTACCCGGTTCGCGGGTTCTGGCGTCGCGTCGGGTACCAGCCTAATCACGGGCGGCCCGACCCCGTCAGCCCTGCCCACCCTCAGTCAGTGCCACCCACAACACCCGTCGCTGTCAAGGGGCGTACACATTCACTGCACAAAGGAAAGAAACCGCCCATGGAGGAAGAACCATGGGCGGTCACCCCCTCGGGGCCGGTCCGGAGCACCGGACCGGCCCCGAGGTGCTCGGGCTGCTCGGAGTCCCGGACTACTCGGCGGTCCCGGCCACCGTCCCGCCGGTGCCCGCCTCGCCGGCCCCCGGCGCCGGCTCCAGGTCGAACTCGCCGTCCCGCGCGCCGAGCACGAACGCGTGCCACTCCGCCTCCGTGTACCGCAGCACCGTGTCCGGGTCGAGGGACGACCGCATGGCCACCGCACCCCCGGGCAGATAGGCGATCTCGACCCGCTCCTCGTGCTCCTCGGTACCCGGCGCGCTGTGCCACTCGACGCCGGAGATGTCGAGGCCGTAGAGCTCGTCCTTCTCCCGCTCCTTGCGCGCCTTGATCTCCTCAGCCGTCTCCGCCATGTCGCAGCGACCCCTTCCCGACGTATGACTGGTCCGATGGACTGACCCGATGGACTGGTACGAGCGCTCACATTAGTGGCACCCCGCGTCCCACCTGGGCGGTTCCACGAACCGTGGTAAAGAGGCCCGCCCCCGGCTGGTACCCTGGCTGACGGCCGTATGTGTACGCACCCTCGGAGCCCAGCCCCGAAGGCCGCGCCCTGCGGATCCCGCCTTCCGAGTCATGGAAGATCTCCCGAGGTGAAGACCGGGGGCGCTCGGTGGCCAGTCACAGACCATGAGGAGTACGCGTGTCGCTCGACGCCGCTACGAAGAACCAGATCATCGCCGACTTCCGCACCAAGGAAGGTGACACCGGCTCCCCCGAGGTCCAGGTCGCTCTCCTGTCCCGTCGGATCTCCGACCTGACGGAGCACCTCAAGACCCACAAGCACGACCACCACTCCCGTCGTGGTCTGCTCATCCTGGTCGGTCAGCGCCGCCGACTGCTGCAGTACCTCGCCAAGAAGGACATCCAGCGCTTCCGCGCGCTGGTCGACCGCCTCGGCATCCGCCGTGGTGCGGCGGGCGCCAAGTAAGACGCCGTGACGGGAGCGGTTCCCCTGAGGAAAGGGGACCGCTCCCTTTGCTGTACGCGCCTGTACGTGCGGAGTGTCACCACGTCTTTGTAATGTGGTAGCACAACGCGGGAACAAGAACACCGACTCGCTGTGACGACCGGTACCGCACCAGGTCGCGGTCGTCGCCGGCACCACCCCGACGTCCCCGGACGTCCCGATGTACGGGGGAAGCGCACCTCGCCGCCGCCGGTCCTCGGTAGTGGCCCCCGGGTGAAGGAACCCGGGAGCTTCGATCGAAGACCGGCCCGCACCAGACGGCGCGCTTCTCCACCCCGTCCCCCCGCCACACGGGCGAGGCGGGACGAAAGACGACAAGTAACGGAGAACCCACTGGTGGAGAACGAGACCCACTACGCCGAAGCCGTCATCGACAACGGCTCCTTCGGCACCCGCACCATCCGCTTCGAGACGGGCCGCCTGGCCCGGCAGGCCGCCGGCTCCGCCGTGGCCTACCTGGACGACGACACCATGGTGCTGTCGGCCACCTCGGCCTCGAAGAACCCCAAGGACCAGCTCGACTTCTTCCCCCTCACGGTGGACGTCGAGGAGCGGATGTACGCGGCCGGCAAGATCCCCGGCTCCTTCTTCCGCCGGGAGGGCCGGCCCTCCGAGGACGCGATCCTCACCTGCCGCCTCATCGACCGCCCGCTGCGCCCGTCCTTCAAGAAGGGCCTGCGCAACGAGATCCAGGTCGTCGCCACGATCATGGCGCTCAACCCCGACCACCTGTACGACGTCGTGGCGATCAACGCCGCCTCCGCGTCCACGCAGCTGGCCGGTCTGCCCTTCTCCGGGCCGATCGGCGGCGTCCGCGTCGCGCTGATCCGCGGTCAGTGGGTCGCCTTCCCGACGCACACCGAGCTCGAGGACGCCGTCTTCGACATGGTGGTCGCGGGCCGCGTCCTGGAGGACGGCGACGTCGCGATCATGATGGTCGAGGCCGAGGCCACCGACCAGACCGTCAAGCTGGTCGAGGGCGGTGCCGAGGCCCCCACGGAGGAGGTCGTCGCCGCCGGTCTCGAGGCCGCGAAGCCCTTCATCAAGGTCCTCTGCAAGGCCCAGGCCGACCTCGCCGCGAAGGCCGCCAAGCCTACCGGCGAGTTCCCGATCTTCCTGGACCACCAGGACGACGTCCTGGAGGCGCTGACCGCCGCCGTCCGCCCCGAGCTCGCCCAGGCACTCACCATCGCCGGCAAGCAGGAGCGCGAGGCCGAGCTGGACCGCGTCAAGCAGCTCGCCGCCGAGAAGCTCCTGCCGGAGTTCGAGGGCCGCGAGAAGGAGATCTCCGCCGCGTACCGCGCGCTGACCAAGTCCCTGGTCCGTGAGCGCGTCATCAAGGAGAAGAAGCGCATCGACGGCCGCGGTGTCACCGACATCCGCACCCTGGCCGCCGAGGTCGAGGCCATCCCGCGGGTGCACGGCTCCGCGCTGTTCGAGCGTGGCGAGACCCAGATCCTGGGCGTCACCACCCTCAACATGCTCCGCATGGAGCAGCAGCTGGACACCCTCTCCCCGGTGACCCGCAAGCGCTACATGCACAACTACAACTTCCCGCCGTACTCCGTCGGCGAGACCGGCCGCGTGGGCTCCCCCAAGCGCCGCGAGATCGGCCACGGCGCCCTCGCCGAGCGCGCCATCGTGCCGGTGCTCCCGACCCGCGAGGAGTTCCCCTACGCGATCCGTCAGGTGTCCGAGGCCCTTGGCTCCAACGGCTCGACGTCCATGGGCTCGGTCTGCGCCTCCACCATGTCGCTGCTGAACGCCGGTGTGCCGCTCAAGGCCCCCGTCGCCGGTATCGCCATGGGTCTGATCTCCCAGGAGATCAACGGCGAGACGCACTACGTCGCCCTCACCGACATCCTCGGTGCGGAGGACGCCTTCGGCGACATGGACTTCAAGGTCGCCGGCACCAAGGAGTTCGTGACCGCCCTCCAGCTCGACACCAAGCTGGACGGCATCCCCGCCTCCGTCCTGGCCGCCGCCCTCAAGCAGGCCCGTGACGCCCGCCTCCACATCCTCGACGTGATGATGGAAGCGATCGACACCCCGGACGAGATGTCCCCGAACGCGCCGCGGATCATCACCGTGAAGATCCCCGTGGACAAGATCGGTGAGGTCATCGGCCCCAAGGGCAAGATGATCAACCAGATCCAGGAGGACACCGGCGCCGACATCACGATCGAGGACGACGGCACCATCTACATCGGTGCCGCCCAGGGTTCGCAGGCCGAGGCCGCCCGCGCCACGATCAACAGCATCGCCAACCCGACCATGCCGGAGGTCGGCGAGCGCTACCTGGGCACCGTCGTGAAGACGACCACCTTCGGTGCGTTCGTCTCCCTGATGCCCGGCAAGGACGGACTGCTGCACATCTCGCAGATCCGCAAGCTCGCCGGCGGCAAGCGCGTGGAGAACGTCGAGGACGTGCTCGGCGTGGGCGCCAAGGTCCAGGTCGAGATCGCCGAGATCGACTCCCGCGGCAAGCTCTCCCTCATCCCCGTGATCGAGGGCGAGGACGACGACAAGAAGGCCGACACCGACCAGTGACGTCCCACGGCTCCAAGGCGACGGCCCGCACCTTTCAGGAGGCGCGGGCCGTCGCCCGTACCCAAACCCTCATCCAGGGCGAGAACGGCACCGGTACCGTCCGCAGGACCACCCTCCCCGGAGGGCTGCGCGTCGTCACCGAGACCCTGCCCTCGGTCCGCTCGGCGACCTTCGGCATCTGGGCGCACGTCGGCTCCCGCGACGAGACCCCCGCGCTGAACGGCGCCACCCACTACCTGGAGCACCTGCTCTTCAAGGGCACGCACCGCAGGTCCGCCCTGGACATCTCCGCCGCCATCGACGCCGTCGGCGGCGAGATGAACGCGTTCACGGCCAAGGAGTACACGTGCTACTACGCACGCGTGCTCGACACCGACCTGCCGCTCGCCATCGACGTGGTCTGCGACATGCTGACCGGCTCCCGCATCCTCGAGGAGGACGTCGACGTCGAGCGCGGCGCGATCCTCGAAGAGATCGCGATGACCGAGGACGACCCCGGCGACGGCGTGCACGACCTGTTCGCGCACACCATGTTCGGCGACAACCCGCTGGGCCGCCCCGTACTCGGCACGGTCGACACGGTCAACGCCCTCACCGCCGACCGCATCCGCCGCTTCTACAAGAAGCACTACGACCCGACCCACCTCGTGGTCGCCTGCGCCGGCAACATCGACCACGACGACGTCGTGCGCCAGGTCCAGGCCGCCTTCGAGGCGGCCGGCGCCCTCAAGGACCCGGACGCCCGGCCGATCGCCCCGCGCGGCGGCCGGCGCACCCTGCGCACCGCGGGCCGCGTCGAGGTGGTCGACCGGAGGACCGAGCAGGCGCACATCCTCCTGGGCATGCCGGGCCTCTCCCGCACCGACGAGCGCCGGTGGGCCCTCGGTGTGCTCAACACCGCCCTCGGCGGCGGCATGTCCTCCCGCCTGTTCCAGGAGGTCCGGGAGAAGCGCGGCCTGGCCTACAGCGTCTACTCGTACACCTCGGGCTTCGCCGACTGCGGCCTCTTCGGCGTGTACGCCGGTTGCAGGCCGTCCCAGGTGCACGACGTGCTGAAGATCTGCCGCGACGAACTCGACCAGGTCGCCGAGCACGGCCTGCCCGACGACGAGATACGGCGTGCCATCGGCCAGCTCCAGGGATCCACCGTCCTCGGTCTGGAGGACACCGGCGCTCTGATGAACCGTATCGGCAAGAGCGAACTGTGCTGGGGCGAGCAGATGTCGGTCGACGACATGCTGGCCCGGACAGCCTCGGTCACCATGGACGATGTCCGCACGGTCGCCCGCGAGGTCCTGGGACAACGGCCCTCGCTGTCGGTCATCGGCCCGCTCAAGGACAAGCAGGCGGCCCGGCTGCACGACACGGTCGCCTGACCGGCCGGCCCAGAGCCCACGGTTTCGACCTCTCCGGTAAGGAAGCAAGGAAGATGAGCAAGCTGCGTGTGGCGGTCCTCGGCGCCAAGGGCCGCATCGGCTCCGAGGCGGTACGGGCCGTCGAGGCCGCCGACGACATGGAACTGGTGGCCGCGCTCGGCCGGGGCGACCGGCTGGAGACCCTTGCCGAGGCCGGTGCCCAGGCCGCCGTCGAACTGACCACCCCCGCCTCGGTCATGGGCAACCTCGACTTCTGCGTGCGCCACGGCATCCACGCGGTCGTCGGCACCACCGGCTGGACCGACGACCGCCTCGCACAGTTGAAGGGCCTGCTCGACCAGTCGCCGGAGACGGGCGTGCTCATCGCACCGAACTTCTCCATCGGCGCCGTGCTGACCATGAAGTTCGCGCAGATCGCCGCCCCCCACTTCGAGTCCGTCGAGGTCGTCGAACTACACCACCCCCACAAGGCGGACGCTCCCAGTGGCACCGCCACCCGCACCGCCCAGCTCATCGCCGAGGCCCGCCGCGAGGCCGGCAGCGCCCCCGCCCCGGACGCCACGGTCACCGCCCTGGAGGGGGCCCGCGGCGCCGACGTGGACGGCGTCCCGGTGCACGCCGTCAGGCTGCGTGGCCTGCTGGCCCACCAGGAGGTCCTGTTCGGCGCCGAGGGCGAGACCCTCACCGTCCGCCACGACTCCCTGCACCACAGCAGCTTCATGCCGGGCATCCTGCTCGGCGTCCGCCGTGTGGTGACCACCCCCGGCCTGACCTTCGGCCTGGAACACTTCCTCGACCTGAACTGAGCCCGAGCCGAATCCATGCGCGCGAAGATCTCCTACGCCATCACGGCAGCCGTCCTGGTCGTCTACTTCGTCCTGGTCGGCAGCCGCGGTGTGCTCCTCGTCCAGGCCGGAACACCCCTCACCGTCGCCTTCGGCGTGGCAGTGCTCATCCTGCCGGCCATCGGCGTGTGGTTCCTGTGGAAGAACACCGAGTTCGTCCGCGACGCCAACCGGCTCGCCGCCGAGCTCGACGCCCAGGGCGGACTGCCCGTGGACGAGCTCGAACGCCTGCCCAGCGGCCGTGTCGACCGCGACTCGGCCGACGAGGTCTTCGCCCGGCGCAAGGCCGAGACGGAGGACGCCCCCGACGACTGGCGCAGTTGGTTCCGGCTCGCCGTCGCCTACCACGACGCCCGGGACACCCCGCGCGCCCGCAAGGCGATGCAACGCGCGATCGCCCTGCGCCGGACGGCCCCCTGACGCAGGGCGACCCGGCAGGACGAGAACGAGCCGGGCCCGGCCCGCGTGTGCGGACCGGGCCCGGCTCGTCGGGTGCGCGACGGTTCGGTCCCGCTCAGTCCCGCCGGTACTCGTCGGCCCAGACCTCCACCGAGTCGGCCGCCCGGTCGAAGGCCGCCTCGCGTCCCAGGAAGTCGGCGTTGTGCGAGGTCAGCAGCGGTGGCAGGGGCTCCGCCGACCGCCCCCGCCGGACGAGCAGCAGCGCCTGCCCCTGCACCGTCCGCGGCAGCCCCAGCCAGCGCACCGGCTGCTGCACCGTGCGCACCGCGACGACCTGGTCCCACGGCGTCGTACGGGTGGTGAGCGGACCCACCTGCCGCAGCCCGTGGGCACTCACCCACGTGCCCATGCGCAGCAACCGCAGGGCGGCGGCGACGGCGACCAGTGCGACCCCGAAGACCACGCCGGCCGACGACAGCGATGCCGTGGCCGCGATGACCACTGCTGAGAACAGCACGAACGAGGAGAGCAGCAGCAGGAGCGCCGCCGCTCCCACCCGCCACGGACCCGGCCGGTACGGGCGCCGCCAGCGGTCACGGTCGTGGTACGGCAACGCGACATCGTCAGCCGTCTCGAAGGCACGGTCGGCCGTCAGGAAGGGCAGGGGCACGGCTGGGTCCTCACTCGATCCATGCGTGGGCAGTGCCCGGTGAGGCTACCGATCTGTGGCGCCCCTCACCACCTTGGGGGCCCGGTGGGGGCCGGCCGCCCGTCCTCCGTGCGGGTCGGCGCCCGTCCGTGTCCGGTCAGTGCCTGTCGGAGGCCTCTGACTGCTCGGCCCCCGTGGCCGGCCGGTCCGTGGACAACGCGGGCATCCCGACCACGAGGGAGCCCACCAGCCCGGCGACGATGCAGACCCCCAGCAGCCAGCGCCCCGCCAGCTCCCCGGCGGAAGCCCGCTCGCGGGGCGGGGGCGTGACATTGCTGCGGAACCCGTCGGTGGGGGCAAGGAAGGCGAACTGCACGGATTCCCGTCGACCGAACATCAGTGGTGCTTCTCCCCTCGAAAATCGAACGAATCACTCTCACCGACACAAACGAGCGGCACCGGAAGAAGGTGCCCAGATGGGGAAAACGCGTCGCGGCACGGTCCTTCTCCCGCCGTGACGGGTGCCCCGTAGAGTGGTCGCCGAACTGCAGCCGTGATGTGACCGGAAGGACCCTCTTGACCTCCGCCGACGATCCCCGACCGTCAACGCCCGATGACGTCACCTTGCGGAGTGACGTCACCGTCGAGCTGGTGAAGTCCAGCGCCTCGGACTCGGATGTCCTGTTCGCCGCCCGCGTATCGACCCTGGGCGAGCAGTCCATCGGGGAACTGGAGAAGGACCCGGAGCGGTCCAAGGGTCTGATCAACTACCTGATGCGGGACCGGCACGGCAGCCCGTTCGAGCACAACTCCCTGACGTTCCTCGTCAGCGCCCCGATCTTCGTGTTCCGCGAGTTCATGCGCCACCGGGTCGGCTGGTGCCTGCCGGGTGATGCCAGGATCCGCGTCGGCACCAGCAAGAACGGCAGGACCAAGCGCATCGCGGACATCCATCGGGACTGGAAGATCGGTGTGCCCGACTCGATGGGGCGCACGCGCAGACTGAAGTCCTGTCAGAACCTCTTGGCCGACACCATCGACCTGGAGACCGGACTGGCGGAGAAGGCGCGCATGACCGACGTCTTCGAGTCCGGCGTGAAGCCGATCCTCAAGGTCTCGACAACCCATGGCAAGGTCCTGCGTTGTACCGCGGACCACCGTGTGTGGACGCCGGGAGGCTGGGTCCGCGCCGGCGACCTGCGCGTCGGCGACCAGGTCGGGCGTCTGGGCCGGGTGGGAGTCGGCGAGCGGGCGGGAATCCCGAAGCGCCTGCGTGAGGGGATCCAGCTCTGGACCACCGAGCAGCGAGCCGATCTCATCGCGCCCATGGACCTCTGCTACCTCTGCGAGGAGAAGTTCGAGGCGAAGGACCTGGAGCTGGACCACGTCGTCCCCGTGGACACCGACCTGGCCAAGTCGCTCGACGTCTCGAACCTGCGACCGGCCTGCAAGTCGTGCCACCAGCGGAAGACCAACGGCGAAGGCGTGCCGGTCGGAGCGCGCCGCCGTGCCCTCCAGAACGGTGTGTGCTGGGAGGACGTCGTCTCCGTCGCCCCCGACGGGGAGGAGATGACCTACGACATCTCCATGCCGCCGCCGCACCACAACTTCATCGCGGACGGCTTTGTCGTACACAATTCGTACAACGAGGAGTCCGGGCGCTACCGCGAGCTCCAGCCGGTCTTCTACGTCCCCGGCGAGGACCGCAAGCTGGTCCAGCAGGGCCGCCCCGGCAAGTACGAGTTCGTCGACGGCACCCCCGAGCAGTACAAAGCTGTCACCGACGCCATGGAGGAGTCCTACCGGCAGTCGTATGCCGCGTACCAGGAGATGCTGGCGGCCGGCGTCGCCCGCGAGGTCGCCCGCGCCACCCTCCCGGTCGGTCTCTTTTCCTCGATGTACGCCACGTGCAACGCCCGCTCGCTGATGCACTTCCTCGGCCTGCGCACCCAGCACGAACTGGCGAAGGTGCCCTCCTTCCCGCAGCGGGAGATCGAGATGGTCGGCGAGAAGATGGAGGCCGAATGGGCCCGGCTCATGCCGCTCACCCACGCCGCCTTCAACGCCAACGGGCGCGTGGCCCCGTAGTCCCGGGCACGGGCCCTCAACCCGGGCCGGGCACATACGTACGGTCAACCTTTCGAGATGTCCGGATTGCGGTATTTGCCGTAGTTCATCTAGCCTGATCGAACGGGCCCGGCACTGCCTGAACCCCCGAGCAGGCAGTGCCGGGCTCCCCCTTTGCCCCCACTTGTCGCCTCCCCCGAGGGCAGACCCTGCCCCGAGCAGCGAGTAGCGTGTAACCCATGGCTCCGACCTCCACTCCGCAGACCCCCTTCGGGAGGGTCCTCACCGCCATGGTCACGCCTTTCACGGCGGACGGCGCACTCGACCTCGACGGCGCCCAGCGGCTCGCCACCCACCTGGTGGACGCAGGCAACGACGGCCTGATCGTCAACGGCACCACCGGCGAGTCCCCCACCACCAGCAACGTGGAGAAAGCGGACCTCGTACGGGCGGTCCTGGAGGCGGTCGGGGACCGCGCGCACGTGGTGGCCGGGGTCGGCACCAACGACACCCGCCACAGCATCGAGCTGGCCCGCACCGCGGAGCGCACCGGCGCACACGGCCTGCTGGTCGTCACCCCGTACTACAACAAGCCTCCGCAGGAAGGCCTGTACCAGCACTTCACGGCCATCGCCGACACCACCGGGCTGCCGGTCATGCTCTACGACATCCCCGGCCGCAGCGGTGTCCCGATCAACACGGAGACGCTCGTCCGGCTGGCCGAGCACCCGCGGATCGTCGCCAACAAGGACGCCAAGGGCGACCTCGGCCGCGCCAGCTGGGCCATCGCCCGCTCGCGCCTCGCCTGGTACTCCGGTGACGACATGCTGAACCTGCCGCTGCTCTCCGTGGGAGCCGTCGGCTTCGTCTCGGTCGTCGGCCACCTCGTCACGCCCGAACTGCGCGCCCTGGTCGAGGCTTACACCTCGGGGGACGTCCAGAAGGCCACCGAGATCCACCAGAGGCTGCTTCCCGTCTACACGGGGATGTTCCGCACCCAGGGCGTGATGACCGCCAAGGCGGCGCTCGCTCTGCAGGGCCTGCCCGCCGGCCCCCTGCGCGCCCCCATGGCCGCGTGCACGCCGGAAGAGATCGAGCAGCTCAAGATCGACCTTGCCGCCGGCGGGGTACAGCTCTGACAACGGACTTCGCGCGACTGCTCGCGCAACCTGACTCCACAACTGAATAAGCGGCGGGCCACCGGTGCCCGCGCACCACCACCACGACAACTGCTTCCGCACGAACGTCACGCACGCCACGTGCCCCACCGGGACGTGGCGTGCGTGGTGAGGAGAGTCTTTTGAGCCATCCGCATCCTGAACTCGGCCCGCCGCCGACGCTCCCCGCGAACGGCCTGCGCGTCACCCCGCTCGGCGGTCTCGGCGAGATCGGCCGCAACATGACGGTCTTCGAGTACGGAGGCCGCCTGCTCATCGTCGACTGCGGTGTGCTCTTCCCCGAGGACGAGCAGCCCGGGATCGACCTGATCCTTCCGGACTTCTCGTCCATCCGGAACCGCCTCGACGACATCGAGGGCATCGTCCTCACCCATGGCCACGAGGACCACATCGGCGGTGTCCCCTTCCTGCTCCGCGAGAAGCCGGACATCCCGCTGATCGGCTCCAAGCTGACCCTCGCCC
This sequence comes from Streptomyces sp. NEAU-W12, assembly GCF_026242095.1. Lineage (NCBI taxonomy): Bacteria > Bacillati > Actinomycetota > Actinomycetes > Kitasatosporales > Streptomycetaceae > Streptomyces > Streptomyces sp. NEAU-W12. Next base: position 308,889 of record NZ_JAPJDM010000006.1, read on the forward strand.
TCATCGAGGCCAAGCTCCAGGAGCACCGCATCCGTCCGTACACCCTGGAGGTGGCGGAGGGACACCGCGAGCGCATCGGACCGTTCGACTGCGAGTTCGTCGCGGTCAACCACTCGATCCCCGACGCCCTCGCCGTGGCCATCCGTACGCCCGCGGGCATGGCGGTCCACACCGGCGACTTCAAAATGGACCAACTCCCGCTGGACAACCGCCTCACCGACCTCCACGCGTTCGCCCGGCTCAGCGAGGAAGGCATCGACCTCCTCCTGTCCGACTCGACGAACGCCGAGGTCCCGGGCTTCGTCCCGCCGGAGCGCGACATCTCCAACGCCCTGCGCCAGGTCTTCGCCGGCGCCCGCAAGCGGATCATCGTGGCGAGCTTCGCCAGCCACGTCCACCGCATCCAGCAGATCCTGGACGCGGCGCACGAGTACGGCCGCCGGGTCGCCTTCGTCGGCCGTTCCATGGTCCGCAACATGGGCATCGCCCGGGATCTCGGCTACCTCAGGGTGCCGCCGGGCCTGGTCGTCGACGTGAAGACACTGGACGACCTGCCGGACAGCGAAGTGGTCCTGGTGTGCACGGGCTCACAGGGCGAACCCATGGCCGCCCTGTCCCGGATGGCCAACCGCGACCACCAGATCCGCATCGTCCAGGGCGACACGGTGATCCTCGCTTCGTCGCTCATCCCCGGCAACGAGAACGCGGTCTACCGCGTCATCAACGGCCTGACCCGCTGGGGCGCCAACGTCGTCCACAAGGGCAACGCAAAGGTGCACGTCTCGGGCCACGCCTCCGCGGGCGAACTGCTGTACTTCTACAACATCTGCCGCCCGCGGAACCTGATGCCGGTGCACGGAGAGTGGCGCCACCTCCGGGCCAACGCCGAACTGGGCGCCCTGACCGGTGTCCCGCACGACAGCATCGTCATCGCCGAGGACGGAGTCGTCGTCGACCTGGTCGACGGCAGGGCGAAGATCGCCGGCAAGGTCCAGGCCGGGTACGTCTACGTCGACGGGCTCTCCGTCGGTGATGTCCGCGAGCCGGCCCTGAAGGACCGCAAGATCCTCGGTGACGAGGGCATCATCTCGGTCTTCGTGGTGCTCGACTCGTCCACCGGAAAGATCACCGGTGGTCCGCACATCCAGGCGCGCGGCTCCGGGATCGAGGACTCCGCCTTCAGCGCCGTGCTGCCGAAGATCACAGAGGTCCTGGAAAGATCCGCTCAGGACGGCGTCGTCGAACCGCACCAGATGCAGCAGCTCGTTCGCCGCACGCTGGGCAAGTGGGTCTCCGACACCTACCGGCGCCGGCCGATGATCCTGCCCGTGGTCGTGGAGGTCTGACGACCCGTAGGACAGTCCGTACACCACAACTGGGAGCGGGGCACCCCGATTTGCATCGGGGCGCCCCGCTCCAGTACGTTTGCAGCTCCCCCGACCGGGAACCCGACCGCTTCGAGCATCGGATCCAGTCCCCGGAGGGGCGGGAAATCCGACTCAGAACCTCTGATAAAGTCGGAGTCGCCGGAAAGGGAAACGCGAAAGCGGAAACCCGGAAGGCGAAACCCCGAGGACATCGGATCGGAAAGATCTGATAGAGTCGGAAACGCAAGACCGAAGGGAAGCGCCCGGAGGAAAGCCCGAGAGGGTGAGTACAAAGGAAGCGTCCGTTCCTTGAGAACTCAACAGCGTGCCAAAAATCAACGCCAGATATGTTGATACCCCGTCTCCGGTCGTTCGGCCGGGACGAGGTTCCTTTGAAACAAACACAGCGAGGACGCTGTGAACGGCCGGGCTCATTCCGCCCGACCGTTCCGCTCTCGTGCGTGTCATTCCCGATCACGGGAAAACATTCACGGAGAGTTTGATCCTGGCTCAGGACGAACGCTGGCGGCGTGCTTAACACATGCAAGTCGAACGATGAACCACTTCGGTGGGGATTAGTGGCGAACGGGTGAG
>NZ_JAPJDM010000060.1:0-10569 GCF_026242095.1 Streptomyces sp. NEAU-W12
GCTGGAGCGTCGAGGAGTGCTTCCAGGCCGCCAAGGGCCAGGTCGGACTCGACCACTACCAGGTGAGGCACTGGACCTCCTGGCACCGGCACATCACGCTCGCCATGCTCGCGCTGGCGTTTCTGACAGCCCTCGCCGCCGGCGCAGCGCCGCCGAAGCGGACCGCCGATCCGCACCACCCCACCCGCGGCAGCGACCCGATCACGTTGACCGTCCCCGAGATCCGCCACCTGCTCGCCGCCGTCCTCACGGCACCGGCCGTGACCGCGGGCAGACTGCTGCACTGGTCCCACTGGCGCACACGCCACCAGGCAACAGCCCGCCGCAGCCACTACCGACGACGATCCGCCGACGAATCCGCTGGGTAGATCACGAAACCGCACTGGAGTACTAGGCGGCTTCCTCGCACTCGGTTCGGCAGTCGCGGCAGCGGTCGGGGCCCGGGACGGGGGCGCGGAAGCCGCGGTCGCAGCCGTCGCAGTTGCGCACCTTGGTCTCGACGGGCGGCGCACCGGCCGGTGCGCGGAACGGGGGCGGGGGTGGCAGCTGGGCCGTCAGGCGGTGGGCCAGGAGAGCGGCGGGACGGCGTACGCCCTCGGGCGGCAGGTCGGCGCTCAGGGCATGGCGTACGGCGCTGGGGGTGACGTCCCGCTCCAGCCATGCGGCGACTCCGGGGGCCAGGTGGGCCGTGTCGGCGGCGGAGAGCAGCAGGTGGGGATTGCGGCGATGCAGGTCCGCGAGAAGGTCGGCGGCGGCCTGGAACAGCCCGGGGACGGAGCAGCCGGGGTGCGGGACGTCCGGGAGCGGCTTGCGGGGCGCGCGCGTTCCGCGGGCTTCTGGCTGCGTGCGCTCCTCGCACGCCTCACTCCGCTGCGGTTCCGCCGCCACCGGGGAGGCGGGGGCGGCCGGAGGGCCGACGGTGAGGGCCGGGGCAGCGGCGGGGGCGGAGGCAGCGGCGGGTTTCCCCGTGCCGTGGCGGGCCGCCGTCGGCTGGTTGCACGAGGTGGTGCGGGTGACGATCCGGCCCGCGGGGGTGCGGACGCGTTCGCGGCGCAGGTAGCCGTGGGTCTCCAGCTCGCGCAGGGCGGCGGCGATCCGGGTGGCCCCCTCGGGGAAACGGGCCGCGAGCGTCCTGATGTCGGCGGGGGCGCCCTTCGGCAGTGACTGGAGGTGGGTGCCGAGCCCGATGGCGAGGAGCGAGAGTTCGCCGTGCTGGGCCAGGTGGTTGCCGATCACGGTGAAGCGGGCGGTGTGGCGGGTGTTGTCGTGGGCCAGCCCGCCGGTACGGCGCCCCCGGTTCGGGGACTTGTCGCCCGGGACACGGGCCTGGGCGCGCGGGGGCACGTTAGGGTTCTGGATACCCATCGGGAAGGTTCTCGCTTCCTCGGTGGTCAGGCCCTCGCCCTGGGATTGCCGTCCCGGCGGGGGCCGTCGCGTGTCTGTCGGTGTGGGTCCTGCGTTGGGCCGAGCCTCGGTCCTGGCGGGCCCCGAAATCCAGCCGGACCCGGGATGTTCACCCTCCCGAGTGAGCGCGGGCCACGGGCGGGAGGGGTGGGGTTTGGTGGGGGTTCTTTCCCCCGCGTTCTTTGTCTTTCAGCCGTCGGCGGCCCCCGAACCCCTGGGGGGGGGTTCCCGTGGGGCGCGGGGGACTTGGGGCCCCCCCGGGGCCGGGGGGGGGGGGGGGGGGGGGGCCGCGAGGCTCAGTTCGGCCCACACGGTTTTCCGCGGGAACCTCCCCTCCACCACCCCCCAGCGGTCGGCCAGCGCCTCCACGAGCAGCAGCCCACGGCCCGACTCGTCCCCCGCGGCGGGCTCCTGCCGCGCGGGCAGCCGGTCGCCCCGCGTGTCGGTGACCTCGATGCGGAGCGTGGAGCCCACGACGTACAGCGTGAGGCGGAAGCTGCGGCCGGGCAGCCGGCCGTGCGTGGCGGCGTTGGCCGCCAGCTCCGCCACCACATGGCCCGCCGCCTCGTGGCGCAGGCCCCAGCTCCGGAGCGCGTCCACCGCGAGCAGGCGGCCCAGCCGGGCCCCGCGCGGGGTGGACGACAACAGCATCGTGGCGTGGCGGACTTCGTGGCCGGGTCGGGTGTCCGTCCCGGCGATCTCCCGAGTTTTCTGATTCACGTCACTCAGCGTGGCCGACCGGACGTACCGTGGAGAGTAATCGCGCTGCTGCGTACGGTGACCGTCCAGGGCTTGCCCGGCCCTGTCCGAAGTGTCGAAACGGCCCCCGCCGGCACCGCGTGACGGTACGGCGCGACACAGCGGAGGAGCACGGCATGTCGGTGGACGGCGAGGCGGTACGGGTCACGACCGAGGCGGACCGGACGGACGAACCGGGGTGGGAGGTCGACCCCGACGACGACTGGGCACTCGCGGCAGTCGCCACCGTGGGACGGCAGTTGAGACTCCGCCGGGAGGCGGCGGGCATGCGGGTCGGCGACTTCGCGGTGGCGGTGGGTTACGGCGCCGATCTGGTCTACAAGATCGAGAGCGGCAGGCGCATCCCCCGGCCCGAGTACCTGGACATGGCGGACGAGGTGTTCAACGCCGGTGGGCTCATCGCTGCGATGAAGGAGGACGTGAAGAAGGTCCGGTACCCGAAGAAGGTGCGGGATCTGGCTCAGATGGAGGGGCGGGCGGTGGAGCTTCAGCTCTACGACCCCTTGAACATCCATGGGCTGTTGCAGACACCCGATTACGCGCGGGGGCTGCTTCTCATGCGGCGCCCCGCCTACTCTGCGGAAGAAGTCGAGCGGTTCATCTCCGCGCGCGTGGCCCGCAAGAGCATCTTCGAGCGTGACCCTGCTCCTGAACTCAGCTTCGTCCTTGAGGAGTGGGCGCTCCGGCGTCCCTTGGGTGGACAGGCCAGGCTCCGTCATCAGTTGGAGCACCTGCTGGAAGTGGGGCAGTTGCGTAACGTCGAACTGCAAGTGATGCCGATGAATCGTGAGGAGCATGCCGGACTGGCTGGTGGCATCGAGGTGCTGAAGTTCGAAGACGGCTCAATGGTGGGGCGCTCAATGGCTGTTGCCAACGGCCGACCGGTTTCCGAACCCAGACAGCTCCGTATCCTGGAACTCCGGTATGGCATCATCCGGGCGCAGGCCCTCACGCCTCGTGAGTCAGCCGCGGCCATCGAGCAACTGCTGGGGGAGACATGATCCGCAAGCCCTCGTCCGGGGACGCCTCGGGCCTGGTGTGGTTCAAAAGCAGTTACAGCAGCAGCAGTGAGGGCGACTCATGCGTAGAGGTCGCCACCCAGCCCGGCACCCTCCACGTCCGTGACTCCAAGGACGTGGAGGGCGGCCGGCTGGCCTTCTCCCCCGCCGCGTGGGCCGACTTCGTGCCGTACGCGGTCGAGGGCTGACGGGCCGTTCCCACTCGGCCTCGGCCTCGGCCTCCGGTACGTCCACCTCGCTGCCCAGGGAACGGGCGAGGGCGGTGAACTCGTTGAGGGCGGACCGGAGGTCGCGGACGATCTCCTCGGCGATCACCTCGGGCGGCAGCCCGCTGTCGGCGTCGTCGAGGGCGGGGGCCTTCATCACGTGATGTCGCGGTTGACCTTGTCGCGGGCGACCAGGTCCTCGTAGCCGAACTTCTTGAACGGCCCGTTCCCGCCCTCGGCCCCGACGCGGGACGACGAGGGCTCGCCCGGCCGGCAGGCCGCCACGAAGTCGTCCGGGTGGGCGTGGGTGAGCGGGCGCTGCTTGAGCGCGAGGTGCTGGCCGGCGCCGGTCCTGGTGTCCGAGGCACCCTTGTTGGACAGGCCTTCTCAGGCGTCGCCCTCGAGGTCGGTTTCCATGTCCGTCCAGTCCTCGCGGCCGATCAGGTCGGCGGCGGGCTTCTCGAGGAGTGCGGGCTTGGTGATCCGGTTCTGTGCCTCGGCGAAGATCGTGCCGATGGTGGTGTGGGGCCGGCTGCCCAGGTGTTCCAGGGCCGTCCGGTGGTGCTTCTCCAGTTCGGTGCCGCGCTTGCCGGCGAGGGACTGCCCGTTGTGCTCGCCGGGTGAGGGGCGGGTCCGAGCGGGGTCCTTGTGCCACCGGGCGTGATGGGTCACGGCTGAAACCGCCGCTGCCCGATGGGGCTTGCGCCGTCGCGTGGAGAGCATCACCGCTGGGAGGTGCCCGTCGCGAAAGACTTGACCTCAAGTGAAGTAGAGGTCGCAGAGTGGGTGTTCTTCTGCAGATCTACCGGAAGGAACAGTCATGCGCGCCGTCGTGCTGCACGAGTTCGGACCCGCTGAGAACCTCCGTTACGAGACCGTGCCCGACCCCGTACCGGGACCGGGCGAGGTCCGCGTCTCGGTGAGGGCCGCGGGAGTCCACCAGATCGAGACGGCGATGCGCGAGGGGCTGGAGATCGGCCCGCCGCTTCCCGGACTTCCGGCGATCCTCGGGGGAGAGGTGGCCGGTGTCGTCGAGTCGGTCGGGCCGGATGTGGACGAGGCCTGGACCGGCGCCAAGGTGGTGACCGCGCACGGCAGGCCGGGGGGCTACGCCGAGCTCGCCGTCGCCGACGTCTCGTCCCTGCACCGGATTCCGGCCGGACTGGGGTACGAGGCCGCCGCCACCATGGTCGTCACCGGCAGGACCACCATCGGCCTGCTCGACATCGCGGAACTCACCTCCGGCGACGTGGTCCTGGTCACCTCCGCGGCCGGCGGCATCGGCCGGCTGGTCGTCCAGTTCGCCCACCGCCTCGGCGCCACGGTCATCGGCGCGGCGGGCGGACCGGCCAAGACGGCGGCCGTGCGGGAGCTGGGAGCGGACATCGCCGTCGACTACAACCAGCCGGGCTGGGCGGGCACCGTCCGCGACGCCTTGGGCGGGCGCGGCGTCACGGCCGTTCTGGACGGTGTCGAGGGCGCCAAGGGACGGGCCGCCTTCGGGCTGCTGGCCGAGGGCGGACGCTACATCACCATCGGCGCGGCCTCACGCGAGGAGTTCCGCCCCGGCGAGGCGGAACTGAAGGAGCGCGGTGTGCACTTCACCGACGCACTGGCCTTACTGCTGGAGGGCCAGAACGCGCCCGCCGACGAGGCCCGCGCGCTCACGGCGGCCGCCGACGGGAGTCTGGTGCCCGCCTTCCAGACCTTCCCCCTGTCGCAGGCCGCCGCGGCGCACGCCGCCCTGCGGACGCGGGCGACAACAGGCAAGGTCGCCCTCGTCCCCGACGCCCACTGGTGAGAGACGGCCGGCGTTGGTCCAGCCGAAACAGTGGTCTCACGAGAACACCGGTCGACCTCGCCCGCCGGCCATTTCGTCGGGACCGCTGACGGCGCTTCCGCCATCCGCACAGGGGCGGCCCCTCGCCGCTCCCGGCCGTTCACGTCCTCCACCTGCCCGCCCCACCTGTCCGGCGAGCCCGTCAGAGGTCCTGGACCCGCCGGAACGGCTGGTCGGCCTCCAGCTCGAACGCGAGTTCCAGCAGGGTCCGTTCGGCGCCGGGACGGCCGGAGAACATGACGCCGACGGGGAGGCCGTCCGGCGTCGTGCTCGTGGCCGGGACCGAGATCGACGGCGTTCCGACGACGTTGTTGACCGGGGTGAACGCCACGTAGGCGAGGATGCGGTCGATCAGGGTCGCGTAGGGGACGCTCGGGGCGAGGTGGCCGAGCGGGGGCGTGGTGTGGGCGAGGACCGGGGAGAGGACGAGGTCGAGTCCGCGGAACGCCGCCGCGTACGGCTCCCGCGTGCGCTTCAGCCGCCGCACCACGCCCGGCGTGCGCTGCCAGTTCCGCACGTACGTCTCGCGCAGGCCCCGGCTGAGGCCGTCCATGCGGCGCCGGTCGAAGTCCGGGCCGAGCGTCCTGCCGGTGGCGCCGATCAGGAACGACAGCAGGCCCCAGTAGGTGAGGAAGTCCTCGGTGAAGCGCGGGTCGATCGACAGCTGGACCGGCTGCACGGTGTGGCCGAGCCGCTCCAGCCGCTGCGCCGTCCGTGTGACGGCCGCCCGGGTCGCGGCGTCGGAGGGAACGCCGGTCGGCGAGTCCACCACGAGGCCGACGCGCAGCCGGCGCTCCGAGGGGCCCTCGACCAGGCCGACGGGCGGCAGCTTCGGGTTGCGCCAGTGCTGCTCGGCGGCGGCGAGGAACGCGGCGCTGTCCCGTACCGAGCGGCTCACCACGCCGTCGGTGACGACGTCGATCGGCAGTTGGCGACCCTGCGCGTTCGGGACCATCCGGCCGCGGGTGGGCTTCAGCCCGACGAGTCCGCAGCAGGCGGCGGGGATCCGGATCGAGCCGCCACCGTCGTTGGCGTGCGCGATCGGCACCGCCCCGGCGGCGACGAGTGCCGCGCTGCCGCCGGACGAGCCGCCCGCCGAGTGGCCCGTGTGCCACGGGTTGCGGACGGGCGCGGCGTCCTCGTACTCCGTGGTCGGGCTGAACCCGAACTCGGGCAGCCGGGTCTTGCCGAGCACCGTGACGCCGGTACTGACGAACTGCCGGGCGAACGGGGCGTGCCGGCGCGCGTCCTTCGGCGCGAACGCGGCGCTGCCGTGTCCGGTGGGCAGTCCCCGGTAGTCGGTGTTGTCCTTGACGAAGGTCGGCACCCCCGTGAGGGCACCGGCCGGCCCGGAGCCGTGGTCCGGGGCGTCGACGTGCACCTGGACGGCGTGGAGGCGGGCGTCCACGGCCCTGACCCGTGCCGCCGCGTCGCGGGCGGCCTCGGCCTCGCTCACCTCTCCCCGCCGGATCGCCTCGGCGAGCCCGACGGCGTCGTGGTCGCCGAGGGCGTCGTCCCGGAAGGCGTGGACCCTGGTCTGTTCCTCGGAAGTCGTCATCGCCGGCTCCGCCCCTGAACGCGTGGATGCTGGCCCGCCATCATTCCTTACCAACGAGTAACAAGCGAGGGGTCGACACGCACGAGTCGTTCCGTCACCGTCCGCGACCCGCCACCACGGGCGAGACGCGCGATGCCGAACCACAGCAGCACGGCGGTGGCGAGCAGCACGAAGGCGGCGCAGTTCACCACGGTCGGGTTGACCCACCCCGGCACCAGGTCGTACTCCGCGTTGCACTTGTTGTGCAGCGGGAACAGCCTCCGGAACTCCTCGGAACGGGCCGACCGGTAGGCGCCGTCGTACGTCTGGTGATGGGTGTACGCGCACGTCTCACCGATGTCGAGCCCGCCGCTGAGCGCTCCCCGGAGCCAGGCCGCGAAGCCGACGAACAGCGCGAGGGACCACAGGCGCGCCCACCACAGCGGGCGCTGCCACGATCCGTCGCACAGGCCGACGGGGATGCGGTAGAGGTTCCGGAGACTCCACAGCAGCCACACCGCAAGGAGCCCGGTGACAGCGAGCAGCCCGGCTTCCTTCACACGCCCGTCCCAGGGTCCGTCCGGGCCCGCCCGGTGCGCCGGCAGCCCGGCAGGAGCCCGGAGCCGGGCCGGGCGGGGCCGGCCGGTCAGAAGTTGATGCTGCCGATCATCCCCGCGATGTTGGTCGTCAGCTCGCTGATCGTGGGCGCGATCGTCGACGACGCCATGTAGAAGCCGAGGAGCATGCAGACGACCGCATGCCCCGCCTTGAGGCCCGACTTCTTGATCAGCAGGAAGACGATGATCGCCAGCAGCACTACCGCCGAAATCGAGAGTGCCACGGCGGCTCACCTCCAAGGATCCCAGGACGACAGGGGGGGGTAGGAATATGGGGGCAGATAAATCCGTACAGCAGCCAGCAGGTTCATACCCACTATGCGCCAACGATCATAACTATCGGTACGTGCGCATCGATCGGCGCACGGCCGCACAAGGGGGCGCATGGCCAATATGGTCATGGCATGACCACTGACGCTGACTCCTTCCCCCGACGGCACGCCCGCACCCAGCGGTTCACGCTCGGCGCGCCGCGATCGTTCACCGTGGCACCCGACGGTTCCCGGGTGGTGTTCCTGCGCTCGGGTTCCGGTACGGACCGGGCGAATTCGCTGTGGGTGCTCGACCCCCAGGACGGCGGGGAGCGCGTGGCGGCCGACCCGTACGCCCTGTTGGGCGGCGCCGCGGAGAGCCTGTCGCCCCAGGAGCGGGCGCGGCGCGAACGCAGCCGTGAGGGAGGCGCCGGCATCGTCGGCTACGCCACCGACGCACAGGTCGAGTTGGCCTCTTTCTCCTTGTCAGGGCGGCTTTTCACGGCCGAGCTGCGGGCCGGGACGGCGCGTGAACTGACCACTCCCACACCGGTGATCGACCCCCGGCCGTCACCCGACGGGTGTCACGTCGCGTACGTCGCGCAGGGCGCGCTGCGGGTCGTGGGCGCCGAGGGGACGGAGGACCGCGCGCTGGCCGCCCCCGAGGCGGAGAACGTCACCTACGGTCTGGCGGAGTTCGTCGCGGCCGAGGAGATGGGGCGTTCGCGGGGCTTCTGGTGGGCGCCCGACTCGGACCGGCTGCTGGTGGCACGCGTGGACGACACGCCGGTGAGCCGGTGGTGGATCTCCGATCCGGCGCACCCGGGACGGGAGCCGCAACGGGTGGCGTACCCGGCGGCGGGCACCGCGAACGCGGAGGTGCGGCTGTTCGTGATCGGGCTCGACGGGGCGCGCACGGAGGTCGTGTGGGACCGGGCGCGGTACCCGTACATGGCGCATGTGCACTGGTCAGCGGCGGGTGCGCCACTCCTGCTCGTACAGGCGCGCGACCAGCGCAGTCAGCTGTTCCTGGCGGTGGACCCGGACACCGGGGCGACCCGGATGGTGCACGCCGACGAAGATCCAGTTTGGCTGGATCTTTTCGCGGGAGTGCCGTGCTGGAGCCCCTCGGGGCAGCTGGTCCGGATCACCGACGAGGGGGGTGCCCGACGACTCGCCGTCGGCGAACGCCCACTGACCGGACCGCAGTTGCACATCCGCGCGGTACTGGACGTGTCGGACGACGACGTGCTGGTGTCGGCGTCGGCGGGAGCGGAGCCGGGGCCGAGGCCGGGGGCGGCGGACGGCGGGCCGGAGATCGGCGAGGTGCACGTCTACCGGGTGAACGAACTGGGCGTGGAGCGCGTCTCCCAGGAGCCCGGCGTGCACTCCGCGGTACGCGCCGGGGGTGTGACCGTACTCGTGTCCGCGACGCCGGACCGGCCGGGGACACGGGCGCGGGTCCTGCGTGACGGGAAACCGACGGCGACTGTCCGCTCCCACGCCGAAGACCCCGGTATGTCCCCCCGGGTGACGCTCACCCAGGGGGGCGCACGCAAAATTCCGTGCGCCGTGCTTATGCCGGCGGACTACCACGGCGACACTTCCCTCCCCGTCCTCATGGACCCCTACGGCGGCCCGCACGGCCAGCGCGTGGTGGCCGCGCACAACCCCCATCTGACCTCGCAGTGGTTCGCCGACCAGGGCTTCGCGGTGATCGTCGCCGACGGCCGCGGCACCCCCGGCCACTCCCCCGCCTGGGAGAAGGCCGTCAGGGACGACATCGCCGCGGTCACCCTCCAGGACCAGGTGGACGCGCTCCAGGCCCTCGCCGCCGACTTCCCGCTCGACCTGGACCGCGTCGCCATCCGGGGCTGGTCCTTCGGCGGCTACCTGGCCGCCCTCGCGGCGCTGCGCCGGCCGGACGTCTTCCACGCGGCCGTGGTGGGGGCCCCGGTCACCGACCTGCGCCTGTACGACACCCACTACCAGGAGCGCTACCTCGGTCACCCGGACGAGCAGCCGGAGGCCTACCGCCGCAACTCGGTGATCGACGACGCGGGCCTGGTCGACGCCGCCGCACCGCACCGCCCCATGATGATCGTCCACGGCCTGGCGGACGACAACGTCGTGGTCGCCCACTCGCTGCGCCTGTCCTCGGCCCTCCTCGCGGCCGGCCGCCCCCACGAGGTGCTGCCCCTGTCCGGCGTCACGCACATGACCCCGCAGGAGGAGGTCGCCGAGAACCTGCTCCGCCTCCAGCTGGACTTCCTCAGGCGCTCGCTGGGCCTGGCGGCGCACGGCTGACCACCGCCGCGACCCGGCCGTCACCACGGCCCGGGGCCCTCACCACGGCCCGACCGCCGGCGGAACCCGACCGCCGGCGGCCCCGGGCCGTGGGACCACGGGGCAGCGCCCCCGCCGAGGAGGCCTTCCCGCCGTCGCAGCCGCGTCGAGGCCGCGAGGCCGCGGGATGGTGTGAGCGATCCTGAGCTTCGCCCTCCGGTACCCGGCCCGCGGGGATCCCCCCGTGGGCGCGGCACACGAAGTGTGGCCCGGTCGGGCGCCCGGAGTGCCCCAGCCGGCCGAAGTCCCGCGGCGTGACCTGCGCGTCCCGCTCCGTCGACCGGCTGCACCACCCGGCGGGACGCCACCGGTCGCACCCGGGGAGACGGTAGGGCACCGCACCCTCCGCCGCCCGGTTTCAGGGCGCTGAAAGCATCCTGAAACCGCGTTGAACGCGCCCTGCCGCAACCTCTGCGGCATGACGACAACGACATCGCACTCTCCCGCCATCGCGGCCAAGGGGCTGCGCAAGGCCTACGGGGACAAGACGGTCCTCGACGGCATCGACCTGGCGGTGCCGGCCGGGTCCGTGTTCGCGCTGCTCGGGCCGAACGGCGCCGGCAAGACCACCGCCGTGAAGATCCTCTCCA
>NZ_JAPJDM010000061.1:0-1209 GCF_026242095.1 Streptomyces sp. NEAU-W12
GGCCGGTGACGGTCGTGCGGGTGATCGCGAGGTGTTCGAGGTGCATCTCGGCCTCCCGCAGCCGGGTCTGCAGGCCGTCAATCTGCGTGCGGAGGTCGTCGGCCAGGGCCCGGGCGGCGTCTTCCTGGAGGTCCAGGGCGTCGAGCAGGGGCTGGAGGTTCACCCTGCCGCCGCCTTCGCCTCGTGCCAGGTGGGGGCGTTCGCGCCGGTGAGGCGGCGGGTCATGACGTGGGTCATCGCCCAGTAGACGCGGGAGGCGAAGGAGGAGGGGTGGTGCTCGTAGTCGCGGACCAGGCGGCGGTGCAGTATCAGGATGCCGTAGGTCTGCTCGACCCTCCATCGCTTCGGCTGCGGCACGAACCCCTTGACCTGCGGGTCGCGTGCGGCGATCTCGACGTCGATGCCCAGGCCGGCGCCGTGCGCGACGACCTGGTCCTTGAAGCCCTGGTCGACCAGGGCTTTGCGGACGCTTCCGCCGGCGTGCTCGGCGACCTGGTCCAGCAGGAGGATGCCCGCGGCGTTGTCATGGGTGTTCGCGGCGAGGACGACGACTGCGATGACCAGGCCGAGGACGTCCACGGCCAGTCCGCGTTTGCGGCCGGGCACCCGCTTGGCCGGATCATGGCCGGTCGTGGCGGCAGGGACCCCGGCGGCCACGTGGACACTCTGGGTGTCCAGGACCACCAGGGTCGGGTCCTCTAATCGGCGGGCGCGTTCACGGACCTGGCAGCGCAGAAGTTCATGGATGACCTGGTCGGTGCCGTCGTCCCGCCAGGCGGCGAAGTAGTAGTAGGTCGCGCTCTTGGGCGGCAGGTCGTGCGGGAGATAGGCCCACTGGCAGCCGGTTCGCCCCTGGTAGAGGATCGCGTTCACGATCTCCCGCATGTCGTAGGCGCCCTGGTGGCCGCTGACCGAGCGGTGCCGGTCCTTCCACGCGGTGATCACCGGCTCGATCAATGACCACTGCTCGTCCGATAAGTCACTCGGGTGCAGCTTGCGTTCACTCACCCGGTCACATCACCAGATCAGCACCCGTGGACCGGCGGATTCCGCCCTGCCGCCACACCATCAGGCGACAGCAGAACCACTCAAAGACTCACGAACCGCCCACTGAGAAGTCATCTCAATTGGCTCGGTAGGCTGTGGGTCGTGGCGAGGATCGTTGAGCGGCTGGTGCCGGATGAGTTGTGGGAGCTGTTCCAGCGGGTG
>NZ_JAPJDM010000061.1:1219-1715 GCF_026242095.1 Streptomyces sp. NEAU-W12
ACAGCTTGCGTTCACTCACCCGGTCACATCACCAGATCAGCACCCGTGGACCGGCGGATTCCGCCCTGCCGCCACACCATCAGGCGACAGCAGAACCACTCAAAGACTCACGAACCGCCCACTGAGGGCTCCCAATGCCTGGCGACCACGCTGCTGGATGCCCGCCGCTACCCCGCCGACCGACTCGTGCACCTCTATCACGAGCGTTGGGAGCACGAGAGCGCCTATTACGCGCTCCGTCACACCATCCTGCACGCACGTATCCTGCGCTCTTGTCGGCGTACACCTGAACGTGGCTCTGACAAGATTTTCGTAGATGGAGATCATCTCGGTGGCACGGTCGACTGGTCCGCGTAGCGTCGGCGGAGGTGGGCGATCAGGATGACGCGGTGGCGGAGGAGTGGGACGCCTGCGCGGCCGGCCATCAGGCGCTTTTGGAGTTTGACGTCGGTGATGCGGCCTTCGCTGATCCCGGAGTTGTAGGGGGTGGTGATGC
>NZ_JAPJDM010000061.1:1725-10090 GCF_026242095.1 Streptomyces sp. NEAU-W12
CCCCGCCCACCGTCTGAAGCGCGACAGGGCCGGTTCAGGCCAGAGCGTCCTCGAACACCGACCGGTTCGATGCGGTGAACGCGAACTCGCGGCGGCTCCACTCGATCCGGGAGGCCAGCACTTCGGGCTCGGCGGGCGCGGTGTCGGGAGAGGCCATCAGCTCCGCCCAGAACCGGGCGTTGCGTGCCTGCCGCTCGAGGATGGCGTCGACCACCGCGCCGCGCTCCGGCCCCTGAATGCCGTAGGCGTCGGCGAGGATCTTCACCTGCTCCGCCTGCCGCTCCACCGGCACGGTGCACTTGGACGCGATGCACCACGTCCACGCGGCATAGCCGAGGTCCTCCAGGGGCGAGCCGGGCGCCGCGGTGTCGAAGTCGATCCACGCTGTGGGCAGCCCATCGACGAATACGGCATTGTTCGGGGCGGCATCGTGATGACACACGCCGATGGTGTTCGAAAGGTTCGCTCTCGACACGGCTCTTCAAGGCTGTCAGCTGGCTCAGTTCCTGGTGCCGCAGCCCCGTCTCAGTCGGGTGCCGGGGCAGGGGCGAGGGTGATGTGCATCCACGGCGCGGCGTGCTCACGGAAGGAGTGGCCCAGTGGTTCGATGCCGTTCTGGTCGGCAAGGCTGAACCCGGTGACCATGGCCATGTCGGAGTCATCGGCGATGGACACGAGCTGCGATCCGCAGTCGGGGCAGAAGCCTCGTCGTAGGGTCGGCCTGTTGACCGAACTAACTCATGAGTCTTCGCAGCTCAGGCGGGGTATCTGCTAGCTTCCCGACGTGCTTGATGAGCAATGTCCCGGAAGGGATCTGAGGGACTTCGTCCTGCCCGAGTTAGGCCGGCTACTGGAGACGGGAGACCCCTGGGAGCCGTTCAGGGTGCTGGATCCGGTCGGGAGACCGGTGGAGCCCACCGTGCTGTATCTCAAGGAGCTGATGGCGCGGGACAGCTCGCCGCTGACGCCGCGCTCGTACGGCATGGATCTGCTGCGCTGGTTCCGGTTCTTGTGGGTGCTCGGGATCGAGTGGGACCGTGCGACCCGGGAGGACGCCCGGGACTTCATGTTGTGGATGAAGGTGGCGGACAAGCCGGTACGCGTCCATTGGCGCCACCGAGGCAAGGCTCTTTCCGAGATCCCACCGCCTCGCAGAGACAGGCCGGTGCCGGGGACACCGAATCCCGTGACCGGCAAGCCCACCGTCGGGACAAAGTACTCGCCGAGGACCCGTGCTCACTGCGAGACGGTGCTGCGGCAGTTCTACGACTTCCATCTGGATAGCAACGCCGGGGCACTGCTCGTCAACCCATTCCCGTTGGTTCGTGAACGCCGCTCGGCTCGGCCCGGGTCGCACAGCAATGGTGAGAAGAAGCACCGGAACCGACGCACGGGTCTCTACCGGCCGACCGTTCCTCAGCAGATCCCGCGGCGGATTCCCGACGAGAAGTACACCGAGGTCTTCGCCGGGCTCCGCTCGCACCGCGACCGGGCCCTGCTGGCCTTCTGGATCGCCACCGGCGCCCGCGCCGAGGAACTGCTCACCGCCAAGCAGGACGGTGCGGTCGTCGGCGAGCAGACCATCGGCGTGATCCGCAAGGGCAGCCGCGAGTACCAGGAGCTGCCCGCCACCCCGGACGCGTTCGTCTGGCTGCGGCTTTACCAAGAGGCCGCGTGGAAGAAGGGCGTCCCTCGTGGCCGTCACCATCCACTGTGGTGGACACTACGACGCCCTTGGCGGCCGCTGGAGTACGACGCGGCCCGCATGATGTTCAACCGCGCCAATGAGCTCCTGGGCGCCAACTGGACCCTTCACGACCTGCGGCACACAGCGACATTCCTGATGCTCGACGACCCGAACATGCCGCCGGTCTACGTGCAGAAGATCCTCGGCCACAAGTACCTGTCGACCCTGGACATCTACAACCGTCCCACCAGAGACGACGTCATCGCCGCCGGGCTTGCCCACCACGCCCGTCAGGAGCAGCGACGCAAGGAGCCTCCCGTGCCCGTCGACGAACCCTCCTACAACCCCGACTCCTTGTCCATCCTCTTCGGCCGGGACGTGTCATGACCAGCGCTGCGACACACGTCGCCTCGAGTTTCGTCCCGCGGGAAACGAGCTTGGTGGGCGCCGAAGCGCTCGCCTTGATGGACCGATTCCCACCTCGGGAAAAGCCGAGTACGTGGCCGGCAACGGCCCTCTCACGCGGAGAAGTCCTTGAGCGGCTGGCTCGTCCGCCGCTGCGAGCCGCGGACAGCAGAGCTCAGGAAACTCGTATGTTCGGTGCACGCCTCGTGCTGGATTGGCTGGCGACCTACCCCGGCGAGACCTGGCAACAACGCTGGCAGGCGAGCCCGGCCCACGGCCAGCAGATCGCGTCTCAAGGATGGAGGGATGCCTTCGCGAAGTGGGCCCGCTCGGAATCACGCGTGTCCCGGCGCGAGACGCTGCTGGTCGGGGTCCTGGCGCTGCTCTGCGCGGATGCTGTCAGACCCGCCCCGGAGTTCCTCATCGGGTCAAGATCGCGGCACCTCCGACCGGCTCTGGAGGCAACGCGCGACCCAGAAGGATTCGCTCGGTTGCGAGCGTCACTGCCGACCAACCTGTCATCGGCTGACGGTTCGTCCGGGCTGAAGACCATCGCGGAGATCATGGCTTGCCAGGGCGGCACCATCGAGGACATCGTCGTCGGTGACCTGCTGCTATGGCACCGCACGAACCGGACCAACAGCAACCGGCGGATCGAGCTCGCCTACACCTGGCTGCGCGACTTGGGCCTCTTTCCAGCAGACGCACCGCACACGCTGTTCCGGATCTCGCACCGCACCGGGCCACTCACTGCGGCAGAACTTGTGGATCGCTACCAGCTGCAGTGCCGACCGGTCCGCGATCTGTTAGTCGCCTATCTTTCCCATCGCTCCGTAGGTCTGGACTTCACATCGCTGCAGTCGCTCACGAACTCGCTGGCACTTCGGTTCTGGGATGACCTGGAGCGGCATCATCCGGGCATCGACTCTCTCCGGCTGCCAGCCGAGGTGATCACTGCCTGGAAGCTCCGTCTGGCCACCAAGACCGTCCGCAAGCGTCTGCCCGACGGCTCGTTCCGCGAGGTCACAGAGCCACGCAGGAACGCGACTGCCATCAAGACACAGGTCCGAGCCTTGTACTTGGACCTGGCGGAGTGGGCGGTGGAAGACCCCAGCCAGTGGGCCGCTTGGGTCGCTCCCTGCCCGATCAGCGAAGCCGAGTGCTCGACAGCAAAGGCTGACCGCCAGCTCAAGGCACGGATGGACCAACGCACTCGTGAGCGTCTGCCCGCGTTGCCCACGCTCGTGCAAACAGCTGACCGCCTTCTGAAGGAGGCCAAGGCTCGGCTCGAGGCGCTCAACGCCGCACCGCTCAGCTCGACATTCACCGTATTAGGCGAGACATTCACCGTCCCACGCTTCAGTAAGCGCGCCGACGGTCGCCCGATCCATGCCTGGGACAGCAAGGGCCGCCGGCGCTCGTTCGCCGGCGAGGAGCGGAGCGCGTTCTGGGCGTGGGCTGCGATCGAGATCTTGCGGCACACCGGTATCCGCATCGAGGAGCTCCTCGAGCTGGGGCATCACAGCATCATCAGTTACAAGCTGCCCACCACCGGGCAGGTTGTCCCGCTCCTGCAGATTGCCCCGTCGAAGACGGACCAGGAGCGACTTGTCCTGGTCACACCGGAACTGGCGGACGTGCTGAGCGCGATTGTCTCCCGAGTCCGCGCTCCCGACGGGAGAGTTCCCGTGGTTCGAAGCTACGACCATTACGAACGGGTCTGGAACCCGCCGATGCCACTGCTGTTCCAAGATCGCATGAGTGGCTATCCGCGTCCGCTGTCTGCAGCGTCGATCCGCAGGGGACTCGACGCGACTCTGCTGGCCTCAGGTTTGGTGGACAGCGCGGGCGACCCTCTCATCTTCCAGCCGCATGACTTCCGACGAATCTTCATCACGGACTCCATCCTCAACGGCCTGCCGCCCCACATCGCCCAGGTCATTGCTGGTCACGACCACATCGGAACGACGATGGGATACGCCGCGATCTACCCGACGGACGCCATCGAGGCACATCGAGCGTTCATTGCCCGGCGCCGGGCCCTGCGGCCAGTCGAGGAATACCGCATCGTCACCCCGGAGGAATGGGACGAGTTCCTCGGCCACTTTGAGCGCCGCAAGCTTGCCCTGGGCGACTGCGGCCGCGCATACGGAACCGATTGTGCTCATGAGCACGCCTGTGTCCGCTGCCCCGTCCTCATCGTTCACGCGTCCGAACGGCCGCGGCTCGTCGAAATCCGCGACAACCTGCTCGCGCGCATCCTGGAAGCCGAACGGGAGGGTTGGCTCGGCGAGATCGAAGGCTTGCAGAGCAGCCTGACCCACGCCGAGGAGAAGATTGCCCAACTCGACGCGCAGATCGCCCGGAAGCAGGAGGCTGTCGACCTGGGAATTCCCACGTTCCGGGAGATCGTTGCTCGCACTACTGCGGTCGCCACACCGCCGGAGCCTTCGTGACCTGGACCGTTGTCGCCTCCGGCGAGGGTCAGGGGCACGGTCTGACCACAGAACTCGCAGTGGTTCCGGGGACGGTAGTGCTCACCTGCTGGCGGCTACGGCTCCGAGTCTCTCGCGGACTCGGTAGCTCCCATTGAGGACGCCGGCACCGATCGAAACAGCACCTACTCCCGATCGACCGGAACGTGGCGCTTCAGACGATCTTCATCCGCGCGGATGATCTACACCACCCCGTCCCAGGCCACGGGCCACGCTCTACATGATCAATCCCAAGGGGTCGGTGATCGTACGGGGTGAGCGAGCGGAGGGCGTCTTGCCCCTGGACCGGAGCCAGTTGCCTCGGGGAGGGGCGCCAGGCTTCCGATGTGGTTGATGACTGTCCGTAGTCGGGGCTCTACGTGGCCCCGGAGAGGTCGTCACCACCGTCGGTGGACGGTTGCCTTACTACCGGTCACCAGGCTTGCCGGCGGAACGTCATCGGTCACGACCGCGCCAGCGGCGACCACGGCATCACGGCCAATGCTGACGCCGGGCAGGATCGTGGCACCAGCACCGATCCACACGTTCTCCGCCACGTCGATGGGTGCGCCGGTGAGGTGCAGCCGCCGCTCCTCGGGATCGACCGGGTGGCCGCTGGTGATGAACGTGACCTTCGGTCCGATCATCACGCGCTCGCCGAGCCGGATGCCGGCGTAGTCCAGGAACGTGCAGTTCTGGTTGATGAACACGCGCTCGGCGAGGTCGAGGTGGAGGCCGTGGTCCGTGTAGAAGGGCGGATAGATCGTGACTCTCGGCGGCAGTGGCTTGCCGAGGATCTGCTCGAACAGTTCCGCCTTGCCCGCTTCGTCCTCGAAAGGCAGGACGTTCAGGCGGGAGGTGAGCTCGGTGACCCGCAGGACCCTCTCGGCCATGGCCTGGAACTCGGCGCTATGGATGCGCATGAGACGTTCGCTGGACATGCCACGATCCTTTCTGGTGTACCGGTGACTGGAGAAGACTCCCTAGCCCGAGTTTCCGGGCTAGGGGCGGCGGGCCAGCAAGTGGGCGTCGAGGAAGCCCCGCTCAGAGGCCGGGTCGTGGAGCAGCCGGGCGAACGTGACGAGCCCGGCCCCGGCCAGCAACTCGGCGAACCGGTCCACCGGCCAGCTGTAGGCGGGCGTCACCTTGTGGTCGAAGCGGACCGGCTCCGGTCCGTCGGTTGCGAAGAACGAGACCAGGAGCAGGCCCCCTGGCGCCAGAACACGTACCTGCTCGGCGAGCAGCGCGGGCAATTCCCCAGGAGGGGTATGCATCATCGAGTAGTGGGCCAGCACGCCGCCGAGCGCGCCGTCCTCGATCGGCAGGGCCTCCATCCGCGCCTCGTCGAACCGCAGCGCCGGATGGGCCCGCCGGGCGTGGTCGACCATGCCCGGGGAGAGGTCGAGCCCGAAGGCGTCCAGCCCTAGGTCGTGCAGCATGGCCGTCAGATGTCCAGGCCCGCACCCGACATCGGCTGCTCGCGGGTTACCTGTCCCGCCCACCAGCTCGGCGAAAGTGCCGATCATGTTCCGCGAGAACGGGTGCGTCTCCAACCGATTAGCGAACATCGACGCATACAGCTCGACGACCCCGTCGTAGGCCGCCCTGGTCTCG
The DNA here is from genome assembly GCF_026242095.1 of Streptomyces sp. NEAU-W12. NCBI lineage: Bacteria > Bacillati > Actinomycetota > Actinomycetes > Kitasatosporales > Streptomycetaceae > Streptomyces > Streptomyces sp. NEAU-W12. The sequence goes on from NZ_JAPJDM010000061.1 coordinate 7,906, forward strand.
TCCTGGTGCTCCACCACGGGGAAGAAGCTAACACCCGTGCTACTCACGGCCGTTCTCCGGCTCCATACCGCCCCTGGGGCTGATCCCATCACCTGAGTACGGGACGACCCCAGTAGTTCGGAGAAGGGTAGGTCGCATACCACTTCGGCTCACCCCCGGGTCCGGTCCAGATCAGGGAGTCCAGGGGGAAGCCCACCCATAGCACCGCAGGCCCGCCGGAGATCCGCGTCTCATGGACACATGAACACAAATGCGGATCATCTGGGACGCCGGTGACCTGGTAGGAGATCCGGCCGCACTGGCAGTGTCCCGTTCGAACCGGCGGTGGAGCATCCGATGCGGCTCTCGTGACTGGCAGGGATCGAGCGGCCGCAGGGGGCGTGCCCAAGGCAGGTGATGTGTTGCTCATGCGAGTCCTCGCTTCGAGATGGGCCGGGGGCTACAAGGTGGTGAGGTCGATGGCGTCCGGCAGATCAGTGAGGGGCTGCCGCGCGGCACGGGGGATCCCGAGCCGCGCTCGGGCCTGGTGGACCGCGGCGAGCTGGTCGGCCGCCGGAAGTCCCCAGTCGAAGAGCTCCGAGGCCTGCTCGGGTGTGGCCAGGACCCGGATGTGGGTACGGCCGGTGGCCGGGTCGACGGAGGGCGGGCCGAGGCGAGTGAGGGGCGCGGCGTAGCGGAGGCGGGCGTACGGCTTGTCGGGGTCGCAGAGGTGGCCGAGGAACAGGGGGGTGCCGAACTCAGCCGCAGCTTCCTCGCGTACCTCCCGGCGCAGTGTGACGAGCGGGTCGCCGCCGTCCGGGAGCACGGGGGCGCCGCCCGGCAGGAGAGCCGCGCCGGTGTCCGGTTCCAGCAGCACCAAGACGCGGTCGTCGGGTCCGAGGAGCCAGCCCCAGATCTGGACCACCGAGAGCTGCTCCGGGGCGGGGCTGGCGTGGAAAGGCAGGTGGTGCCGGGCGCGGGCGGCGCGAAAGGCGCCGACCCGGTCCAGGACGGTTGGGGCAATCGGGGAGCCGTTCTCCAGCAGGGCGGGCCCGCCGGCGTTGATGCGGGCGCGCAGGGCGGACAGGGCCCGACGGGCGTCGCCGGGGGCCATCAGGTCCGGTAGCCGGGCGGGTTCGACGAACTCGACGGACTTGACCTCGCGGTCGGGCAGCCGGATGGCGGCGATCTGCTCGTTGTTCCACGTACCGCCGTCGTAGACGTGCAGGATCTCGCCGGGGAAGCGCATGCTGGCGGGCGCGTTGAGGCTGTCGGCGCTAACCCAGTCCACGGCGAGCCCTCGGTCGACGGTCATGGTGACGCCGAGTTCCTCGCGCAGTTCCCGCGCGGCACCCGGGGCCGGGGGCTCGTTCTTGTCGACGGCGCCGCCGGGTAGGAGGCAGGTCGTGCGGTAGTCGACGTGCTGGACCAGGATGAAGCCGCGTTCGTCTGTGACCAGCACGGACGTTCCCACCCACAGGGCGGCCTCGGCGCGTACGGCTCCGTACTCCTCGTCGGTCATCGTCGTGCTGGGCGGCGTGTCCGGGACGGGCGTGACGGTCATCTCGTCTCCGATCGTGTTAGAGGGCCGAGTGGACGGCGGTCGGTCAGGCGACGAGGCGGTGAGGGTTACCCGGCGCGGGACTGAGGGTGAGCCGGGTGAACTGTTCGGTGCTGATGATCTCGTCGCGTTCCGGCTCGGGCAGGCGGGCGAGCAGGCCGGGCAGGGGCCGCTCGCGGGCGGCTTCGCTGCGGTGCGCGAGGATCGCCTCTTCCCTGTCAAGTTCAACGTGTTGAAGAATGAGGTCCTGCCAGGGCTGCTCGTCGGGTGGTCCGGATACCCGTCTGGGCCGTGCGGTCGGCGGGCCGCTACGCACGTCATGGAATGGCCTGATGTAGCTGGTGGGACCGTTTGCCGGGCTGACCAGGCAGTTTCCCTTCGCTCGACCACTGAGCCTTTTCCAACCTCATGCCGAGGCGTGATGAAGGACGAGGACGGCCTGGACGATCGCGGTGATGCGGTTGGTGCTGCAGCGGAGCTTTCGTACTGACCAGGCAGTTTCCCTTCGCTCGACCACTGAGCCTTTTCCAACCTCATGCCGAGGCGTGATGAAGGACGAGGACGGCCTGGACGATCGCGGTGATGCGGTTGGTGCTGCAGCGGAGCTTTCGTAGGAGGCGCCAGCCCTTCAGCGTGGCCATGGCC
>NZ_JAPJDM010000062.1:0-8202 GCF_026242095.1 Streptomyces sp. NEAU-W12
CTGCGGCGCAGGCCGTTCGCGTAGGACTGCCCAAACTTGACGCACCAGCGGCGGACCGTCTCATAGGAGACGATCACACCGCGCTCGAACATCAGCTCCTCCACCTCGCGAAACGACAGCGGGAAGCAGAAGTACAGCCACACGCAGTGGGAGATTACCTCGACCGGGTACCGGTGCCCCTTGTACGACGGCGGTGCGCTGCCCATGGACGACCCCTCCCAGCACGACCAACCAGAAGATCATCCCACCCGGTCAGCCAACGTGACAGTGCCCGCTGGGGGTCTCCTGGTTGGTGAAAGCGGTCAGGGGATTTCGCGGGCCGCTCCCCTGCACGGGAGCGGCCCGCACTGCTGTCCGGTCAGGCAGGCACGGTCATCGCTCAGTCCACGCAGCCCTTGCGGTAGCGCTCCGGGTGAACCGGGCAGCGCTCCGCGGTGGCACCCTGGCCCCGGTCGGCGCCGGTGACGATGGCGTAGCGCGGAAGATCCCTGATCCGCGTCGGCACCAGCGACGACGGCCGCTTGAAGCCCTGCGGATCCCGCGTGACCTCCCGCGCCAACAGCAGGTGGTCGACCTCGAAGACCGACGGCCAGCCCTGCTCAGCCATCGACCGCAGCAGCAGCGGCGCGTACGTGCGGGCCGACGACGCACCCATGTGATGCGGCGGGCGCAACTGCTGCAAGAACGACTCCGCCGCGTGAAGCTCCTTCGGGGCGAAGCCACCCTCCCCCTCCCCCCGCTGTGACGGAAGCGACCCCGAGGAGTCAGTGAGGGGGTAGGGGGAGGAGGTAGTTACCTCCTCCGGGGGGGGGAGGGGCGGAGGGGATCGTGGGTTTTCCGCATTCCGGCTCTGACCAGGCGAAACGCGGGTTTCCCGCGATTCGCTGCTGACCTGCTGCGATGCCGCGATCGACGTACTGCTCGTTGTTCGCGGGGTTGCGGTAGACCCGGGTCACCCAGGTAGGGCGCTGCGTGGTGTCGTCACCGGCTTGCCCGGCCACCGCGCGCGTCGTAACCCGTACGCGACGGTGTTCGTTGGGCACGGCATCGCGTGCATGAACATCCGAACCCCCGCGGATACGCGAACGAGCCCCGGACCTGCTGCGGTCCGGGGCTGTGACTGAGCGCTTCAGTCAGCGAGTTTCGCTGACTGAAGCGCTCAGCGCGGAGCGTGTCCGTTACCGTCTCGGTCCTGCTGCGGCGTACAGCACGGTGCCGGTCGCCACCAGGCCCCACGCGGTCGCGGCGGAGGCCGTCGTAGCGGGGGAAATGATCATCCAGTTGCTCACCTCTCCCGCGATGCCGGGCGGAGCCGGGACGAGGAGGGTGAACGCGAGCCAGCCGACCGGTAGGGTCCATGCGAACCGGGCCCCGCAGAGCACCGCCCCGAGCGCGGCCAGGCCGACCAAACCAGCGCTGTCGCGGACGACGAGCGCGGCCGGGGCGAGCTTGGCTCCAGTTGCCTGGACCGCCAGCAGAGCCGCCCCGGCGACCGCGCCGGCCAGCAGCACGTGCGCCGCCCGCCGTGGCATCCACCGGATCGCGGCCGTCCGATCCAGCGCGGCGTCCTGCCCACCGAGCCCGACGGAAGCGGCCGCCACGTTCGCGGTGAGGATCAGGACCGCGATCCCCGGGTTCACCGGGCCGGCGTCGTCCTGGTTGAAGGCCCACGCCGCCAGCGCGACGAGCGCGACCGCTGCAGCCGAGGTGGGTACCTGTCGTGAACGGGCGTACAGGATCAGCCACCTCATTGCGACGCCTTCCCCGCCAACACCGAAAGCTCGTCGTGGGCCGTGCAGGAGAGGGCGGCGGCGTGCACCTCGGCGATCCGCGAGCGCTGTTCGGCCGGTGACAACGCCATCAGCCGTTGCCAGGCGACGTCGGCGTCCGCCCATTCACGCTGCGAGTACGCGTAGGGGTCCGGCTTCTGCAGCGGTTTGAGTTGGTGATCGCCTAGTGCCCAGCTCGCGGCGATGCTCTGTACGGGAATGTCGACCTGCCCCCCGCCCTCCCAAGGGGTGCGCGGTGCGCAGTTCGGTGCCAGGCCCTGGGCGACCAGGAGACGGGTCAGTTCCGCCCCTGTCGCATGAGTGATCAGCGGGTCGTCGAAGTCGACCAGCACCGCGTCGCCGGAGAGTCGGCGTTCGTCGCCGAGCGCGCGCAGCCCGGTGTCCTCCCGCACCGAGTTCGGCGCCTTATTGCCCAGGGCGTCGTGCAGCACGCGCAGCACGTCCTTGCCGCGCGGTGCGAGTTCAGGCAGGCGTGAACGGTTCGCCTGCGTCACGCACACCGGTCCGTCGCAGACCAGGGTGGCGGCGGCTTTGTCGATGACGTAGGTGTCGCGCGGAGTGGCCGGGAGGATCAGCAGGGCCAGAACTGCGCCGGCCAGGACGGGGGCCACCGCGAGCAGTCGGGCCCGGGGGGTCGCGGCCGACAGCAGTGCGAAACCGGTGGCAAGCAGGCCGAGTAGCCAGAGTGTCTGGCCGAGGTGGACGGAGCCGGACAGGGTCAGCAGCATCTCCCGCGGCTCCGCAGTCGCCGGGAACAGCAGGGCGAGCCGGTTCGGCGCGACGCTCGACGGCAGTGCCCCCTCATTGCTCTGCTGCAGGGAGAGGGCCGTCAGCAAGAGGAACACCGTCAGGGCCGGCGGGGTGAGTGCAGAGGGTACGGCCCGCGCGACACCCATGCCGAACACGGCCCCTGCGACGAGGGACAGCACCGCCACCAGCGAGATCGGTAGCCAGCCGAGACTCGTGTAGGCGGTGGCACCGAGGGCCACCTGGACTCCGCCTACGAGGACCAGGAGGCCGAAGCCGGACGTCAGCACGAGTGCCGTTGCGCCGGCCGGCAGCGCCGCACGGCGCCAGGCCGACAACGGCGTGGTCGTCAGCAGTTCGGCCATCTGCGAGCGGGAGTCGCGTAGCCCGTACACCGCGCCCAGGCCCACCACGAGCGGCCACCAGAAGGTCAGCAGGTACCGGGTCCACAGGGCCATGGAAGTCCACTGAGCCGTCCACCCCGCGGCGCCCTGCCACCAGAGCCCGTCGATCAGCAGGAGGACCGCCAGACTGCCCGCCAGGACGACGATGCCGGGCCACGGGGCGATGGAGCGCTTCAGCTCGGTACGCAGGACTCGCGCGTTCACCAGGTGCCCCCCGGCTGCTCGGAATCCTGGAGCAGTGCTGAGTAGCCGCGCTCCAGGGGGCTGCCGCCCGGGTATTCGGGGCCGCCCGCCGCGGCCAGGTCGTCCGGCGTGCCCTGGAAGACGAGGCGGCCGTCGGCGAAGAGCACCACGTCGGAGCAGGCGGCCGCGACGTCCTCGACCAGATGGGTGGAGACGACCACACACGTGTCGCGGCCCAGTTCCTGCAACAGCTCGCGGAAGCGCAACCGCTGCGCCGGGTCCAGGCCGGCTGTCGGCTCGTCCAGCAGCAGCACCGCGGGATCGTTGACGATGGCCTGAGCGATGCCAGCCCGCCTCACCATGCCGCCGGACAGGGTCTTCATCCGCTGGTCGGCGCGGTCCGCCAGGCCCACCCGTTCCACGGCCCGCTGGACGGCTGCGGGGACGACCGCCTTCGGAACCTCCTTCAACCAGGCCATGTACTCAACGAACTCACGCACCGTGAAGCGCTTGTAGTAGCCGAAAGCCTGCGGCAGGTAGCCGATCCGGCGGCGCAGGGCCCGGTGGTCAGCCATCGGGCCCACGCGGGTGCCGAGCATCTCCAGTTCGCCGTCAGTGGGGCGCAGCACGGTGGCCAGCGTCCGGATCAGGGTGGTCTTTCCTGCTCCGTTGGGTCCCAGGAGGCCGTGGGTGCCGATGCCCAGGCAGAGGTCGAGTCCGTCAACGGCCATCTTCTTGCGTCCGACGCGTACCCTCAGGCCGCTGGCCCGGATCTCCCAGGCATAGGTTTTCGGCGCGGTGTCGGCCGCGTTTGTGGTGGGCATCGTGCGGGGTCCCTTTCGAAGGTCGACGGTGGTTTCACAGCGTTGAGTACGCGTTTCTGCGGGTGATCACGGCGCCAATGCCGAGCCCGAGGAGCAGCCCCCATACGGGCAGTTGGTCGGGCTGGAAAACACCTCGCAGGGCAAGGGGGACGTGGCCGGTGATCCACGTGGGCGCAACGACGACGACGCCCCACGCGACCGTCAGCCCGGTGGCGGCGCGAGTCACGCCGACCACGCTGCCCAACGCCAGGGCGGTGGAGGTGAAGGCCAGGGAGGGCAGCAGCCACTGCGCGGCCGTCATGGTTCCGGTCAGCCAGCTCCCCACCAGGAGGCCGGGCAGGACCACCACGAGAACCGCCGTGGTGCGCCTGAGGAGCAGGGGCAGGCCAGCTCGGGCGGTCGAGGCCGTCATTTCGTGCGCCGGGTCCAGGCCGCGTGACCACGATGCGGCGACACCACACAGCGGCAGCACGGGTGCGATCGCCGCCACGGGAGAGATGTCGCCGAAGAACGCAGGCGGGGCGAGCGAGTCCAGCAGCAGCGCCATCAGGGCAACGGCGCCGGTCATGGCCAGCCATGGGGCCATGGCCGGCGTCAGCCAGGCCGACAGCCACCTCGGGCGGCGTCGCCGCGAGGGTGTTCTGACGGCTGCGTCCAACTGCGGTTTCAGACCGGCCTGGACGGTGTCGAGGAGCGTGGCGATGCCGGGCACCTCGGTGGCCACGGAGGCCGCCAGACGACTCCGGCACATCGCGCACGTCTCCAGATGGGCCTCCAACGCCCATACCACGTCCACGGCCATCTCCGTATCACCACGTGCGTAGGCGTCGAGCAGCCGCATCGACACGTGTTCCCCGCTCATCTCAGCGCCTCCCGCATTGCGATCCGGGCCCGGCGGGCGCGGGTCTTGACCGTGCCTTCGGGCAGTCTGAGCAGGACGGCGGTCTCCCGCACGGAGAACCCGTCCAGCACCATGGCCTGCAGGACCTCTCGAAGTTCCGGCGCCAGCTGCCGAAGGGCGTCACCGACGTCCCCGCCGACGGTCCCGGCCAATGCCTCGTCCTCCGCCGCGGGCGCCACCGCCCGCTCGGCGGCGGCAACGGGCGGCTCGGCATGGTGGGCACGGCGCCGGAACGCGTCGACGAGGCGGCGCGCCGCGATCGTCCACAACCATCCGACGGCCGTCCCGCCGACCGCACTCCCGGCGAACGCACCGGCCGCGCGCCACACCGCCAGATAGGTCTCCTGCATGACCTCGGCGACGATCTGCTCATCCGCGCAGCGGCGGCACAAACGCACAGCCAGCCACGGCGACGTGCGCCGGTACAATTCGTCGAACGCCCCGCGGTCACCTCTGGCCACCAGCTGGACGAGGCGCTCCTCGTCCAGCTCGTCCAGTATTCTCACGCGTGATCTCACACCAGCCAGACGCCCGATGATGCGCACAGGTTCTGCTTCTTACGTGATTCACATCACAGTGTCACGCACGGAGGGTTCCGATCCCCGTGAAAGCCGATCGCCGGTTGCGATCCGGCTCGTGGCGAACTCTGGCGCCTCACGGTGCTTCATCCTTCTCGGTGCAGCCTTGACCGAGTACGCCGACTGACTCGCAGTCGTAATCGAGGCATTGTCACGTTGTTGGATGCGTGACAATGCCCACTGGACCACAGGCCCCCTCGACCGCCCCCGCACCAGCAGGCTCGAACGACTCAGCTACCGACTCTCCGCCTGAACGAATTGCGCAGCAGAGTCGTCGATACGGCCAAAGCGCGGCACCTGCTGAGACTTCGGGACGGCCAACACGTAGCCGACGGCGGTTTCTTCCAGCATCCGGCGAAAGCGCCATTCCTGGCCATAGGCGGCATCCGCGGTCACCCAGCCGATCGGCAGCGGCGAGGCGAGTGCGCGCAGCACCATGGCCCTGGCCAGTTCTGGTTTGGTGGCGAAGGTCCTCTCATCGGGAATCTTGGCGGCGCGACAGCGTTCGCGGTCGTCCGTCCAGGACTTGGGCAGATACAGCTCGCGGTCCACCAGGGCGCGTCCGCGGGTGGTGGCGTAGGCGGCGAAGACGTCGATCTGGCAGTTCTCGGTGCGGCCGGCGGTGCCGGAATACTGGCGCTGCACGCCCGCGGAGGTGGTGCCTTTCTTGACGAAGCCGGTGTCGTCGAGGATGAGGACCCCGTCGGCTTCGCCGAGGTTGTCGGCGACGTATGTCTGCAGGTCGTCGCGGACGTCGTCGGCGTTCCAGGTGGCTCCGTTCAGGAGCCGTTGCAGGCCGTCGGGGGTGCGGTGGCCTGCGTGTTCGGCCAGTTGCCAGCCGTTTTTGCGGCCGACCGGGCCGAGCAGGGCGCGGACGTAGTCGCGCATGCGGCGTCGTAGGTCTGCGCGGCCGAAGCGGTGGCCGATACGCAGGAAGAGGTCGTCGAGTTCACGGTCCCAGGTCGCGTCGGCAAGGTCGTCGATCACGCGGGGAGGCTGCCCTCATCACAGCTCGGACAGTTCTCGATGCCACTCGTTGGAGGGGCGGTCCGGCAAGACCTTCACTGACACGCCATCAGCCCACTACACTCCCGACGATGCTTCTGACCAGGCCAGATAGCGAAACGCTGCTGGAGCACTAGATGCAATGCCGTGTAGTTAGCGCTCGCTGTTGGGTGTCAAGGGGTCCGGGTGGTCAGGATGTCGATGCTGATGGTGGCCTTGTAGGTGGTTCGGTCGACGGTGCCTCTGGCGTTGTACTTGGAGATGGCGCGTTTGACGACGCGTGGCCGGGTGCGGATGCGACGGTCGGGCATGAGGTCGGCCAGGATCCGGCGGCCGATGGTGCCGACGAGATCGATGGCGGTGTCGTTGAAGACGCCCGCAGCCTGGACGAGCAGGTCGCGGGCGGTGTTTAGGGCGATGGAGAAGCTGGCCCGGTCAGGATCGGTTCCTGGGCGGGTGCCGGTGGCGTCCGCCATGGCCAGTCGCAGGACCTGGTAGGTGACCAGCAGTGCGAAGACTTCCTGGGAAACGCCGGCAGGGGTCCGGGCGCGAAGGACCCGGCCGCCGAGAATGGTGGACTTGATCTCCAGGTAGGAGGTCTCGACCTCCTATCGCTCGTGGTAGAGCCTGATCAGCTCGAGGGCGGGGTGCGTGTGAGGGCCGGTCAGGGGCGTGACGAGACGGTAGGCGCCGGTGCGACGCCCCTGTGAGGTACTGACGGTGATCTCGTAGTCGATGACGCGGACCGCGACGGCTCCGAGCCTGGAGAGGTAGGAACCGTCGGGGAAACGTTTCAGGACCGGCAGCCTGCGACGCTCCTTCACGCGGACCAGAACGTGCGCGCCCGTCCCGGTGATCGCCTCGATCAGAGCCTGGACGGCGAAGTTCCGGTCCAGCAGAACGATCATGCCCTCGCGCAGGCTGCGAACGAGGCCCGGGGCATATGACGTCTCTCCGTTCGTGGTCGGCCCGAACACCGCGTCCAGGATGGTGCGGGTGCCGCAGGACACCAGAATCAGCAGACGCAGCGAGGGGTATCCCGCCCCGCCGTTGTTGCAGCGGTGCCTGACGAACTCGGCCTGGTTCGCCGGGCTGTCGGGCACCGCCACCAGGGTGCCGTCGACAGCGCAGACAAGCAGGCCCCGCCACCACGCTCCCGTGGTGGCGACCCCGGCGGCTGGTCCACGCAACAGGTCGAACAAGCGGTGCAGCGGCCTGGTCCCGACCCGCCTGCGGGCCTGGGCCAGAGCGCCGGCCGTCGGCGCTGCAGTCTCCAGTCCTTCCAGGCCGGCCGTCAGCCGCTGCCATACCTGCTGCCAGCCGATCCCGGGGAACAGGGACCCGGCCAGCAGCAAGTACACCACCACACGCGAGGGAAGGTCCCGTATCCGCTGCTGCATCCTGCCGGTCTCGGCCAGCACCTCATCGATCATTTCGAACGGGACAACCCGCGTCAACTCACCCAGATGGCCCGGCGCGAACGGCCCCGCAGCAACCGCTACCTCATGAGAAATGACAGACTTGGCATCCAACGGAGCTCCTGCTGAACAGTGATCTTGGTCGACACGGTTCTAGCAGGAGCTCAGTCCTTGCTTCAGGCGATTTGACACCCAACAGCGAGCGCTAACTACACGGCATTGGGGCTAGGGTCTGTTGCGAAAGTGGATCTTGTTCGTTGATGATCACGTCCTGTGGGACGTGGGGATCTGACGAACGACCAGTGGGCCCGGCTTGAGCCTTTGCTGCCGACGGGCATCAAGCCGGGTCGGC
>NZ_JAPJDM010000063.1:0-7387 GCF_026242095.1 Streptomyces sp. NEAU-W12
CGACAAGCTCCGCTCCTACGGGGCGGCCCACCGGGTGGTGATGCCGTCGGTCGAACATTGTGCCCACAAGGGATTGAACAACCGGGCCGAGAACAGTCATCAGCCGACGAGGCAGCGCGAACGCGCGGTGAAGGACTTCCGCAGCATGGGCGGGGCGCAGCGGTTCCTGTCCGCGTTCAGTGGCATCTCGCCCCACTTCCGGCCTCGCCGTCACCTGATGACAGCCTCCGACTACCGAGCCGAGATGACCGTCCGCTTCGCCATCTGGGAGCAGATCACCGGTGCTGCCGGCCGACCCACCACGGCCTGAAGACCCGCCCGGCCTCAGAACCCATCACACCCCGACACACCGTCAGGCAGTCACGCATCCAACAACGTGACAATGCCCACGAGGACGGTCAGCAATTCGCGTGATCTACAGTCCGGTGAAGCCCGAGGTGGCCACGCCGGACGGTGTCCTGGTTTCAGGCCTGGCGGCGGAGGAGAGTGCCCGGGCGGCTCGAGTGCGGAAGCGGTTGAGGTAGTAGGTCACGCGGGATTCGCGTCCGTCCGTGCCGTCCGCAGCGGTGGCCGTTTCCCAGCACACGGGGACCGCCTCCTCGAACAGTCCACGCATGGCGGCGGGTTCATGCTCGTCGGAGGTGACCTCGACCAGCAACCGTTCCGGGTCCTGCGGCCGACCGTCGGCGGGGACGGGTTCGGACACGCTCTCCAGCGGGTCCCGGTTGGGCAGCGCTCCGGTGGTCTGCGTGCTTGGCGCGGGCTGGTGGCCTGTGCTGGATGCCGCAGCGATGATGATCTCTAGTTGTTCGGCGAAGTTGGTGCCAGGGAGAGGGATTTCCAGGTCGGGGTGGCGGTCGTAACCGATGGCGACGGCTGTAGCGACGAACTCGATGACGGCCTGAGCGGCCGGGGTGTGCCGGCGCGGGACGGTGTCGCTGAGGCGGCTGAGGATGCGCAGGACAGTGGAGAAGCTTGTGTCGGCGGTCACCATGCGGTAGGCGGGGGCATCCTGGCCAAAGCCTGCCGGATTGTCCTGCGCAGTGTGGTCGTCGGCCTGGGCGTGCCACAGGGCGGCGGCGTGTGCGTCGCCGCGGGCGAGGTGCTGCAAGTAGAGGCAGTAGGAGGCTGGGGCATCTTCGGCGCCGGCCGCATATTGCCACCAGAAGCGGGCGCTGTCGTCGGCGCCAGCGAGCTGCAGGACGCAACCCAGGATCCAGGCGGCCCGCGGCTGGGGCAGTTGATCGGTGAGGAAGTCGGCGAGTTGGTTGGCGGTGCAGCGGGCGACGACCGCCTCGCACAGAGCGGCAAGGCTTCGTGCGGCACCTTCGTCAGCCGGGTCGGGCCCGTCGTCGTCCCACTGAGGCAGGCCGTGTTCGAGGAGCCCAGCGTAGGCCAGGTCGTCGTATGGGACGACGTCGCAGGGGACGTGAGGCCGGTGCAACAGAAGTGACTGGGCGAGGAGGTCGTCGATGGAGCTCATGGCGGGGAGATCACTCCTGGGAGTCGGTGTCGGGGCGGAGTTGGCGCAGGGCCCCCCGGGCGTGGCGGTCCAGACTGTGGGCAATGGCCGGGGACAGGCCAACGATGCCGGGCACGGCGTCCGGGTCGACGCCGCACAGGCTGCGCAGGACGGTGATGTCCATCTGGTCCGCGGGCAGCCGGGTGATCGTGTCGAAGAACTGCGCGAGGACGTCGATCTTGGCCAGACGCACGGCGAGGTCCAGGATCTGAGCCTGGACGGCGGTGGAGAACGCCGCCGGACGCAGATCGGGTCGACCGTCCGGGCGCTTCGCGGCGGCCGCGTGGACCCGGGAGCGCAGCAGCTGCCAGGCGTAGCGGGGGGTGTGGGGGCTGAGGGTCGCTTCGTTCCATGTGAGCCAGAGGATGTCGAAGGTCTGGGCGACCAGCTGCTGGGCGCGGCGCTCAGTCTGCAGAAAAGCCTGTGCGTAGGCGGTGTAGGGCTGCCACATGGCCTGGGTGAGCCCGAGGTGGGCGACGGGCTGTTCGTCCGGGCCAAGCGGCTGGACGTCGGAGATTCGGCTGCGGATCCAGGCGGCATCCTTCTCGGCCTCCAGCGCGGCCGCTGTCCAAAGCCGGCGTACCGGATCGACGGGGATATCCAGGGCGCGGATCACGCTGTAGGTGATTTCCCAGCCGGGATAATAACCCTTGCCGCGCAGCAGTTCGGACAGCCTGGTCTTGGAGTAGCCGGAACGGCTGACGAGGTCATCGAGGGTCAGGCCGCTGGCGATGAGCCGGTTACGGACCGGCTCCAGCCAGGTCCGGTGGACTGTGCCAGCCTCGTCGCAGATCGGCTCCGGGGGACGGCCACGGCGACTGGGGGGATCACCACCGGGCTGCTCGGGAATGGGAGGAGGCTTCTTCATCACCGCTCCTCGCCCCCGGCCGGCGCGGCGGACGCTGAAGCCGTCGGCGTCACGCCCGCCTGTGTACCTGGACCGCCGCCAGTGAAGGCGGAGACGATCTGCTGGATGAGGAGACCGAGCGAGGGCAGCAGCGCGGCCACCGCCGCGAGCTGGCCCAACACGGTCATCACCGTGCTCCACGCGAGGACCGCCGCCAGGACAGCCACGGTCATCACCTGCCTGCTGTTCATTGCACCTTCCCTGAGAGGAAGAAAAAGGAGTTCGGAAGTGTTCCTCCGCGGCGGTGCTGATGCGCCGCGGAGGAACTGGACGACAGCATGGTGCGCCGAGCACACACCACTCAACGTGATCATGGACTTACGGAACAATGGCCGCACAGGCAACCGGACTTCTTACTTCATGACGGCTCCCGACACACGCAAATCCCAACGGAATGAACGCTTTTGGTGTCGAAGACGTACTTTCCGTTGCTGTGCCTGGAGGATGGCGCACCATGGAAGACGGACGCCTCCCCCGGCGTTGCACCTTCCGGTTCGGAAGGCCGCGCGGCCCCCTTGTGCTGAAGAACGACCGAAGGGGACCGCTCCGCTTCCGTCCAGCAGTCCACGCGCTGGGCGGAAGCGGCAGGCAGAACCACCCCAGCCAAAGCCCACAACACCAGCGGGCACTCCGGTCTACGGGACGACGCTGGACATCCGGCCGTCGCCAGAGGATGTGATGGACCGCCGCACCTTCATGACGATCTCCGGCACCGCCCTGGCCACGCTGGCCGCAGACTGGGCCGCCGGCCCCGCGACCGCACTCGCCCGGGCCCACGACGGCAAGTCGATCAGCGAAGAGTTCGTCGTCCTCCTGGAGGGTACCGCTCAACGTCTTGCCGGCCTCGCGACCGAGGAACGCCAGCACGCTCCCGCGCTACTGGACGCCTGCCTGTCCACCGTGATCGACCTGCTCTCCCACGGCCGCTACACCCCAGCTCTCGGACTGCGCCTGCACACTCTGGCCGCCTCCCTCGCCCAGACCATCGCCTGGCACCGCTTCGACCTGGGCCGCCACACCCACGCGAGCCAGTACTGGATCGCCGGACTGCACCACGCCCACGCCGCCGGAGACCACGACATGGGCGCCACCCTGCTGGGCGACCTCGCCTACCAGGCCGCCTGGCGCCGCGACCACACCACAGCGGCCGACATTCTCAACCACGCCCTGACCCGCGCCGACAACCCCGCAGCCCGCTGCCTGCTCCAGCTGCGTCTCGCCCGTACCCTCGCCGCACAAGGCGAACGGCGCGGCGTCCTGCGCGCGCTCTCCGCAGCCGAGCAACACCTCAGTGACACGGGCACCGACCGGCCCGCCTGGTGTGCGTGGGTGTCCGAGGCCGACCTCGCCGTGGACTCCGGACAGGCCCTCCTGGACCTCGGCGACACCGGCCGCGCCCACCAACTCATCACCGAAGGCGAACAACTACTGCCCACCGCCCGGGACAAGACCCGCGGCGTCTTCCTCGCCTACCGCGCCACCAGCTACCTCGACCTGCAAGAACCCGAACCCGCCGCGACCGCTGCCACTCAGTCCCTGCTCCTGGCCCGCCGCATCGGAGCACCCCACTGCGTCAGCCTCGTCGACGGCCTGCTCCCCCGCTTCCAGCCCTACCAGCACGCCCAGGGCGTGCCCGAACTCCTCCACCTCGCCGCCGCATAACGGAGAAGATCATGGTGCGGAGGCGCCGTAACGGCCGGTAGCCATGGCGGTCGCGTGAGAGGCAAGCCACTTTCCGCCCATCGTGATGCTCACATGCGTGTGTGCCGGGCTCATCAGGCTGCCCGGCACACACGGTCTGTCTGAACGGTGAAAGGGCCTTGACCCAAGGCCAGGTAGTTAGCGTTTTCGCAGGTCAGGCAAGTGGCGGTGAAGAAATCTTGACGTAGAACAACGGAGCTCGTTGGTACAGGCAGTCGACCAAGACAGCTTGTCTCCAAGGAGCTCCGTTGCCGTCTCATCATCCCCTGCCTGCACCGATGACGGACATCACTCGTTCGGTCGCCGTGGCTGCGGGCAAGTTCGCGCCCGGTCATCTGGGCGAGTTGACGACCGTCATACCGTTCGAACTGGTCGACGCTGTCCTTCACGAGACCCGTCGCTTCCAGAAGCGACTGCGTGATCTTCCGTCCTGTGTCGGCATCTACTTCCTGCTGGCGATGGGTCTCTTTCCCGAAGTCGGCTACCGGCTCGTCTGGGACAAGCTGACGGCCGGGCTGGGCGAGACGCCGGTGGCTTCCCCGACTCCGAAGGCCTTGCGGGACCTGCGCCGCAGGCTGGGAACCGCTCCGGTGCGGACGTTGTTCGACGTACTGGCCGGGCCGCTGGCCCGGCCAACGGCCCCAGGAGTGAGCTTCGGCCCGTACCGGACGGTGTCGTTCGACGGCTGCAGTTCACAGAAGGTCCCCGACACGGAGCGCAACCGTGCATGGCTGGGCTGGACCTCCCATCACGGCTATCCGACACTTGAGCTGATGACGCTCGTCGAGACCGGGACACGGGCCCTGATCGGCGCGGTCTTCGGCCCCACCGACGAGGGCGAGACCAGCTATGCCTCCCGTCTCCTGCACCTGCTGCGGCCGGACATGCTGGTGCTGTGGGACAAGGGCTTCGACGGCAACGCCTTCCTCGCCGCGGTGAGCGCCACCCGTGCCCAGTTCCTGGGCCGGCTCCGCAGCAACCGGCGGACCCCGGTCCTCACACGTCTGGCCGACGGCTCGTACCTGTCGGTGATCGGCACCGTAAAAGTGCGCGTCATCGACGCGCGCATCACCGTGACGTGCGCTGACGGCACACACTTCACCGGTTCCTACCGCCTGGCGACCAGTCTGACCGACGCCCGCCGCTACCCCGCCGCGTCCCTGATGCGCCTCTACCACCAGCGGTGGGAACACGAGTCGGCGTACTACGCACTCCGGCACACGATCATGGCCGGACGCGTCCTGCGCTCGGGCGACCCTGTCGGCGTCGAGCAGGAGATGTGGTCGCTGCTGACGCTCTACCAGGCACTGCGAACGGTCATGGCCGATGCCGCCGAGTCCCTTCCGGGAACCGATCCGGACCGCTGTGGCTTCACCATCGCCGTCCAAACCGCTCGCGACCAGGTCGTCCAGGCCGCCGGCATCGGCACAGCGAACTACGGCACGGCCGGCCGCATCGGACAGAAGCTTCTCGCCCACCTGCTTCCGGCCCGACGGCAGCGGGTGAGTGCCCGCAAGGTCAAATCACCGATCTCCCGCTACAGCCAGCGTCACCGCGACGGACGGCCCGACGTCGCTCTTGCCGTCGTCAGCCTCGACATCTCCATCCACGAACCCCCGGACATGCAGCCGGCCCTGCCCACCCGCTCCCGTGACGACCGGTATGCCATCCCGGCCCAGCGCCGCAGGCACCGGGGCCTGGCCCTCCTCCATGAGGACCCCGCCCGCCTCTGGCGCCCCCGCGAGATCGCTGCATATTTCGGGGACATCACCCTGCACACCATGTACAGACAGCTCTCCCGATGGGCCGACGACGGACTCATCCACAAGATCGGCCCTGGCCTCTACGCAGCGACCGCATGGGAATCAAAACCCCTTGCCTGACCTGCGAAAACGCTAACTACCTGGCCTTGGGTCAAGGCCCGGCTTCTACCGGGGGCGAGTGGAGACGGACCGCTAGACGATCCAGACCGGTACCGAGTCCTACCGCCTCGCCCACACCAAAGCGCAGGCGCAGCACACTGCGGTCGGCTGACCCTGCCGGAAACCGAACGGAGCCTTGAGGCCGGCGTTATCAGGTCAGATCCGTCCCCGGGTCTATGGCCCAGTGATTGGTCCTGAATACCTGGCCTGCGAAGGTCACGTCGACCTCTGAGAGGAACTGGAAACCGACAGAACGGCAGATGCCGTTCGACGCCGCGTTGTCCGTTGCCGGGAAGGCATGCACGACTCCCCAGCGGTTCTGATCCCGGGCCTGCTCCAGGAGCGCGCGGACCGCACGCTTACCCACCCCCTGCCCCTGGAATTCAGGCAGGACCATCCAGCCGATCTCGGAGATCGGTCCCTCACCGATGTCACGGAACCGGATGGTCACCGTCCCTGCCACCACGTCGGGGGCAAGCGGATCGGCAACTATCATCTTGACCCAGGCAAGGTCGGCTGCTGCCTGCTGGGCATCCCGACAGACCGTGTCTGCCATCCCCTCACGCGGCAGAGGCCCGCCGAGGTTGGCCATCATGACGGGATCGCACCGCATACGGACATAGGCGTCGATATCGTCTGGTAGCACGTTGCGTAACTGCACTGGTTTCTCCTTTGAGTTCACCGAGGATGGTCCCACGGCTCGCGAAGTCGATCACCAGCGGTTTGGGCTCGTCACATGTTTTCCGAGCAGCGGCTGGCCCTTTACTGATCGTTTCAGAATGACGTTCGGAGGCGGCGCAAGCAGATGATGCTGCAGGCGAGTTGGAGCAGTCCGAGGTGGAGGGCGGCGCGTATCTCGTAGCAGGTCCGTAGCCGTTTGAACTGGTGGAGCCAGGCGAAGGTCCGCTCCACCACTCAGCGGGTCTTTCCCAGGCCGGAGCCGTGGGCGGTGCCTCTGCGGGCGATCTTCGGTGTGATGCCGCGGGCCCGGAGGAGGCGTCGGTACGTGTCGTAGTCGTAGCCCCGGTCGGCGAACAGGCGCCTTGGCCGGTGACGGGGGCGGCCACAGGTCCCGCGGATGTGCGGGATCGCGTCCAGCAGAGGCATCAACTGCGTGACGTCATGACGGTTTCCGCCGGTCAGGGACACCGCGAGGGGTGTCCCGTTTCGGTCGGTGATCAGGTGGTGCTTGCTTCCCGGACGGGCTTGGTCGACCGGCGAAGGTCCGGTGTGAGCCCTCCTTTGAGGGCCCGCACGTGTGAGCCGTCGACCGCCGCGTCGTCCATCTCCAGCAGTCCCGCCTTGCGCAAGTCGGCCAGCAGGACCTCGTGCAGA
>NZ_JAPJDM010000064.1:0-7038 GCF_026242095.1 Streptomyces sp. NEAU-W12
CCCAGATGCCGCGCCAACTGCACCGCCGCCATACCCACACCGCCCGCACCGGCATGCACCAGCACCGACTCCCCCGCCCGCACACCCGCCAGATCACGGAACGCGTACAGAGCGGTCAGGAACACCAGCGGCACGGAGGCCGCCTCCTGCTGGGTCCAGGTGTCGGGGACGCGGGCCAGGTAGTGCTCGTCGGCGACGACGACCGGCCCGAATCCGCCGGGCACGGTACCGAACACCCGGTCGCCGGGTTGCAGTCCGGTGACGGCGGCGCCGACGGCCGTGACCACACCGGCGGCCTCGGTGCCCATCGGGCCGGACTCACCGGGGTACATGCCGAGGGCGTTGAGGACGTCGCGGAAGTTCAGACCGGTCGCGTCGACGTCGATCCTGACCTCGTGGCCGCCGAGCGGCTGCAGCACCTCCGGGCACGGGGCGAGGACGAGGTTGTCCAGGGTGCCCTTGCCGGTGGTGTCGAGCCGCCACGGCACGTCGACGGGCGGGAGCAGTCCGGCGCCGGTGGCGAGGCGGTCCAGCCGGCCGACGCGGACGGTGCCCTCGCGCACGGCGAACTGGGCGTCACCGGTGGCGAGCAGGGCCGGCAGGTCCGGCAGCAGCGCCTGGACGTCGTCCTGTCCGTCGAGGTCGACGAGGACGAACCGGTCCGGGTTCTCGGACTGGGCCGAGCGCACCAGACCCCAGGCGGCACCCGCGGCGAGGTCCCGTACGGTCTCGCCGTCGGCGGCGGCCACCGCGTCACGGGTGACGAAGACCAGGCGGGTGCGGTCGAACCGGTCGTGGTCCAGCCACTGGCGTACGAGTTCCAGGGTGCGGGTCGTCAGCGCGTGGACGGCGCCGGGGACGTCCGTGCCGGGGACGTCGGCCGGGTCGCCGCCCGCGTCCGTGCCGTCCGGGGCGGTGTACTCCCCCTGGAGCGGGACGAGCACGTAGTCGGGGGCGTCGGCCGGGTCGGTGAGGTCGGCGAGGGACGACAGTACGGTGCCGGTGCCGAAGACGTCGGCGCCCAGGGTGACGGCCCGCAGCCCTTCGGTGGGCTTTACCTCGGGGGCGGTGACCCAGTCGAGGCGGAACACCGGTTCCTGGCCGCCGGTGGCCACCGGGGCGCGCGGCACGCTCGGGGCGCGCAGCACCAGGGCCTCGGCGGACAGCACGGGCGCGCCCTCGGCGTCGACCGCCGTGAGCGTGACCGACTCGTCGCCGAGCCTGGTGAGGCGGGCCCGGAGCGTGGTGGCGCCGCCCGCGTGCAGCGACACGCCGTTCCAGATGTACGGCAGCAGCGGGGTGTCCTCGCTGCCGACGCCGAGGTAGCCGTTGGCGTGCTGGACGGCGTCCAGCAGGGCCGGGTGGATGCCGAAGTACTGGGCGTCCCCGGCGATCTCCTCGGGCAGGGCGACCTCGACGAAGGCCTCCTGCCCGCGGATCCACACCTTGCGCATCCCCTGGAAGCAGGGGCCGTACTCGGTGCGTTCGTAGGTGCCGTCGACCGGCACCGGCCGGGCGTCCGCCGGCGGCCAGGCGGGGACGTCGAACGGGGCGGTGTGCTCTGCGGCGGCGAGGGATCCGGTGGCGTGCCGGGTCCAGGGGCCGTCGGTGACGTCGGACGGGCGGGAGTAGAACGCGATGGTGCGGGCCCCCTCCTCGTCCGGGGCGCCGAGGACGACCTGGAGGGCGGTGGGCACCTTCTCGTCGAGCACCATCGGGGTGGACAGGACGAGTTCCTGGACCCGGCCGCAGCCGACCTGGTCGGCGGCGCGGACGGCCATCTCCAGGTAGCCGGTGCCGGGCAGGAGGACCGTGCCGCCGACCTTGTGGTCGAGCAGCCAGGGATGGACCTGCATCGAGATCTGGCTGGTGAACAGCGCGCCCTCGGAGTCGGCCAGCGGCACGGCGGCGCCGAGCAGCGGGTGGTCCGCGGAGACCAGGCCGGCCGAGCTGACGTCGCCGGTCAGGGCGGCAGGGCGGGGCCAGA
The DNA here is from genome assembly GCF_026242095.1 of Streptomyces sp. NEAU-W12. Lineage (NCBI taxonomy): Bacteria > Bacillati > Actinomycetota > Actinomycetes > Kitasatosporales > Streptomycetaceae > Streptomyces > Streptomyces sp. NEAU-W12. The sequence continues at coordinate 1,988 of NZ_JAPJDM010000064.1, forward strand.
ACCGCTCACGCTGGAAGGGGTAGGTCGGCAGCTCGGTGCGGCGCGCCCCGGTGCCCCGGAACCAGGCCGCCCAGTCGACGCGGACACCGGCCGTGTGGAGCCGGGCGAGCCCGGTGAGCAGCGCGGTCTCCTCGTCGCGGTCCGTGCGCAGTGCGGGCACGGCGACGGCGTCGGGGTCGGTGTCCAGGCAGCGCTGGGTCAGCGCGGTCAGGACACCGCCGGGCCCGGCCTCCAGGAACGCGGTCACTCCGGCGTCGGCCAGGGCGCGCACGCCGTCGGCGTAGCGGACGGTGCCGCGGACGTGGCGCACCCAGTAGTCGGCGGAGCACAGCAGGGCGGGGTCGGCGATCCCACCGGTCACGTTGGACACGACCGGGATGGCCGGCTCGGTGTACGTCAGCCCCTCCGCGACGGCGCGGAAGGCGTCGAGCATCGGCTCCATCAGCGGCGAGTGGAAGGCATGACTGACGGACAGGCGCTGCGTCTTGCGGCCGTCCGCCGTGAACAGGGCGGCGAGGGCGAGGACGTCCTCCTCGGTGCCGGCGACGACGACGGAGTCGGGCCCGTTGACGGCGGCCAGTGCCACGCCGTCGGTCAGCCTGGGGGTGATCTCCTCCTCGGTCGCCTGGAGGGCCATCATGGCGCCGCCGGCAGGGAGGTCCTGCATCAGCCGGGCGCGGGCGGCGACCAGCGTGCACGCGTCCTCCAGGGACAGCACCCCGGCCACGTGCGCGGCCGTGATCTCACCGACGGAGTGGCCGGCCACGTAGTCGGGCCGCACGCCCCACGACTCGACGAGCCGGTACAGGGCGACCTCGAGGGCGAACAGCGCGGGCTGGGTGTAGCCGGTGGTGTCGAGGAGTTCCGCCTCGGGCGTGCCCTCCTGCGCGAACAGCACCGTGCGCAGAGGCACTTCGGAGCCGGTGTCCAGGCGGGCCAGTACGGCGTCCAGGGCCTCGGCGAACACGGGGAAGGCGGCGTACAGTTCGCGGCCCATGCCGGCCCGCTGGGACCCCTGGCCGGAGAACAGGACGGCGGAGGTGCGGTACGCGGCGCGACCGCGGGCCACCTCGAGGGGTTCCCCGCCGGGTGTGGTGAGGAGGACGGCGCGGTGGTCGAGCTGGGCACGGCCGGTGGCCAGACAGTGGCCCACGTCCAGCGGGGACCTGCCGGTCAGGGCGGCGATGCGGGCCACCTGGGCGTCCAGGGCCTCCTCGGACTTCGCGGAGACGGGCCACGGGACGACCGTGGGGGCCGGTACGGGGGCCGCCGTGCCGGTCGTCGCGGAGCCGGCCGGCTCGGGCACCGCCTCGGGTTCGGGTGCCTGCTCGATGATGGTGTGGGCGTTGGTGCCGCTGATGCCGAAGGACGAGATACCCGCGCGCCACGGCCTGCCGGTCTCCGGCCACGGGGTCGGCTCGGTGAGCAGGCGCACCGCGCCCGCCTCCCAGTCGACGTGCGTGGAGGGCTTGTCGACGTGGAGGGTCTTCGGCAGTACCGCGTGCCGCATCGCCATGACGGTCTTGATGATGCCGGCCACGCCGGCGGCGGCCTGGGTGTGGCCGATGTTCGACTTGATGGAGCCGAGCAGCAGCGGACGCTGCGGGTCGCGGCCCTGGCCGTAGGTGGCGAGCAGGGCCTGCGCCTCGATCGGGTCACCCAGCGGGGTGCCGGTGCCGTGGCCCTCGACTGCGTCGATGTCGGCGGGGGCGAGTCCCGCGCTCGCCAGGGCCTGCCGGATCACGCGCTGCTGGGAGGGGCCGTTGGGGGCGGTCAGGCCGTTGGAGGCGCCGTCCTGGTTGATGGCCGAGCCGCGGACCACGGCAAGGACGGGGTGGCCGTTGCGGCGGGCGTCCGACAGGCGCTCCACCACGATCAGGCCGACGCCCTCGGACCAGCCGGTGCCGTCGGCGGCGTCCGCGTACGCCTTGCAGTGGCCGTCGGTGGCGAGGCCGTTCTGCAGGGTGAAGCCGGAGAACCCGGACGGGGTGCTCATGAGGGTGACGCCGCCCGCGACGGCGAGGTCGCACTCGCCGGCCCGCAGCGCCTGGAGCGCCCAGTGCAGGGCGACCAGGGAGGAGGAGCAGGCGGTGTCGACGGTGACCGCCGGGCCCTCCAGGCCGAAGGTGTAGGCGAGTCGTCCGGAGACGACGCTGGCGGCGAGTCCGGTGCCGGCGTGGCCCTCCAGGTCCTCGCGGGAGTTCATGACGAGGGTGGAGTAGTCCTGGCCGTTGGTGCCGACGAACACGCCCGTGCGGCTGCCGCGCAGCCCGTCGGCGTCGATGCCGGCCCGCTCGAACGCCTCCCAGGTGGTCTCCAGGAGGAGGCGCTGCTGCGGGTCCATGGCGATGGCCTCGCGGGGGGAGATCCCGAAGAAGCCGGCGTCGAACTCGGCGGCGCCGTCGACGAAGCCGCCCCGGAGGGTGGCGCTGCGGCCGCGGCCGTCCGCGCCGCCGGTCGCCAGGGTGGCGAGGTCCCAGCCCCGGTCCTCGGGGAAGGCCTCGATGCCGTCGCGGCCCTCGCTGAGCATGTGCCACAGGTCCTGCGGGGAGCGCACCCCGCCGGGGAGGCGGCAGGCCATGCCGACGATGACGATCGGGTCGTCGGACAGCCCGGCGGCGTTCACCCGGTCGAGACCGGACTCGGTGTCCTGCTCGCCGAGGAGTTCGGCGACCAGGTGCTCGGCCAGGGCCTGCGCGGTCGGGAAGTCGTAGACCGTGGTGGCGGGCAGGCGCAGGCCGGTGGCGAGGGCGAGCCGGTTGGGCAGCTCGATCGCGGTCAGCGAGTCGAAGCCCAGGTCGCGGAAGGTGCGGTCGGGGGCGACGGCCTCCGGACCCGGGTGGCCGAGGACGGCGGCGGCGTGGGTGCGGACCAGGTCGCCGAGGACCGCGGTGCGGTCGGCGGCGGGAAGCTGCCGCAGCCGTGCGGCGAGCCCGGAGGCGGCCGTCTCGGTCTGCTGCCGCGCGGCGGCCGCGTCGGCCAGTGCCTGCCGGGCGTCCGGCAGGTCGCGCAGCAGGGCGCTGCCTCGGATGCCGATGAGGGTGTCCAGGACCTGCGGCTGACGCGGGTCGAACACCACGGGCGTCGGCTCCGGGCGGGTCACCGCCTGCCGCAGGGCGGCGAGCGCGAGGTCCGGGTGCACGGCCGGGTGACCGGCGGTGCGGGCCGGACGCGCGGTGGCACCGGCGCCGGTGGTGTCGGCGCCCGTCGCGTCGGTGACCGTGGTGTCCGCGCCCGGTTCCTCGTCGGTCCAGGCGCCCCAGGCGATGGACGTCGCGGGCAGGCCCTCACTCCGGCGGCGCCGGGCGAGCGCGTCCAGGACGGCGGTGGCGGCGGCGAGGTTGGCGCGCCCCGCGGTGCCGACCGTGCCGGCCACCGAGGAGCAGAGCACGAACGCCGTCAGGTCCAGGTCCCGGGTCAGTTCGTCCAGGTGGACGGCGGGGGCGGTGCGGGCGCGGTGCAGCGCGGCGAACCGCTCCGGCGTGAGGTCGTCGAGCACTCCGTCGTCGACGATGCCGGCGGCGTGCACCACACCGGTGAGCGGGGTGTCCTCGGGGATGCCGGCGAGCACGGCGGCGAGGGCGTCGCGGTCGGCGGCGTCGCAGGCGGTGACCGTCACCTCGGCACCCAGCTCCCGCAGTTCCGCGGCGAGTTCGGCGGCGCCGGGCGCGTCCGGGCCGCGCCGGCCGACCAGCACCAGACGGGCGGTTCCGGCGGCGGCGAGCCAGCGCGCCACGTGGGCGCCGCGGCCTCCGGTGCCCCCGGTGACCAGGACGGTGCCGCTGGGCTCCCAGCCGGCGTCGGGTGCGGCCTCCGGGGCGGGCACGAGCCGGCGGCCGAAGACGGCCGAGTCGCGTACGGCCACCTGGTCCTCGCCGTCGTGTCCGGCGAGGACGGTGGCGAACCGCCGGGCGGCACGGTCGTCCAGGGCGGCGGGCAGGTCGATCAACCCACCCCACCGTACGGGGAGTTCCAGTGCCGCGACCCGGCCGAGGCCCCACACCGCCGCCTGGCCGGGAGCGGTGAGCCGCTCCGTGCCGGCGACGGCGACGGCGCCGCGCGTCACACACCACAGGGGCGCGGTGATCTCGGCGTCCAGCAGGGCCTGGAGCAGCACCGCCGTCGGGACGGCGGGACTCCCGGCGGTGTCCGTGAGCGCGAGCAGGGACAGCACTCCGGTGAGCGCGGTGCCCTCGGAGAGCAGGCCGCGCAGCCTTCCGGTGAGCGCGTCGCGGTCGTCGGTGCCGACGGTGAGCGGCACGACGTCGGTGCCCACGGCCGCCAGGACGGCGGCCACCCACTCGTCGTCGGCGAGCGCCTCGGGGAGGACGGCCAGCCAGGTGCCGGTGGCGGTGGGCGCGGTGGGCGGCAGCGACAGCGGCTTCCACGCCTCGTGGTGCCTGATGCCGTCGACCATCGCCTGGTCGCGCTGCCTGCGCCGCCAGGTGGACAGGGCGGGGAGGACCGCGCCCAGCGCGTCGGTGTCGACCGCGAGATCGGCGGCGAGCGTGGTCAGGTCCTCGCCCTCCACGGCCGTCCAGAACGCCGTGTCCAGGGGGTCCGCCCCGGTTTCGCCCACCGTGGAGCGCTGTGCGTCGGGCCAGTAGCGGGACCGCTGGAAGGCGTAGGTCGGCAGTTCGGTGCGGCGGGCGCCGGTGCCGTCGAAGCACGGCTGCCAGTCGACGCGTACGCCGGCCACGTGAAGCCGGGCCAGGGACGTCAGCAGCGCGGTCTCCTCGGACCGGTCCCCCCGCAGAGCGGGGACGGCGACCGTGTCGGCGTCGACGTCGAGGCACCGACGGGTGAGCGCGGTCAGGACAGCACCGGGGCCGATCTCGAGGAAGGCGTCCGCTCCCCCGTCGGCCAGTGCCCGTACGCCGTCGGCGAAACGCACCGTGCCACGGACGTGGCGCACCCAGTAGTCGGCGGAGCACAGCAGGGCGGGGTCCGCGATCCCACCGGTCACGTTGGACACGACCGGGATGGCCGGCACGGCGTAGGTGAGGCTCTCGGCGACCCGACGGAACTCCGCCAGCATCGGCTCCATCAAC
>NZ_JAPJDM010000065.1:0-6120 GCF_026242095.1 Streptomyces sp. NEAU-W12
GGGCCCCCCCGGCGCCCCCCGCTACCACCCCCCCCCCCCCCGCCCCGCCCCCCCCCCCCCCGGCCCGCGGGGGGCCGCTCGGCCCGGTGTCACTGCGCGCGGACTGCGACTGAGTAGTCGTCGCTGCGGCGCAGCACGGTGACGGGTTCGGCAGGTGCCGGCCAGGCTTGGATGAGGTACCACTCGGTGACCTCGTCGGGGCCCAGGTCGACGGCGGTGTCGCGGCCGCGGGCGTGCACGCGCAGCCGGTAGTCACCGGGACCGTGGAACGACAGGACGGGCAGCTCTTCGTCGAGGTCGTCCATGACGCCACGGACCATGAGGTCACCGGAGGCGGAGTGGGCGGAGACTTCCACGATCTCCTGCCACTGGTCGGCGCCGGGTTCGGGCCGCGTGTCGTGGAGGGTGATGGTGACGTCGACGTCGCCGGTGTGGATGCCGGTCATCACGGTGATGACGCCGTCGGTGACCCGCACCAGGCCGTTGTGGCCACGGTCGAGGTCGGGGCCGGCCGGCCCGTCCTCGTCGCTGATGTCGAACTGGTGGTACTGGACCGGGACGAGTCCTTGGCCCCGTGTGACGTCGTCGCTCATTTCGCAGCCCTCCGCCAGGCGGTGGTCATCTACTTGATCCACACCAGGAACCTGTCCTTTTCGATGATGCGGTTATACAGGTAGAACTTGCTCAGGGCCCGGCCGCCGTCTTCGTTCTGCTTGGCGTTGATCATGCGGCGGCTGAAGTTGCCGCCGCCGCTCTTGGCGCCCTGCCAGGTGGAGGCGAAGGGGTACTCGTCGCACTGCTTGCCCGGCGGCCGCTGCAGACTCGACGGACAGGCGGTGTTCCGGTTCTCCCGGATTTTTGCCTTGTTCGTCAGCCGGGTCAGGTAGCGCTTGGTGCCGTGCTTGCCGGGCAGGTTCTGGGTGTTCTGGGCGTCCTCGATGTGCTGGGCGAGCTCCGGGTACTCGCCGCTCTTGGCGTAGACCATCTGCGGGATGTACGGCATCACGCAGCCGGGCTTCGACGTGCCCGGCAGGGCGTTGTCGCAGCGCACCGGAGGCGTGGGCAGCTTGATCTCATTGCTGGGACCGGCCCACTTGGGGTTGGTGAACAGCCATGCCGCCGTCGCCTGCCCGTCGCCCTTCTGCCCCTTGGGTGAGGTCTTGATGGTGGTGTCCAGGAAGAACTGGCCCACGGGCTCGCTGCTCTTGCTCATCGCCTGGGACGGGAAAGTGCTCTTGGTCACCTTGCACTTGCCTGCGCAGGTGCCGCGCCCGCCGGCGCTGCTGCCCTTGGCCGACCCGGAGCTGTTCACCTCCATCAGCTCTACCTGATACGCCCAGGTCTTGCTGTCCCGGGCGCCGTAGGCGTAGGCGCGGGTGAGGTAGTGCATCTTTCCGACGACCGCGCCGGTGCGCGGGTTGGTCACCGTCAGATCGGCCGGAAAGATCCCGCACGCCTTGAACCGGTTGACGTACCACTGGCCATTGGCGCCGTGGTCGTCGCACCACTTCGGCACCGGCCATGCATCGACCACCGCGCGCAGCTCCTGCGCCGGCGCGCTGGTGCCCCATTCCACACAAGCCACCGGGGTGTCACTGTCTGCCGCCTGCGCCGCCGCCAGCTGGGTACGGCACACCGCTTGCGCCTCCGCAGCGCCTGCCATCGGGTCCGGCGACAAGAGCTCCTCCGTCACCGGCTCCTCCTCCCCCAGAGCCTGCGCCTCCAGTGCCGTTCCCTCGTCCTCGAGGTCCTCCGGCAGCGGCAGGGAGAGTTCGTCGTCCAGCTCTTGTGACGACTCCTCCAGATCCTCCGGCAGCGGAACGACATCCTCCGGTGCGACATCCCCCATGGCGTGCACCGCCGTGTCCGCTCCGGGCGCGGATCCCTCGGACGCCTGCGCCGCGCTCAGGCAGCTGCCCAGCAGTCCCAGCGACACGGCTCCCGTGGTCAGCAGTCTCCTCAGTCTCAAGTTGTGCCCCCTGTTGATTGATCAGAACAGCGCAAACAACAGCCTGGTCAGTGACGTGTCCGCGCCGGGTCGACGTGATCCAAACACAGAGAGCCGACAACACGGCCATAAATTCCGGCCCAGCGGCCAGGTCAGCGAGTCTTTCCGGACACCGCACCCACGGCCAAGCAGTAGACCAGCGGCCAGAAAGACACGACCGCACGAACGCCTGAAAGATCCTCCTCGCTCAAACGACGCGGCACCGGCGCGTTTCGCTGCCCGGTCCGGCCCCCAGCCGCATGCCGGCCCCGGGCCCAGGGAGGACGCCGCACATCTGGTGGAGTCCGGCTGCGCCAGGCGAGCCTTGCGCCGTGGCATCTCCGCGCGGTCAAAGCAGGCAGGCTCAGCAGCAAGGTGACAGTGGCGTTCCTCGACCTCGCGGTAGGACAACGGGAAGCGGAAGTACAGCCACACGCAGTGCGCGACCACCTCGACCGGGTACCGGTGCCCCTTGTACGACGGTGGCGCGCTGTCCACGGACGATCCCTCCCCGGCATGACCAACCAGAAGATCATCCCACCTGGCCAGTCAACGTGACAGTGCCCTCAGCCATGTTCCAACTCACCTTCTTCTTGCCGGACCAGACGGTTCCTGCGACGGCGCGGCCAGTCGCCGCTCCGCCCGTTGCCCGCACATGACGCAGGTAAGAGACCATGTTCCGGTGACTCTTGTCGCCACTTTCCGTCGCCGTACCCCACGTTGTCGCGCATGTGCGCCGATCCTCAGCCGTGAGAGCCCAGGCCGCTCAACCTTCCGGACGTGATCGTGGAGCGGATCGGCCCTCGCTCATGCGCAAGATCAAGGTGACCGCGTCCTCCGAGCGGGTTCCGGGAGTGAGGACTTCCTGTAGGAGGAGGCCGCGAATCGCGGCAATGGTGACGGCGGCCACCTCCCGCGCTTCCTCTGCCTTAAGCCCTTCGCGTTCCGCGAGTGAGGACAGCATTCCGGTCAGGTCATCAATCGACTCCACGAACTCACGGAAGTCCTCGGGGCAGTACGCGGCCAGTCCGACGACGTAAAAGAAGCCGCGGACACGCGACAACTGCTCCGGCCGGGTGTACGTACGCCAGATCGCCGCGACGAAATCGTCGAAGGTGCTCTGCTTGGCGGCCTCCAAGAGTGCCTCGTTGTCACGGGATCGCTGGGTCGTGAGCATGGCGGCCAAGACACCCGGGAGCGACCCGAAGTGGTAGCGCAGCAGGGCGTGGCTGGTGTCGATCCGGGCGGCGATTTTACGCAGCGACATCTCTGGCGGGGGAAGGGCCTCGCCAAAGGCGTCGAGAAGCAGTGCCAGGAGTCGTTCGCGCGCGCTGCCGTCGCGTTGCGAGGTTGACAGGATCACGCCCGCAGTTTATCCATTGGAAAAGATGGTTCGCAACGGCGGAGGATCGACGATGGGACCTGCTCATGTGGTCGGCGCGACGGTCATCGACGGATCAGGGCGCGACCCCGGCGTCCTCGACCTGACGATCGAGAACGGCCGCATCAGCCGACTCGGTGCCACCGGCGGGCACGGCGAGCGACTCGATGCCGAGGGACTGACGATGACGCCCGGCCTGATCGACGCCCACGTCCACCTGGGCCTGTCGAGCCCGATCCAGCCGCACTTCTCGTTTCAGATCAGTGCCGCCGAGATCGCGGCGGACATCTTCGCCACGGCTGGCGCGACGCTCGACGCCGGCTTCACCACCGTCCGCGACACCGGCGGAATCGACGGCGGCGTCGTCACCGCGATCGCGAAGGGCAAGGTCAAAGGGCCGCGCGTCCTGTCGTGCGGACCTGTTCAGTGCCAGATCGGCGGGCACGGCTACTACGGCGCCGCATGGGAACCCACCGAGCTGTGGAGCAGCCACCACATCCCGGGCCTGTGCGCCCTCTCCATGATGGCCGGCAACGCTGACGAGCTGCGGCACAACGTCCGCGAAGCCTTCCGCCGCGGAGCCTCCTTCCTGAAGCTCTGCGTGACCGGCGGAGTAGTGGGCGCACATGATCGACTGACCGACACCCAGTTCACCGTCGAAGAGATCGCCGTTGCGGTTCAAGAAGCAGCGGCGCGGAACACCTATGTGACAGTCCACGCCCACAACAACGAGGGCATACGACATGCGGTCGAGGCCGGGGTGCGCTGTGTCGAGCACGGCACCAGCCTCGACGAATCCACAGCGGCCCTGATGGCCGCTCGCGATGTTGCCCTCGTGCCCACGTTCGCTGTCGTCGAGCAACTGCTGCACGACACCGCCGGAGCCGGTCTCGCCGAGTCGACCCGCGACCGGGCCGACGGCGTACGCGAGCAGATGACGAAGGCGCTCGCTGCCGCCAAGCACGCCGGAGTACGGATCGGGCTGGGTTCCGATCTCATCGGCCCGGCCCAGGACCGGCGCGGCAGAGAACTCAGCCTGCGCGCAGCCCTCGAGACGCCGATGGAAGCGCTCGTGGCGGCGACCCGGACCAACGCCGAGATCCTCGGCCTGTCCGGCGAGGTGGGTGTCATCGCTCCTGGCGCGCAGGCCGACCTCGTTCTCTGGAACGGCGATCCGCTGGAAGACCCGGAACTGTTCTCCGACCCCACCAACGCCGTCCTGGTCATCCAGGCCGGCAAAATCGTAAAGGACCTCAGATGATCACCATGTGGCAGGGCTGCCTCCCCCACACCGACTACTTCGAGATGCGCTCCAGCGGTGGGCTCGACTACGGCGTCTGGGTCACCACGCCACCGCGCTACGACCCTGCCACAGCGCAGGCGCCCGTCGTGTACGTGCTCGACGGGAACTGGGCCGTGGGCATGACCGCCCCACTCATCGTCACGCAACTGGACCCCATGCAGGCGATTCAGCCCTACGTGCAAGTCAGCGTGGGGTACGCAGGCGAGGAAGCCGAGCACTGGGAGCGGTTGCGCAACCGCGACCTCGTGCCCCCCGGCGAACCCGTCGCGAAGGAGTTCATCGATGCGGTGGAGATGGGCGTCGCAGCGGGCACGATGACGCGCGAGCAAGCCGACGCCTACCTCGCTGAATTGAGCGACAGCCGCGGGGACATGTTCCTGGACTTCCTCACCGACGACCTGCACCCGCGGATCGAACGCGACTACGCCACGGCCCCGAGCGGTCACGGCCTCTTCGGCTACTCCTACGGCGGACTCTTCAGCCTCTACGCCTGGCTCACCAAGAACACCTTCTTCGAGAGCATCGGCGCGGGCAGCCCCGGCATCGTCAATGCGGACAGTCAGGTCTTCGCTCGGCTTGAAGCGATGGGGGACACCCTGCCCGACACCAAGCTGCACGTGACCTTCAACGAGCAAGAAATCCTCGGAGACCTGGCGGTCTACCAGAACCTCACGAAGAACACGGCCACCTTCCTTCACCGCCTCACCGCACGCAGCGGATCCGTCACCAGCGCACTCATGCACGAGACGCACGTGACCGGGCTGCAGGCATCGTTCCTCAGCTACCTCAGGACCTGCCGCGCCCAGTGAGCCCGGACGCCGCGGCTCGTCTTCCGTCCCATGTGAGTCGACTTCTCTGGAGGTGTGCCGGTGCCCGAGCGTGACACCGTCAGCACGACACCCCCTGCCGTAGGTATCGCCGAAGCACTCAGGCGACGGCTGCCCGCCGACCGGGTCGTGACTGATCCGGACATCGTCGCCAGCCTCTCCCACGACCAGGCAGTGTGGGCGCCTGTCGGCCGAGCGGTGGCCGTCGTGCGCGCCAAAAGCACCGACGAGGTCCAGACCGTGGTGCGTGCGTGCCTGGAGCACGGAGCCCCCCTGGTTGCACGCGGCGCCGGCACCGGATTGTCGGGCGGCGCCAATGCCGTCGAAGGAAGCGTGATCCTTGCGCTGAACGGCACTGTCACGTTGACTGACCGATGGGATGATCTTCGGGTTGATCGGGCTGGGAAGGATCGTCTGTGGGGAGTGCGTCGCTGTCATACAAGGGGCACCGGTACCCGGTCGAGGTAATCTCCCACTGCGTGTGGCTGTACTTCCGCTTCCCGCTGTCGTTTCGCGAGGTGGAGGAGCTGATGTTCGAGCGCGGTGTGATCGTCTCCTATGAGACGGTCCGCCGCTGGTGCGTCAAGTTTGGGCAGTCCTACGCGAACGGCCTGCGCCGCAG
>NZ_JAPJDM010000066.1:0-5984 GCF_026242095.1 Streptomyces sp. NEAU-W12
GGCTGGACGGCGACGCGCTGGATGCTGCGATAGGCGCCTTCCTGTCCGCACGGACAGCCCGCACCCGGGAGCCGGACACGCTGCGGCCGATCGCGGTGGACGGCAGGACCGTCCGCGGCTCACGCACCCGGACCACCGCGGCGGTCTCGCTGCTGGCCGCGATGGCGCACAGCGGAGAGGTCCTCGCCCAGCGCCAGGTCGCCAACAAGAGCAACGAGATCCCCTCCTTCGCACCGCTGCTGAACGGCGCCGGCCTCGCCCATGCCGTGATCACGGCGGACGCCCTGCACACCCAGCACGGCCACGGCACCTGCCTGCGCTCGCGAGGAGCCCACTACATCGCCGTCGTGAAGAAGAACCACCCCGGCCTGTTCGCCCGCGTCCGCACCCTGCCCTGGCGTGAGATCACACTCGACCACTACGAGCGCACCCGGGCGCACCACCGCGACGGGATCCGTCGGCTGAAGACCGCCGTGTTCACCCACCTCGACCACCCCGACGCCCGCCAGGCCCTCCAAGTCGTGCGCTGGAGACGAGACCTCGGCTCGGGCAAGCTGACCATCGAACGCATCTACCTGATCACCAGCCTGCCGCCCGGCGCGGCCCCCAGCGTCCAGCTCGCTTCCTGGATCAGAGGCCACTGGGGTATCGAGCAGGGTCTTTGAGAAGTCTCGAGGTGGGTGGTTCGCCTGCTGAGCACTGGATGTGACGGCTTGTCGACTTCTGTCGGCAGCGCCCCTGGACGCAGAACAGGCATGGCCGCTGGTGATCATGTGGGTGTCGAGTCCGTATGAGCACCGAGCGAGTCCATGCCTGCGCACCCATCTTCCCGCATGCCGTCATACCTCCGGAAACTGGGGGACGCCTCCGACCCTGTCCCGCTGGAGACGGTCGCTGACCTGCGGAGTTATCTGGCCGCGGTGCCTGACCCGCGGGCCCGTCGCGGCATCCGTCACCCGTGGGCGGCCCTGCTCACCGCTGCGGCCGCCGCCGTTCTGGCCGGCGCCGCCTCGATCACGGCGATCGGAGAGTGGGTCGCCGACGCCCCGCAGCGCGTCCTGTCCCTGCTCGGGTTCCGCCCCGACCCGCTGACCGGTCTGATCCGGCCGCCCCACGCCACGACCATCCGTCTCGTCCTGGCCGCCGTGGACGGTGACGCACTCGACCGCGCCATCGGTGACTTCCTCCAGGAACGCAAGGCCCCGGCCTCCGGACGCAAGGTCATCGCTGTCGACGGCAAGACACTCCGCGGCTCTCGCACCGCCAGGCGGCCGGCCATCGCTCTGATCGCCGCGATGACCCACAGCGGCCATGCCCTCGCCCAACGGCAGGTCGACGGGAAGAGCAACGAGATCCCGGCCTTCGCCCCACTTCTCGACGGCATCGACCTGACTGACGCGGTGATCACCGCGGACGCCCTGCACACCCAGCACGACCACGCCGCCTACCTGCATAAACGCGGGGCGCACTACCTGGCCGTGATCAAGAGGAATCACCCCGGACTGCACGAGAAGGTCCGCCGCCTGCCCTGGCGTGACGTCCGCCTGGATCACTACGAACGCGTCCGGGGCCACCACCGCGACGAGGTTCGCCGTCTGAAGACGGCCGCGTTCGCCCCCCTCGACTACCCGCACGCCCGCCAGGCCCTCCAAGTCGTGCGCCGGAGAAGGGACCTGGGCACGGGCAAGCTCTCGATCGAACGCGTCTACCTGGTCACGAACCTGCCGCCCGGCGCGGCCGACGGCAGCGAACTCGCTGCTTGGATCCGCGGCCACTGGCGCATCGAGAACCAGCTCCACCACGTCCGCGACCGCACCTTCCACGAGGACGCCTCGAAGATCCGTACCCGCCACCTGCCCCGCGTCATGGCCGGCCTGCGCAACCTCGCCGTCGGCGTCCACCGCCAGGACGGCCACATCAACATCGCAGCCGCCCTCCGCCACACCGCCCGAAACCACCTGCGGCCCCTCACCGCCCTCGGGCTGGCATGACGAACCCGGACACAAGATCACTTCTCAAAGACCCTGGGGTATCGAGAGCCTTCTCCACCACGTCCGTGACCGGACCTTCCGCGAGGACGACTCCAAGATCCGTACCGCTCAACTGCCCAGCACAATGGCCAGTCTCCGGAACCTGGCTATCGGCCTCCACCGGCAGGACGGCCAGAAGAACATCGCAGCCGCCCTCCGGCACGCGGCCCGCGACTACCGTCGGCCCCTGGCCCTCCTCGGCCTCACCGGATGAATCCGGACAAGATCACTTCACGCAAAGACCCTGGGGGGCGGACCCCGGCGTAATCCCGGGCCCACGAACCGCTGAGATTGGGATGCTGACGCGCCATCGGGTCGCCCAACTTCCGCCATCCGGTCGGTGCGGCCAAGGACGCCATCGCTCTCGACGACATCTCGGGCGGCCGCTTCGTCCTCGGCGTCGGCACCGGTTCGGTCGGCGCGGGCGACTCGAACGTCCTCACCCAGGAGGTCTTCACCAGGCGGGAACGCACCGAGCGTTTCGAGGAGTTCGTGCAGCTGACGGACGAACTGCTGCGCAACCCGGTCACCACTTTCACGGGTACGCACTTCTCCGCGTACGAGGCCCGCATGATCCCGGGGTGCGTCCAGCGCCCCCGCCTGCCGATGGCCATCGCCGGCACCGGACCCAGGGGCCTCGCGCTGGCCGCACGGTACGGGCAGGCATGGGTGACCACCGGACCGACCGACTGGGCGCGGGGATTCACGCCGGAGGAGTGCCTGGAGGCGGTCGCGGCGCAGGTGGTCAGGTTGCGAGAGGCCTGCGACCGCTCGGGCCGCGACGTCGACGAGCTGGACCGCATCTTCGTCGCCACGGACCCGGCGGGCGACTTCCTCTCCACGCCGGACGCCTTCCTCAAGATGGCCGAGTCCTACGCGAAGGCCGGCATCACGCACCTCGTGCTGCACGCGCCCCGTGAGGAAGGCATCTACGCCGCCGACCCCGAGGCACTTCACCGCATCGCGGCGGGCGCCCTCCACGCCGTCCGCGACATGTGACCACATCGGGGACTCGCGGCTTCAGCTCCGGGCGCGAGAGTCCCAGCGGGTGTCCGCACGCACCAACTCGTGCCCCGCGGCCTCCAGCGCCACGGCCATGTCGTCCGTGCGGTGCGCGGGCACGAGCACCAGGTCGGCGTCGTACGTCGACACCACGAAGACCGGCACCCCGGCGTCCGCCAGCGGCCCGACCACGGAGGCCAGCAACCCGGGAATGTTCAGGCCGTGCCCGGCGTCCAGGTCGTACAGCCCGGTCCACCGATCCTCCGCGGCGGTGTCCGCCCCGGCGTCCCGCACCACGGTCAGGCCCTCGGGAGCACGCACCAGGGCGTGCCATCCGCCGGCGGGCGGCTCCCGCGTCCCGGCGAGCCTCTCCACCACGAAGACCGTGCTCAGCACTCCCAGACGCAACATCGAAAGGGTACCCCTCTCGGACGACTCGGCCCCGACACAGCAGTCACAGCATCGCCTCTCGCCGGGGCTGGAATGCGAGAAGCAGGCGTCGAAACCTCGCCCCCGGGACGCCGCTGTCCCGCCGCGCGCGAGGGCCCCGGCCGGTTGATGTCCGGCCGGGGCCCGCGGTCACGAGGCGCCGACGCGTCAGCCGACGAGGTAGCGGGCCGCGTCGACGACATGCGAGCCGTGACCGAACGCTGCGCTGACGCGCTCCAGCCGGCCGGAGGTCTCAGGCGTCAGCCGCGACCAGAACCCGTTCGCGGCGTGCAGCAGGAAGCGGAACGCCAGCTCCGGTCAGACCGTCTCCGCACAGCGCACCAGCGCCCGCCGGACGACATCGACCGGCTCCTGGCCCTCCGCGCGCGGGTCGAGCAGGGCGATGAGCTCGACCACCTCCGGCGTCAGACGCCGATGCCCTACCGCGTCCGTGTCCGCGTCCGTGCCGTCCCCGGCACAGGGGGCGTACGTCGTGCAGGACGCCTCCGAGGCGCCACGCGCCCGGGCCGACGGCACGACCACGGCCAGCAGCCGGTCCAGCCACGCCCGCGCGGCACCGCGGACCACCGGGGCACCGCCCAGCGGCGGGTCCGTGGCGTGCCACAACACGGCCAGCTCGTCGTCGTCGAGCCCGGAGTCCCGCAGCCGCAGGAGGTCCTCGGTGAGCAGGACCAACCCGACAGGGTCTCCCTCCGCGCCCAGATCCGTCCGGACGTGGTCCAGTTCGTCCTGGGCGTCGAGCACCCAGTCCCCGTGGAACGACGCACCGAGCGCGGTCACGCCGAAGTCGAAGACCGCGCTGGTCCTGTCCGCCCCCGTCACCCTCCTGCTGCGCGCCCTGCCCTCGGCCCGGGGGCGACAGCTGACCGCCGTGCTGCACAGCCCGCCCGCCCGGGGCATCACCCATCCCGCGGTCGCCCTCGTCCTGTCCACGGGAAGCCTCGCGGTGGCGTCCAGCCGCAGCTCGACGCCTTAGAAGTCATCTCATTTGGTGAGTCTGCGGTAGCAGATCAGGGTGCAGGCGATGCTGGTGAAGGCGAGGAAGTGGTCGGCCTTGCGTTCGTAGCGGCGGTGGAGTCGGCGGCAGCCGGCGAGCCAGGCCATGGTGCGTTCGATGGTCCACCGGTGCCGGCCGAGCCGCTGGGAGGTCTCGACGCCCTTGCGAGCGATGCGGTGCCGGATGCCCCGACGAGACAGCCATTGCCGCAGGTGGCGGTAGTCGTAGCCCTTGTCGGCGTGGAGCTTGCCAGGCCTGCGGCGGCGTCGGCCGCGACGGGAGCGGATCGGCGGTATGCCCTTGACCAGCGGGATCAGGGCCTGGCTGTCGTGGAGGTTGGCGCCGGAGATTCCGACGGAGAGGGGCAGACCGGTCCGCTCGGTGATCAGGTGGATCTTTGACCCGTACTTGCCCCGGTCGACAGGATTCGGACCCGTCAGGTCCCCCTTTTCAGGGCCCGCATGTTCACCGAGTCGATCGCGCACCTCGACCAGTCCAGCTCGCCCCGGGAGCCGAGTTCGTCCAGGACCAGGCGGTGCAGCTTGGCCCACACCCGGGCCTTGGTCCACTCGACAAACCGGCGGTGGGCCGTGGCCCCGGACGGCCCGAACGACGCGGCGGGCAGCTGCTGCCACGTGCAGCCCGACGTCGCCACGAACACGATCGCGGCCAGCACCTCACGGTCGCCGTGCCGACGCCGACCACCACCCTGAGGCCGCGAGGGCGCCTCCGGCACCACCCGCTGGAACAGCTCCCACAACTCATCCGGCACCAGCCGCTCAACGATCCTCGCCACGACCCACAGCCTACCGAGCCAATTGAGATGACTTCTAAAGCCTTCCTCCCGCAGCAGGCCGGCGACCGTGTCGGCGGAGACCCGATGGCCCTGCCGGGTCAGCGCCGCTGCCAACTTCCGGGTCGACTTCGTCGTCCAGCGCAGCGGCGACATAGGGTCACCCCGCTCGTCGGGCTCGACCAGCCCAAGCAGAGCCGGCCGTAGCCCCGGATCAAGGTCCGCTGCCCTCTTCCGGCCACCACCAGGACGACGGACCCGCCCCAACAGCACCTGGCCAGACTCCAGTTCGGCCGCTCCGCGCGAGACCGTGCCCTCCCGAACCCCGGCCGCGGCGGCGACGCGTCTGATCCCACCATGCCCCAGCGTCAGTGCTTCCGCCCCTATGGCCAGCCGACGCTGACGCTCATCGAGATGCGGTAACAACACCTGGAACTTCGCCGCCAGGACATCCTCGGTCCCCTCTGATCTCCCCATACCAGAACAACGAGTCCGCCAGCTGGAAGCCACGACTTGATTCCCGGCAAGCCCTTACTGATCGTTTCAGAATGAGCTTGGCGGAGGGCTTGGCTGTGGGCTGAGTCAACGGCAGACTTCTGCGAGTGTCGGATGATCTTGTACCTGATGACCTGTGGGACCGCGTGGCCCCGTTGCTCCCTCCTCGTCCGCCGCGTCGTCGCCGGTATCCGGGACGGTTGCCGGTGGATGACCA
>NZ_JAPJDM010000067.1:0-5812 GCF_026242095.1 Streptomyces sp. NEAU-W12
GTTTGACGGGTGAGCGTTTCGTCGCGGATCCCTTCGGTCCCGCGGGAAGCCGGATGTACCGCACGGGTGACGTCGTCCGTTGGAACAGGGACGGTCATTTGGTGTTCGTCGGTCGGGCGGATGATCAGGTCAAGTTGCGTGGTTTCCGTATCGAGTTGGGCGAGATCGAGGCCGTCGCGGTGGAGCTTCCGTCCGTCGCGCAGGCCGTCGCGATGGTCCGGGAAGACCGCCCGGGGGACCAGCGCCTCGTGCTGTACGTGGTGTCCGGTGACGAGGGCGTGGTTTCGGAGGTCCGTCGTCATCTCCAGCTGAAGTTGCCGGACTACATGGTGCCGTCCGTGGTGGTGCCGCTCGACTCGATGCCGTTGACGCCGAACGGGAAGGTGGATCGCAAGGCGCTTCCGGTTCCGGACCGGGAGGGCGCGTCCGGCGGTTCGCGGGTCCCCGGTGATCCGCGCGAGGAGCTGATGTGCGGCCTCTTCGCCGAGGTGCTCGGCCTTGAGTCCGTCGGCGTGGACGACGGGTTCTTCGCTCTCGGCGGGCATTCGCTGCTGGCGACACGCCTGGTGGCGCGGGTGCGGTCCGTCCTCGGGGTCGAGGTTGCGGTGCGGGATGTGTTCGAGCATTCTTCACCGGCCGCTCTGGTGCGGGTGCTGGAGAAGCGGGCGGGTCGTGTGCGGCCTGGAGTGTTCGCGGCGAGCCGCCCGGAGTGGGTCCCGGTGTCGTTCGCGCAGCAACGCCTCTGGTTCCTCCACCAGTTGGAGGGACCCAGCCCCACCTACAACATCCCGTTGGCGTTGCGTCTGTCGGGCGCCCTGGACATCGCCGCTCTGCGGGCGGCGCTGGGTGACGTCGTTGCGCGGCACGAGAGCCTGCGCACCGTGTTCGCGGACTCCTCCGAGCACGGAGCGGTACAGGTCGTACTGGGCTCGGCCGTAACCGAGTTGGCCGTGCGCGAGGTCGCCGTGGAGGAGCTGGACACCGCCGTGGAGGAGGCGGCGCGCTACGCCTTCGACCTCGCCACGGAGGTGCCGTTGCGGGCAGAGCTTCTGCGGCTTGGCGACGGCGCGCATGTGCTCGTGCTGGTGGTGCATCACATCGCTGCCGACGGCGAGTCGTTGAACTCACTGGCGCGTGATCTGACGCGTGCGTACGCGGCGCGCGTCGAGGGAGGGGCCCCGGTGTGGGCCGAGTTGCCGGTGCAGTACGCGGACTACGCGTTGTGGCAGCGTGAGGTGCTTGGTGCGGAGGATGATGCGGAGAGTCCGGTTGCCGAGCAACTGGCTTACTGGCGTCGTCAGTTGGACGGTCTGCCGGAGGAGCTGAGCCTCCCCGTCGACCGTCCCCGCCCGGCGGTCGCCTCGCATCGCGGTGCACGGGTGATGTTCGAGATCCCCGAGCAGCTTCACGCTCAACTGCGTGAGTTGGCGCGGTCGCAGGGGTGCAGCATGTTCATGGTGGTGCACGCGGCGGTGGCGTCGCTGCTGTCGCGTTTCGGTGCGGGCGAGGACGTGCCGATCGGTTCGCCGATCGCGGGCCGTACGGACGAGAGCCTGGCCGACCTGGTGGGCCTGTTCGTCAACACCCTCGTGCTGCGCACCGACCTCTCGGGCGACCCGACGTTCGCCGAGCTGCTGGGTCGGGTGCGGGATACGGACCTTGCGGCGTACCAGCACCAGGACGTGCCCTTCGAGCGCCTGGTCGAGGCACTGAACCCGGCCCGCTCCCTCGCCCGGCACCCCCTCTTCCAGACGATGCTGACCTACAACACCAAGGACCCTCACGGTCCGGTTTCGGCCGATGGGCCGATCGAGGTGTCCCCGTACGCATTCGAGGTCGACACGGCCAAAACCGACCTCGCGTTCACCCTCACCGAGCGGTCCGACGCCGAGGGCCGGGCGGCTGGCATTGTCGGCCAACTTGCCTACTCCCAGGATCTGTTCGACGAGCAGACCGCCGTCCGGCTGGTGTCCGGCCTGCAGCGGCTCCTGACCTTCGTCGTCGAGGAACCGGGACGCCCGGTCCGTACCCTCCCCGTACTGTCCGAGGCCGACCTCGCGCGGATCACACGCGAGTGGAACGACACGGGCGTACCCGCTCCCGCGGTGCCGCTCGTCGAGCGCTTCGAACGCCAGGCACGGGCCACCCCCGACGCACTCGCCGTGGTGAGCGCAGACGGCGCCGCCTCGTACGGGGAGCTGAACGCACGCGCGGACCGGCTGGCCCGTCTGCTGCGGAGCCGCGGTGTCGTCGCCGAGTCGTTCGTCGGCGTGCTGCTGCCGCGCGGCACGGACCTCGTCGCCGCGCTGCTCGCCGTGTGGAAGGCCGGCGGCGCCTACGTACCCGTGGACCCGGAGTACCCCGCCGACCGCATCGGCTACGTACTGACCGATGCGGCACCCGCGCTCACCCTCACCACCGGCGCGCTCGCCCCGCTGGTGCCGGAGACCGCGTCCCCTGTGGCGATCGAACTCGCCGATGTGCCGGACGACGTGGCGGACCAGGCGCCTCCCGGGACAGCCGTGCCGGTCGGGGAGGACTGTGCGGCGTACGTCATCTACACGTCCGGTTCGACAGGACGGCCGAAGGGCGTCGTCGTGTCCCGCGGGAGCGTGTCGACGTACGTCGGCCACGCGGCTTCCTCCTACCCGGACATGGCCGGAGTGTCGATGGTCGGCTCGTCTGTCGCGTTCGACCTCACCGTGACCGGCCTGATCACGCCCCTCACCACCGGCGGCGCGGTATGGCTGGCGGAGTGGGACGAGCGGACGACTGTGCCGCCCGAGGTCTCCGGCGCCGACGGGGTCGCGATCGCGAAGGTGACGCCCAGCCACCTGCCGGTGCTCTCCCTCGTACCGGACGCGATGCGGCCGTCCGGCACGCTGGTGCTCGGCGGTGAGGCCCTGGGCGGCGCCGCGCTCGACGGCTGGCGAGCCGCCCACCCGGACGTGACCGTGGTCAACGCCTACGGCCCGACCGAGGCCACCGTGAACTGCTGTCAGTTCGTGCTGGCACCGGGGGCGCCGACACCGGACGGAGCGGTACCGGTCGGACGGGCGTTCCCGCACGCGCGGCTGTACGTCCTGGACGAGGGGCTGAGCCCTGTACCGCCGGGTGTGCCCGGTGAGCTGTACATCGCCGGAGACGGTCTGGCCCGTGGCTACTGGCACCGCCCCGGGCTGACCGCCGAACGCTTCGTCGCCGACCCGTTCGGCCCCGCGGGAGCCCGTATGTACCGCACGGGCGACGTGGTGAGGTGGGACGCCGACGGCCAGATCGTGTTCGTCGGCAGGGCGGACGACCAGGTCAAACTCCGCGGCTTCCGCATTGAGTTGGGCGAGGTGGAGGCAGCACTCGTCGCGCAGCCGTCGGTGTCGCAGGCCGTGGCGATGGTGCGGGAGGACCGCCCGGGCGACCGGCGGCTCGTGGCGTACGTCGTGCCCGCAGGCGTCGACTCGGACCCGGCGGGCGTACGCGCGGAGGCCGCTCGACGGCTGCCGGAGTACATGGTGCCGTCGGTGGTGGTGGCGCTGGATTCGGTGCCGTTGACGCCGAACGGGAAGGTGGATCGCAAGGCGCTTCCGGTTCCGGACTGGGAGGGTGCGTCCGGCGGTTCGCGGATTGCGGGTGATCCGCGCGAGGAGCTGATGTGCGGCCTCTTCGCCGAGGTGCTCGGCCTTGAGTCCGTGGGCGTGGACGACGGGTTCTTCGCTCTCGGCGGGCATTCGCTGCTGGCGACGCGTCTGGTGGCGCGGGTGCGGTCCGTCCTCGGGGTCGAGGTCCGGATTCGGGATGTGTTCGAGAACGCGACCCCCTCGGCGCTCGTACGCGTGCTGGAGGAGCGGGCGGGACGCGTGCGGCCTGGTGTGGTGGCGTCGGGGGAGCGGCCGGAGTGGGTTCCGGTGTCGTTCGCGCAGCAACGCCTCTGGTTCCTCCACCAGTTGGAGGGACCCAGCCCCACGTACAACATTCCGTTGGCGTTGCGTCTGTCGGGCGCCCTGGACGTCGCCGCTCTGCGGGCCGCCCTGGGCGACGTCGTCACGCGGCACGAGAGCCTGCGCACCGTGTTCGCGGACTCGGAGCTCGGGGGTGGTCAGGTCGTACTCGAGGCCGCCGCACCGGAGTTGGCGGTACGGGACATCGTGGCCGAAGGGCTGGACGCGGCAGTCGTGGAGGCGGCGCGGTATGCCTTCGACCTCGCGGCGGAGGTGCCGTTGCGCGCGGAGCTGCTGCGCGTCGCCGCGGACGAACATGTGTTGGTCGTGGTGGTGCATCACATCGCCGCCGACGGCGGGTCGCTGGGCCCGCTGGCGCGTGATCTGACGCGTGCGTACGCGGCACGTGCGGCGGGTCGGGAGCCGGTGTGGGCCGAGTTGCCGGTGCGGTACGCGGATTACGCGTTGTGGCAGCGTGAGGTGCTTGGTGCGGAGGATGATGCGGAGAGTCTGGTTTCCGAGCAACTGGCTTACTGGCGTCGTCAGTTGGACGGTCTGCCGGAGGAGCTGAGCCTTCCCGTCGACCGGCCCCGGCCGGCGGTCGCCTCACACCGTGGTGCACGGTCGGGCTTCGCGATACCCGCCGATGTGTCGGCGCGCTTGCGTGAGTTGGCGCGTGCGCAGGGGTGCAGCATGTTCATGGTGGTGCACGCGGCGGTGGCGTCGCTGCTGTCGCGTTTCGGTGCGGGTGAGGATGTGCCGATCGGTTCGCCGATCGCGGGTCGTACGGACGAGAGCCTCGCGGATCTGGTGGGTCTGTTCGTCAACACCCTGGTGCTGCGCACCGACCTGTCGGGGAATCCGACGTTCGCCGAGCTGCTGGGTCGGGTGCGGGATACGGATCTTGCGGCGTATCAGCATCAGGACGTGCCGTTCGAGCGGCTGGTCGAGGCGCTGAACCCGGCCCGCTCCCTCGCCCGGCATCCCCTCTTCCAGACGATGCTGACCTGCACCAACCAGCGTCAGCCCGAGCTCGGTGCCGAGATCAGCGGCGTGGACGTCGAGCCGGTCTCCTTCGCCGACGTCACCTCGCGGTTCGACCTGACCTTCGAACTCGCCGAAACCGCCGTGGCGGACGGCGGGTTCGAGCTCCGAGGAAGCGTCGAGTACGCGACCGAGCTCTTCGATGCGGAAACCGTCGAGCGCTTCACTTCCGGGCTCAACACTCTCCTCGACACGGTGTCCCGTGAGCCGGAGACGCTCGTGCACACGATCGACGTGCTGCCGGCCGACGTGGCCGACCGCGTCGTGCGGGTGTGGAACGAGACGGATGTGGTTGTTCCGTCGGGTTCGCTGGTGGAGTGGTTCGAGGAGCACGTCGCGGAGCGGCGGGACGCGTGGGCCGTGGTGTGCGGCGAAGAGCGCCTGACCTACGGGGAGTTGAACGCGCGCGTGGAAGGCGTCGCGGGTGTGCTGGTGGATCGTGGTGTGGGTGTGGGTTCTGTGGTGGGGGTGGTGTTGCCGCGTTCGGTGGATCTGGTGGTGACGTTGTTGGCGGTGTGGAAGGTCGGGGGTGTGTATGTGCCGTTGGATCCGGAGTTCCCGGAGGAGCGGTTGGCGTATGTGGTGGGAGACGCCGACCCGTTGGTGACGGTGACCGTGAACGCGCTGGTGGCGCGTTTGCCGGAGGGGTCGCGGCGTGTGGTGCTGGATGCGCCGGAGGTCGTCGAAGAGGTGGCCGGCTGGTCCGGTGCGACTCTGCGGCGCTCGGTTTCCTCCGGTGCTGCGGCGTATGTGTTGTACACGTCGGGTTCGACGGGGCGGCCGAAGGGTGTGGTGGTGTCTCGGGGTGCTTTTGAGAATTTTGTGGTGGGGAT
>NZ_JAPJDM010000068.1:0-5626 GCF_026242095.1 Streptomyces sp. NEAU-W12
CTGCGTGAAGACCGACAGGCCGTCGCCCAGGGCATCACCACCCCCTACAACTCCGGGATCAGCGAAGGCCGCATCACCGACGTCAAACTCCAAAAGCGCCTGATGGCCGGCCGCGCAGGCGTCCCACCCCTCCGCCACCGCGTCATCCTGATCGCCCACCTCCGCCGACGCTACGCGGACCAGTCGACCGTGCCACCGAGATGATCTCCATCTACGAAAATCTTGTCAGAGCCACGTTCACTTGTACGCCGACACCGATCCGCGATCGGCACGCTCGTCGAGCGCAGCAGCCGCTCCACGCTCCTGGTGCACCTGCCTCGGCTCGAGGGCTGGGGCGAGATTCCGCCCGTGAAGAACGGCACCTCACTCGGGGGCTACGGCGCGATCGCGATGAACGCGGCGCTCACGACGTCGATGACGCAGCTGCCCGAGCAGCTACGCAAGACCCTCACCTGGGACCGTGGGAAGGAACTCTCCGGCCACGCCCAGTTCGCTCTCGACACCGGGACGAAGGTGTTCTTCGCCGATCCGCACTCGCCCTGGCAACGACCGACGAACGAGAACACGAACGGGCTGCTGCGTCAGTACTTCCCGAAGGGCACCGATCTCTCCCGGTGGTCGTCCACGGACCTCGAAGCCGTCGCCATGGCGATCAACAACCGGCCCCGCAAGATCCTCGGTTGGCAGACGCCGGCCGAGGTCTTCGAAGAGCAGCTACGCTCACTGCAACAGCCCGGTGTTGCAACGACCAATTGAACTCGCCCAATACACGAGTTTCCGGCTCGCCGAGCACCTGGACGCCGCCGGCATCGCGGCCTCGATCGGCTCGGTCGGCGACGCCTACGACAACGCCTCATGGAGTCCACGATCGGCTTGTTCAAGACCGAGCTGATCAAGCCCGGACGGCCCTGGCGAACCCTCTCCCAGGTCGAACTCGCCACCGCCGAGTGGATCGACTGGTACTGCCACCGCCGACTCCACGGTGAAATCGGGCACACCCCACCCGTCGAATACGAG
Organism: Streptomyces sp. NEAU-W12; assembly: GCF_026242095.1. Lineage (NCBI taxonomy): Bacteria > Bacillati > Actinomycetota > Actinomycetes > Kitasatosporales > Streptomycetaceae > Streptomyces > Streptomyces sp. NEAU-W12. Next base: position 1,018 of record NZ_JAPJDM010000068.1, read on the forward strand.
ACCAACTACTACCACGCAACCCCAGGTCACAACCACAACCTGAAGTCTCTACCGAACCCGGAACGGTTCAAAGTGATCTTGATATGTGATGGTCTTGGACTGTGGCTGGTGTGATCACGGCGTCGGAGCCGTCTTGGATAGACCCGTACTCCGGGCTGAGCCCGCGCACCTTCGGCAAGTTGGTGACTCAGCTGCGCCGAGAGGGTGCCGACGCGCCGGGCCGCGGCCGGCCCTGGAAGCTCCCGCTTCAGGACCGGGTGCTGCTGGTGGCCGCTTACTGGCGCACCAATCTGACACTGAGGCAGCTGGCGCCATTGTTTGGGGTGTCGAAGTCGGCGGCGAACCGGGTCATCGACCACCTCGGACCGAAGCTCGCTCTCCCGCTGAGGCGCCGATTCCGCAAGGACGCCGTGCTGATCGCGGATGGCACTCTGGTGCCGACCCGCGATCAAAGCGTGGCCGAGCAGTCAAAGAACTATCGGTACTCGACGAACCATCAGGTGGTCGTCGACGCCGACACCCGGATGGTGGTCGTGATCGGTCGGCCACTGCCGGCAACCGCAACGACTGCAGGGCCTGGGCCGAGTCCGGCGCGAAGGACGCCGTCGGGAAGGCCGTAACAATCGCCGACGGCGGCTACCGGGGAACGGGATTGGTCATTCCTCACCGCCGCAGCAGCGCGGACGAAGAATTCCCCGGCTGGAAGCAGGCGCACAACAAGAGCCACAAGCAGGTCCGTGCCCGCGTCGAGCACGTCTTCGCCCGCATGAAGACCTGGAAGATCTTGCGTGACTGCCGCCTCCGCGGCGACGGCGTGCACCACGCGATGCGCGGCATCGCCCGCCTGCACAACCTCAACATCGCCGGATAGGCGAACGAGCGGCCCACACCGGTCCAGGGGTCACTTCATCTGTCGGCGGGTCTGTTTCACCTCGCCGTCGATGGCCCAGGCGTCGGCAACCGGTCCGAGGTGGCCGAGCTTGTCGGGGTTGATCACTGAGCGGATGGTCTGGATCTGCCCGTCGAGCACGTCGAGGGTCAGGGCATGGAAGACCTTGCCGTCCCGGTCGCGGAAGATGGCACCGGGCTGGCCGTTGACCTCGTGCGGATCGAACGTCACGTCGATCCGGGCCAGCAGCGGGAAAACGGAGGCCAGCAGCCGGGCCACGTTCTCGGCGCCAACGACGGCCCTGGCCAGCTGCGGGGCCTTGCCGCCGCCGTCCCCGACCATCTGCACGTCGGCGGCCAGTAAATCCCGCAGGCTGGCGACATCGCCTTCGCGGAGGGCATCGAAGAACCGCGTCGCCAGCTCCTGCCGCTCCTGACGGTCCGCTTCGAACCGCGGCCGCCCGGCCTCCATGTGACGCCGTGCCCGTACCAGGAGCTGCCGGCACGCCGTCTCTGAACGCTCCACCGCCGAGGCGATGTCGTCGAAACCGAAGCCGAACACCTCCCGCAGCACGAACACCGACCGCTCCAGCGGGCTGAGCCGCTCCAGAAGCAGCAGCGCCGCCATCGACACCGAGTCGGCCAGCTCCGCCGAGCGAGCCGGATCCTGATACGGATCGCTCAGCAGCGGCTCGGGGAACCACGGACCCACGTACTCCTCCCGCCGCACCCGCGCGGAGCGCAGCACGTCGATCGAGATCCGCGTCACCGTGGCGGACAGAAACGCCTTGACCGACGTGGGAACGGTCGTTGAGCCGTCGAAGCGCAGCCACGTCTCCTGCACCGCGTCCTCGGCCTCGCTCACGCTGCTCAAAATCCGGTAGGCGATCGAGAACAGCAGAGGCCGCAACTCCTCGAACTCCTCGACCTTGTTCACGCCGCATCCTCCTTGGGGTCTTCCCATCCGGCCGTATTTCCCGGCGCGGGCACGTTCTGGTGATCTTGCGGTCCGTCGGCGGGCTGTGCAACGCCCCCGTGACGGCGGCCTGCGACAGTGGCCCCAGGCGGGTCATCAATGGCCATTCAGTGGAACTGCCCGACCTCGTAGTCACCGGCCGGCTGTTGGGCGATGATGTTCAGCCGGTTCGCCGTGTTCATGAAGGAGACCAGGACTACCAGGGCGGTGAGCTGCTCCTCGTCGTAGTGCTTCGCGGCACGTGCCCAGACCTTGTCGCTGACCCCGCCGACTGCGTCCGCGATCCGGGTCCCCTGCTCCGCCAGCTCCAGCGCGGCACGCTCGGCCTCGGTGAAAACCGTGGCCTCCCGCCACGCCGCCACCAGGTTCAGCCGCACCGAGGTCTCGCCGGCCGCGGCGGCCTCCTTGGTGTGCATGTCGATGCAGACGGCGCAGCCGTTGATCTGGCTCACGCGCAGGGCCACGAGTTCCTGTGTCGCGGCCGGCAGCGGCGACTCCTTGAGCATCTTACCCGCCGACATGAGGTGCTTGAGGGCCTTGGCGGCGGTCGGGCTGGCGAAGTAGTTCAGTCGCGCGTCCATTGAGTTCTCCTCCGTGCTCGTCGGTGTCTACACCCCTGGGACGAGACAGCCCGACGCCCTGTGACACGGACGCGTGTGATCCACGTCTTCCCGACTCGGATGTTCGGAGATGTCACAGGCGGGGGCGCTGTCTCGTCCCAGGGGAGCAGGCAATCCTCGATCAAGGAGCTGATGATGAACCTCGCACTCTGGATCGTCGCCGGACTGATGGCCGCCGTCTGCCTGACCAGCAGCTCCAAGATGTTCGTGCCCAGGGAGAAGCTGGCCGCCATGGGCGGCACCGCCACCCGATGGGTCCTGGACTTCAGCCCCGGTGCCCTCAAGGTCATCGGCGCCGTCGAGCTCCTGGCCGCGGGGGGCCTGATACTGCCCGCCGCGCTCGACATCGCGCCGGTTCTGGTGCCGCTGGCCGCCACCGGACTGGTGCTGCTGTTCGCCGGCGCGCTGACCATGCGCCTCCGCCGTGGCGAGAGAGTGACGATTGCGGGCGATCTGCTTTACCTCGCCCTGGTCCTCTTCCTGGTGTGGGGCCGCTTCGGCCCCGAATCCTTCACCAGTTGACCACTCATGTCGGCGTGAGCCGGTTACCGAAGGCGCGCGGGCTCACCCCGATGAACGGACACCAGCAGGGCTCCGGTGATCACGCCAGCCGCAACCCGAGATATCGCAATCAAGATCACTTACGGGACAATCCTTAGGTAAGCCGCTTCGACAGGCCCGTGATCGCTGACCGTGTCCTTAGCGCCGGTGCAGTGGCCGTGCTCGTCGCGGTCTGCGGGGTCGTATTTGGTGATCCGATGAACGAAGGACGGTGGCACGCTACTCCTTGGACGGGCGGAAGGGGTGCCAGCGTAGTTCCCGGTCCCGATTCCGTGGCCGGGGGTGGTCGGTCCCACTTCGCAGGGTTCGAGTCCTGCGACCGATCCTCAGTCACTTCGACAGGTCACCGACGCGCACGTTCACGAAGGCGGGTAAGGGGGATCGAGGGAGACCATGCGAGCCCATCAGTCCTGGGCCGGCTATGGCCGGAACCATGGTATCGACGGTACCATCGGTACCATGTCTCATCCCAAAGCCATGAATCTCCGTTTCCCGGATCCGGCCCAGCGGGCCGCGATCGAGGCCGCCGCAAAACAGGAAGGCGTCAGCCTGCAGGAGTACATCCTCTCGGCCGCCTACGCCCGGGCCACCGCCGTGGAAGAGCGCTTTCTCGACGCGTTCAGGACCTCGATGGCCCGCAGCGGCAACGCGTTCGCAGAGGAGGCCGGCGCGGCCGATCCCGCCGCGGAGCAGCGCTCGGCGGAGCTGCAGGCGAGGCGGGAGCTTGAGGAGCAGCAGGAGCGGGGACACGCCGCGTGAGCCAGAATGATCCGTTCCACCCTCTTGATGTGGGCTTCCTTCTGCACGCGGCCGAGTTGCTGCCCGGTGATCCCCAGGTGGACGACTACGGCCCGCTCTACGCGACGGTCGCCCGGGTCAACGCCCGGGCGATGGAACGCGACATTTACGGGTCGGTGTATCTGAAGGCGGCCGCGCTCCTTCAGACTCTGGCCAAGCTGCCGTGTCTGGAGCACTCCAACGAGGCCTTCGCCTGGCACTCCACGGAGGCTTACCTGGCCCTGAACGGGTGCCAGCTCGACTACCCGCCGAAGGAGGCAGTCGCCCTGGTGCGGGACGCTGCCTCCGGCGCGACGGGCGTCGGCCTGATTGGCCGTCAACTGCGCGCCTGGAGCGATTCTTGATCCGCCCGACGGCGCGGCCCTGAGCAGGTCCCCGGGCGCTGTCACATTATTGGGTGCGTGGGTCTCTGGCGGCGCGTCGGGGCGTGGTAGGGGCCGGGTTCCGGGTCGGTGCTCAGGTCTTGGCGGGCCGGCCGGCGGCGCCGGTGGTCTCGTCCCAGATGGCGAAGAGGATGGTCATCTCGGCGCGGTAGTCGGAGGCGGTGATCAGGTGCCGACGGGGCCGGAAGTGGGGTGAGATGCCACTGAACGCGGACAGGAACCGCTGCGCCCCGCCCATGCTGCGGAAGTCCTTCATCGCGCGTTCGCGCTGCCTCGTCGGCTGATGACTGTTCTCGGCCCGGTTGTTCAATCCCTTGTGGGCACAATGTTCGACCGACGGCATCACCACCCGGTGGGCCGCCCCGTAGGAGCGGAGCTTGTCG
>NZ_JAPJDM010000069.1:0-5240 GCF_026242095.1 Streptomyces sp. NEAU-W12
GGAGGAAAGCCCGAGAGGGTGAGTACAAAGGAAGCGTCCGTTCCTTGAGAACTCAACAGCGTGCCAAAAATCAACGCCAGATATGTTGATACCCCGTCTCCGGCCGTTCGGCCGGGACGAGGTTCCTTTGAAACAAACACAGCGAGGACGCTGTGAACGGCCGGGCTCATTCCGCCCGACCGTTCCGCTCTCGTGCGTGTCGTTCCCGATCACGGGAAAACATTCACGGAGAGTTTGATCCTGGCTCAGGACGAACGCTGGCGGCGTGCTTAACACATGCAAGTCGAACGATGAACCACTTCGGTGGGGATTAGTGGCGAACGGGTGAGTAACACGTGGGCAATCTGCCCTTCACTCTGGGACAAGCCCTGGAAACGGGGTCTAATACCGGATAACACTTCCACTCGCATGGGTGGAGGTTAAAAGCTCCGGCGGTGAGGGATGAGCCCGCGGCCTATCAGCTTGTTGGTGAGGTAATGGCTCACCAAGGCGACGACGGGTAGCCGGCCTGAGAGGGCGACCGGCCACACTGGGACTGAGACACGGCCCAGACTCCTACGGGAGGCAGCAGTGGGGAATATTGCACAATGGGCGAAAGCCTGATGCAGCGACGCCGCGTGAGGGATGACGGCCTTCGGGTTGTAAACCTCTTTCAGCAGGGAAGAAGCGAAAGTGACGGTACCTGCAGAAGAAGCGCCGGCTAACTACGTGCCAGCAGCCGCGGTAATACGTAGGGCGCGAGCGTTGTCCGGAATTATTGGGCGTAAAGAGCTCGTAGGCGGCTTGTCGCGTCGATTGTGAAAGCCCGGGGCTTAACCCCGGGTCTGCAGTCGATACGGGCAGGCTAGAGTGTGGTAGGGGAGATCGGAATTCCTGGTGTAGCGGTGAAATGCGCAGATATCAGGAGGAACACCGGTGGCGAAGGCGGATCTCTGGGCCATTACTGACGCTGAGGAGCGAAAGCGTGGGGAGCGAACAGGATTAGATACCCTGGTAGTCCACGCCGTAAACGGTGGGAACTAGGTGTTGGCGACATTCCACGTCGTCGGTGCCGCAGCTAACGCATTAAGTTCCCCGCCTGGGGAGTACGGCCGCAAGGCTAAAACTCAAAGGAATTGACGGGGGCCCGCACAAGCAGCGGAGCATGTGGCTTAATTCGACGCAACGCGAAGAACCTTACCAAGGCTTGACATACACCGGAAACGTCTGGAGACAGGCGCCCCCTTGTGGTCGGTGTACAGGTGGTGCATGGCTGTCGTCAGCTCGTGTCGTGAGATGTTGGGTTAAGTCCCGCAACGAGCGCAACCCTTGTCCCGTGTTGCCAGCAAGCCCCTTCGGGGGTGTTGGGGACTCACGGGAGACCGCCGGGGTCAACTCGGAGGAAGGTGGGGACGACGTCAAGTCATCATGCCCCTTATGTCTTGGGCTGCACACGTGCTACAATGGCCGGTACAATGAGCTGCGATACCGTGAGGTGGAGCGAATCTCAAAAAGCCGGTCTCAGTTCGGATTGGGGTCTGCAACTCGACCCCATGAAGTCGGAGTTGCTAGTAATCGCAGATCAGCACTGCTGCGGTGAATACGTTCCCGGGCCTTGTACACACCGCCCGTCACGTCACGAAAGTCGGTAACACCCGAAGCCGGTGGCCCAACCCCCTTGCGGGGAGGGAGCTGTCGAAGGTGGGACTGGCGATTGGGACGAAGTCGTAACAAGGTAGCCGTACCGGAAGGTGCGGCTGGATCACCTCCTTTCTAAGGAGCACTTCTTACCGGCCTTCGGCCGGTCAGGGGCCAGTACACCGGCGCATGTCCGGTGCTGGTTGCTCATGGGTGGAACGTTGATTATTCGGCCGGTTTTCCGCGCCGGAGGCGTGCGAGTACTGTCCCCTTCGGGGACGTGGAAAGCATGATCTTCGGGTGGAGAGCGGCCGGGCACGCTGTTGGGTGTCTGAGGGCACGGCCGTGACGGTCTGTCTTCACGATGCCGGCCCCAGTGAACTCCGGTTGTTGCCGGGGGTGATGGGTGGTTGGTCGTTGTTTGAGAACTGCACAGTGGACGCGAGCATCTGTGGCCAAGTTTTTAAGGGCGCACGGTGGATGCCTTGGCACCAGGAACCGATGAAGGACGTGGGAGGCCACGATAGGCCCCGGGGAGTCGTCAACCAGGCTTTGATCCGGGGGTGTCCGAATGGGGAAACCCGGCAGTCGTCATGGGCTGTCACCCATACCTGAACACATAGGGTATGTGGAGGGAACGCGGGGAAGTGAAACATCTCAGTACCCGCAGGAAGAGAAAACAACCGTGATTCCGGGAGTAGTGGCGAGCGAAACCGGATGAGGCCAAACCGTATGCGTGTGAGACCCGGCAGGGGTTGCGCATACGGGGTTGTGGGATCTCTCTTCCACGGTCTGCCGGCCGTGGGACGAGTCAGAAACCGTTGATGTAGGCGAAGGACATGCGAAAGGTCCGGCGTAGAGGGTAAGACCCCCGTAGTCGAAACATCAGCGGCTCGTTTGAGAGACACCCAAGTAGCACGGGGCCCGAGAAATCCCGTGTGAATCTGGCGGGACCACCCGCTAAGCCTAAATATTCCCTGGTGACCGATAGCGGATAGTACCGTGAGGGAATGGTGAAAAGTACCGCGGGAGCGGAGTGAAATAGTACCTGAAACCGTGTGCCTACAAGCCGTGGGAGCGTCGCGCAAGGACTTGTCCTTGCGTCGTGACTGCGTGCCTTTTGAAGAATGAGCCTGCGAGTTTGCGGTGTGTTGCGAGGTTAACCCGAGTGGGGAAGCCGTAGCGAAAGCGAGTCCGAACAGGGCGATTTCAGTAGCATGCTCAAGACCCGAAGCGGAGTGATCTAGCCATGGGCAGGTTGAAGCGGAGGTAAGACTTCGTGGAGGACCGAACCCACCAGGGTTGAAAACCTGGGGGATGACCTGTGGTTAGGGGTGAAAGGCCAATCAAACTCCGTGATAGCTGGTTCTCCCCGAAATGCATTTAGGTGCAGCGTCGTGTGTTTCTTGCCGGAGGTAGAGCACTGGATAGGCGATGGGCCCTACCGGGTTACTGACCTTAGCCAAACTCCGAATGCCGGTAAGTGAGAGCGCGGCAGTGAGACTGTGGGGGATAAGCTCCATGGTCGAGAGGGAAACAGCCCAGAGCATCGACTAAGGCCCCCAAGCGTACGCTAAGTGGGAAAGGATGTGGAGTCGCACAGACAACCAGGAGGTTGGCTTAGAAGCAGCCACCCTTGAAAGAGTGCGTAATAGCTCACTGGTCTAGTGATTCCGCGCCGACAATGTAGCGGGGCTCAAGCGTACCGCCGAAGTCGTGTCATTCATACATGTAGGGCCAACGCCCGTATGGATGGGTAGGGGAGCGTCGTGTGCCGGGTGAAGCAGCCGCGGAAGCGAGTTGTGGACGGTTCACGAGTGAGAATGCAGGCATGAGTAGCGATACACACGTGAGAAACGTGTGCGCCGATTGACTAAGGGTTCCTGGGTCAAGCTGATCTGCCCAGGGTAAGTCGGGACCTAAGGCGAGGCCGACAGGCGTAGTCGATGGATAACCGGTTGATATTCCGGTACCCGCTGTGAAGCGTCAAACATCGAGCATCGTGATGCTAAGGCCGTGAAGCCGTTCCGGACCCTTCGGGGAATGGAAAGTGGTGGAGCCGCCGGCCCAAGCGGTTAGTAGGTGAGTGATGGGGTGACGCAGGAAGGTAGTCCAGCCCGGGCGGTGGTTGTCCCGGGGTAAGGGTGTAGCCCGTCATCCAGGTAAATCCGGATGGCATGTGGGTGAGACCTGATGCCGAGCCGATTGTGGTGAAGTGGATGATCCTATGCTGTCGAGAAAAGCCTCTAGCGAGTTTCATGGCGGCCCGTACCCTAAACCGACTCAGGTGGTCAGGTAGAGAATACCGAGGCGTTCGGGTGAACTATGGTTAAGGAACTCGGCAAAATGCCCCCGTAACTTCGGGAGAAGGGGGGCCATGTCCGGTGATGGGGTTTTCCCTCTGAGCTGGGTGTGGCCGCAGAGACCAGCGAGAAGCGACTGTTTACTAAAAACACAGGTCCGTGCGAAGCCGTAAGGCGATGTATACGGACTGACGCCTGCCCGGTGCTGGAACGTTAAGGGGACCGGTTAGTCACTCTTCGGGGTGGCGAAGCTGAGAACTTAAGCGCCAGTAAACGGCGGTGGTAACTATAACCATCCTAAGGTAGCGAAATTCCTTGTCGGGTAAGTTCCGACCTGCACGAATGGCGTAACGACTTCTCGACTGTCTCAACCATAGGCCCGGTGAAATTGCACTACGAGTAAAGATGCTCGTTTCGCGCAGCAGGACGGAAAGACCCCGGGACCTTTACTACAGTTTGATATTGGTGTTCGGTTCGGCTTGTGTAGGATAGCTGGGAGACTGTGAAGCTGCCACGCCAGTGGTGGTGGAGTCGTCGTTGAAATACCAGTCTGGTCGTGCTGGATGTCTAACCTGGGTCCGTGATCCGGATCAGGGACAGTGTCTGATGGGTAGTTTAACTGGGGCGGTTGCCTCCTAAAGAGTAACGGAGGCGCCCAAAGGTTCCCTCAGCCTGGTTGGTAATCAGGTGTTGAGTGTAAGTGCACAAGGGAGCTTGACTGTGAGACCGACGGGTCGAGCAGGGACGAAAGTCGGGACTAGTGATCCGGCGGTGGCTTGTGGAAGCGCCGTCGCTCAACGGATAAAAGGTACCCCGGGGATAACAGGCTGATCTTCCCCAAGAGTCCATATCGACGGGATGGTTTGGCACCTCGATGTCGGCTCGTCGCATCCTGGGGCTGGAGTCGGTCCCAAGGGTTGGGCTGTTCGCCCATTAAAGCGGTACGCGAGCTGGGTTTAGAACGTCGTGAGACAGTTCGGTCCCTATCCGCTGTGCGCGTAGGAGTCTTGAGAAGGGCTGTCCCTAGTACGAGAGGACCGGGACGGACGAACCTCTGGTGTGCCAGTTGTCCTGCCAAGGGCATGGCTGGTTGGCTACGTTCGGGAGGGATAACCGCTGAAAGCATCTAAGCGGGAAGCCTGCTTCGAGATGAGGACTCCCACCTCCATGAGAGGGTAAGGCTCCCAGTAGACGACTGGGTTGATAGGCCGGATATGGAAGCACGGTAACGTGTGGAGTTGACCGGTACTAATAGGCCGAGGGCTTGTCCTCAGTTGCTCGCGTCCACTGTGTTGGTTCTGAAACCACGAACAACCCCGT
>NZ_JAPJDM010000007.1:0-61983 GCF_026242095.1 Streptomyces sp. NEAU-W12
CCTTCGGCCTCGGCACCTACACCGAGCTCCCCTCCTCCAACCCCGCCGTCCTGGCCTTCCTCCGGGAGTACGAGGACGACCTGGTGCTCTGCGTCAACAACTTCTCCCGCTTCGCCCAGCCCACCGAACTCGACCTGCGTGAGTTCGAGGGACGCCATCCGGTCGAGCTGTTCGGCGGGGTGCGCTTTCCCGCCATCGGCGAACTGCCGTATCTGCTGACCCTCGGGGGCCACGGCTTCTACTGGTTCCGGCTCGCCCGAACCGCATCCCGCACCGGCCGCCGACTGTGACCGTGCGCCGACGAGAGGAGGCGTCCACATGACGAAGACCGCATTCCTGTGCCCGCGAAGCGCGACCGCCGAACCCACGCGGTCGTTCGCCGGGCTGCTGCGCGAGTGGTTGCCGGAGCAGCGCTGGTTCGCCGGCAAGGACCGACCCGTCACCGACCTCCACGTGCTGTCGATGACCGAGCTGTTCCCGGGTTGTCTCCATCTGCTGGTCCACGCCGGCCACGGCGGCGTGCCCTCGCCCGGGAACACGCCCTGGGCCGGTGACTGCTACCAGCTCCTCCTCGGCGTACGGGAGCACCCGGCGCCGCGCCTGGGCCGGGCGGTCATCGGCAGGGTGCAGGACGGGCCGCTGGCCGGGCGTACGGTCTACGACGCGCTGCATGACCCGCGGTCGGCGCAGTTGCTGCTGGAACGGCTGCGGCACCCCCGAGCGGTGGGCCCGCTGCGGTTCGAGGGCGACGCGGCCCAGCGGGTGCCGGCCGGACTGGTGCCGCGGCTGCTGGACGCCGAACAGTCCAACTCCTCCCTGGTGTACGGCGACGAGTTCATCCTGAAGCTCTTCCGGCGGATCCAGCCCGGTGTCAACCCGGATCTGGAGGTGCCGGGCGCGCTGGCCCGGCAGGGCTGTCACCGGGTGCCCGCTCCCGTGGCCTGGCTGCGCACCACGCATCCGTTCAAGGCGACGCTCGGTGTACTCCAGCCGTTCCTGCGCGATGCCTCCGACGGCTGGACGCTGGCCCTGGAGGCGCTGGCCGCCGGTGACGACTTCACCGCGCAGTCGCACGCCCTCGGCCGGGCCACGGCGGATGTGCACCTGGCGCTCGCCTCGGCGTTCCCCGTCGGCAGGCCCGGGCGGGGCGGGCTGACGTCGGAGGGGATGACCGAGCGTCTGACGTCCGCCGCGCACTCCGTACGCGTGCTCCAGCCGTACGTGCCCGGTCTGAAGGCGGCGTTCGCCGCGCTCGCGACCTGTGATCCCGGGCCGCCCGCCCAGCGCATCCACGGCGACCTGCACCTGGGGCAGGTACTGCGGGCCGGACGGGACTGGTTCGTCATCGACTTCGAGGGCGAGCCGTCCCGGCCGCTCTCCGAACGGCGCAGCGCCCACTCCCCCCTGCGGGACATCGCCGGGATGCTGCGCTCGTTCGATTACGCCGCCCGCCAGCGCCGTCCCTGGCGCCCGGAGTGGGCGCGCCGCTGTCGCGAGGCCTACTGCGCGGGCTACGCGGCCCGCGCCGGCTGGGACCCGCGCAAGAAGCACGGCCTGCTCCGCGCCTATGAGACGGACCGGGCCGTGTACGAGGTGCTGTACGAGGCCCGGCACCGACCCGACTGGCTGCCCGTACCCATGGCGGCGATCGAGCGCCTCGCCGTGAGAGGAGACTGAAGCCGTGGCCCTGCATGACACCCCGCTGCCCGAGTCGGCCGGGTCCGTCCCGTCCGCCCCGAAGACGCCCAGGACCGCCCCTGCCCTCGAACCCGAGGACCGGGGACGCCTGCTGGCGGGCGCCCACCACGATCCGCACGCGCTGCTCGGCGCGCACCCGGTGCCGGGCGGCATCGCCTTCCGGGCGCTGCGGCCGTTCGCGCGCACGGTGAGTGTGGTCACCGGCGGCCGGCGCACCCCGCTCGCCTCGGAGGGAGACGGCCTCTTCTCCGGAGTGCTGCCGCTGGACGCGGTCCCCGCGTACACGCTGGCGGTGGCCTACGGGGACGAGGACGCCGTCGAGGTGCACGATCCGTACCGGATGCCGCCCTCGCTCGGCGAACTCGATCTGCACCTGATCGGCGAGGGACGCCACGAGGAACTGTGGACGGCGCTCGGCGCCCACCCCATGACCCACCAGGGCGTGCGGGGCACCCGGTTCACCGTGTGGGCACCGAACGCGCGGGGCGTCCGGGTCGCCGGCGACTTCACCTGCTGGGACGGCACGGCGTTCCCGATGCGTTCGCTCGGCTCGTCCGGCGTGTGGGAACTGTTCCTGCCGGGAATCGGAGAGGGCGCCCGCTACAAGTTCGAGGTGCATTCCCGGTACGGCCGTCGGATGCTCAAGGCCGACCCGATGGCGCGCCTCGCGGAGGAACCGCCGAACACCGCGTCGGTCGTGACGGCCTCGCACTACACGTGGGGCGACGCCGCATGGATGAAGCGCCGCGCCCACGTGCCCCTGCACGAGGCGCCGCTCTCGGTGTACGAGGTCCATCTGCCCTCCTGGCGGCCGGGCCTGTCGTACCGCGAGCTCGCCGAGGTGCTGCCGGCCTATGTCCAGGACCTCGGCTTCACCCATGTCGAGCTGATGCCGGTCGCCGAGCACCCCTACGGCCCGTCCTGGGGGTACCAGGTCACCGGTTTCTACGCGCCCACGGCCCGTCTCGGCACCCCGGACGACTTCCGGTACCTGGTCGACGCCCTGCACCGGGCCGGCATCGGCGTGATCATGGACTGGGTGCCGGCGCACTTCCCGAAGGACGACTGGGCGCTGGCCCGGTTCGACGGGGATCCACTGTACGAGCCGGGGGACTCCCGGCGGGCGGAGCACCCGGACTGGGGAACGTACACATTCGACTTCGCCCGGACCGAGGTGCGCAACTTCCTGGTCGCCAACGCCGTGTACTGGTGCGAGGAGTTCCACATCGACGGGCTGCGCGTGGACGCCGTGGCCTCGATGCTCTACCTGGACTATTCGCGGGACTCCGGCCAGTGGGAGCCCAACGTGCACGGTGGCCGGGAGGACCTGGCGGCGATGGCGTTCCTCCAGGAGATGAACGCGACCGTCTACCGGCGGTGCCCGGGTGTGGTGACGATCGCGGAGGAGTCGACCGCGTGGGGCGGGGTGACCCGGCCCACCGACACCGGCGGCCTCGGCTTCGGGCTGAAGTGGAACATGGGCTGGATGCACGACTCGCTGGAGTACATGAGCCACGAGCCGGTGCACCGCAGGTACCACCACCACGGGATGACGTTCTCGATGGTGTACGCGTACAGCGAGAACTACGTGCTGCCGATCTCGCACGACGAGGTCGTGCACGGCAAGCGGTCACTGGTCTCGAAGATGCCCGGCGACTGGTGGCAGCGGCGGGCGAACACCCGGGCCTATCTCGGCTTCATGTGGGCCCACCCCGGCAAGCAGTTGCTGTTCATGGGGCAGGAGTTCGCGCAGGGCGCGGAGTGGTCCCAGGAGCAGGGCCCGGAGTGGTGGCTGCTGGACGACTCCTACCACTCCGCGGGCGACCACCGCGGTGTGCGGGACCTGGTGCGCGATCTCAACGCCCGCTACCGGGAGACGGACGCGCTGTGGCAGCGGGACACCGATCCGGACGGGTTCCGCTGGGTGGCGGTGGACGCGGCCGAGGACAACGTGGTCGCGTTCCTGCGGTACGGCCGGGACGGCACCCCGCTGCTCTCGGTCTCGAACTTCTCCCCCGTCGTCCGGCACGACTACCGGCTCGGTGTGCCCGACGACGTGATCGCCTGGCGGGAGGTCCTCAACACGGACGCCGCCCGGTACGGCGGCGGCGACGTCACCAACCCGGCCCCGGTCAAGCCCGAGGACGGCAGTGTCGGCCTCACCCTTCCGCCCCTCGCGACGGTGTGGCTGGTGCCGCACGACCTGTGAGGCCCGGCGGTCCGCCGCCCTCCGCCCCGTGGCCGCGCCCGGACGGCGACCGGCCGGTCCGGGCACGGTGTGTACGGGCCGCGTACGGGCAGAACGCTGAAAGGGAAGGCACGGGCGGGGAACACGGGCGGAGCGTAGGGGCGGGGTCGGGCCACCGGGGCGTTGTGATCATCAGTGCGGCCACAGTTCCGGTGATCCGGCCCCGGAACGCCCGGGCTCGGCTAGATTCAGGCACCGCCGATGACTCTGCTCGTCGGCCGAGTCACAGCCCGTACATGTCAGGAGCAGTGCATGCGCGACCTCGCTCTCGCTCCGCAGGCCGCCCCACCCCTGACGGGCGGCCTCGCGGACAGTCTCTTCGAGACGGCGGCCGAGAGCCCGAACCTGCCGATGCTCGCCCGTCGCGCCGACCCGGCCTCCGCGTCCTGGGAGGAGGTCACCGCTCTGGAGTTCCGCGACCAGGTCGTCGACCTGGCCAAAGGACTGGTCGCCTCCGGGCTGTCCCCGGGCCACCGGGTGGCGATCATGGCGCGGACCCGTTACGAATGGACGGTTCTGTGCTACGCGCTGTGGACCGTGGGCGCGGAGGTCGTCCCCATCTATCCGACCTCGTCGCGGGAGCAGGTGGAGTGGATCCTCAGGGACTCCGGCTGCGTGGCCGTGGTGGTCGAGGACGAGCAGGGCGTGATGACCGTCGGGTCCGTGTGCGCCGCGCTGCCGCGGCTGCGGCACGTCTGGCAGCTGGACTCGGGGGCGCTGGAGCAGCTGGTGGCGCGCGGCGAGTACATACCTCCGGCCACGGTGGACTCACTGCGCCGGATCGTGCTGCCGGACTCCACGGCCGTGGTCGCCTACACGTCCGGTACGTCGGGGCAGGCGAGGGGGTGCGCGCTGAGCCACCGCAACCTGGCCGCCCCGTGTGACGTCCTGCTGGAGGGCTGGGCCCACACGGCGGCGGAGCCGGGTGAGCAGGCCGTGGTCCTCGCCTTCCTGCCGTTCTCCCATGTGTACGGACTGATGATCCAGGGCCTGTGCGTACGCGGCGGCCTGCTGATGGGGCACGAGCCCGATCTCGGCTCGGAGGCCCTGTCCTCGGCGCTGCGCACCCTGCGCCCCACCTATCTGTACGCGGTCCCCTCCCTGCTGGAGAAGATCTACAAGAACTTCCTGCGTGCCTCCCAGCAGGCGGGCCGCGGAGCCCTGTTCGAGCGGGCCGCCGACACGGCGCGCGACTTCGCCGCCGCCGTGGAGCGGCAGCGGCTGGGCCGGGGCCCGGGGCCCGGCTTCGACCTGCGGCTCCAGCACGCCCTGTACGAACGGACGGTGTACCGCAGGCTGCGGGCCGCACTGGGCGGCCGGGTACGCAGGGCCACCTCGGGCGGCTCGACGCTCAGTCGCGAGCTGTCCCTCTTCTACGAGGGCATCGGCATCTACGTCCACGACGGTTACGGGCTCACCGAGACCGGCGGCGGTGTGACGATGCAGCCGCTCGGCCGGGAGAAGTCCGGCACCGTCGGGCTGGCGCTGCCGGGCAGCGAGATCCGGGTCGCCGACGACGGGGAGGTCCTGGTGCGCGGGCCGTCGGTGTTCCAGGGGTACGTGGGCGACGAGGCCGCCACCCTGACCGCGCTGGCCGGCGGCTGGCTGGCCACGGGGGACATCGGCCGGGTGGACTCGGAGGGCTATCTGACGATCACCGGCCGCAAGAAGGACATCATCATCACCAGCAGTGGCAAGAGTGTCGCGCCGTCGGCCCTGGAACAGCGGCTGCGGATGCACCCGCTCGTGCACCAGGCCGTCGTGGTGGGGGACGACCGGCCCTGTGTGGGGGCGCTGATCACACTGGACCCGGACTTCCTGGCTCACTGGCGGGCGGCGCTGTCACTGCCGGGCGACGCCGCGACGCGGGAGGCCCGGGAGGAGAACGCGTTGCGTGAGGAGGTGGCGCGGGCGGTCGCCGCGGCGAACAGCAGTGTGTCCCGTCCGGAGTCGATCCGGGTGTTCCGGGTGCTGCCGGAGGCGTTCGACGTGACCAACGGCCTGCTGACGCCGTCGATGAAGCTGCGCCGGGACGAGATCGTGCAGCGGTACGCGCTGGAGATCGACGCGATGTACCGCTCCCGTTCGCGTCCGGATCGGGAGCCGGTGCCGGAGGAGCCGTCGGTCTGGGACGACTCGGAGAACGTCTTCCGCTGACCGCCCGGGGCGACCTGCCCGTCACCCCTCGCTCACCCGCAGATACGGGCGCGTAGGGCCCGGCTGCCCGGGAACCCACAGACACAGGAGAACGAAGGAACGGACCACACATGAACGACTGGCCCGTGGAAGTCGGGGCAGGGAAGGCACCATGGCATCCGAGCCGCACAGGGACAGGCCAGTGGCCGCAGAGGAGATCACGGAACGCGTCGCCGGCTTCCCCGGGGAGCTGCACGACGTCACCGACGCACGCCTGGTGGCGGAGGAGTTCCTCCTCGAACTGGCCCGCGTCTCCCCGCCGACGGCCCCGGAGCACTGGGACGACATCCTTCTGGTGGTCACGGAACTCGCGGCCAACGCGGTCCAGTACGCGCCGGGACCGTTCGGGTTGCGGCTGCGCAGGACGTTCGACGGGGTGCACGTGGTGATGCACGACACGAGCACGACCGAGCCGACGCCCCGGCCCTTCAGACCGAGCCACGGCGGGGGCGGGATCGGCTGGCATCTGATCCACACGCTGTGCGACCAGGTCAGCGTCGTCGGCACCGCGGGCGGCAAGGACATCCATGTGTTCCTGCCCTGGTGACGGCCGGGCGGCCGGTGACTCCCGCGCCGGGCCGGCCGGGCTCCGTGAGGTGAGCCGGCCGGCGTCCGGTGCGGAGATCACCGGGCGACGGTCATCCGGCCGGGGCGCCGGGAGCACGCTCGGGCGGGGGCCCGGGCCGGGTGAGCGCCCGGTAGTAGTCGCCGACCGTCGTGAGGTAGCCCGGGTCCATGGTCTCGCTGTCGGTCCTGAACCGGGGCGCGGCCTTCACCTCGGACCTGGTGCAGGACACGGTGATCCTGCGCTGGCCGGAGTCGACGGTGGCGACGACGCCGACGGGTACGAGGAGACTCCGGCCGAACACCCAGACGCCGGTGTCGACGACCAGGTGCCGCATGGTGTGATGGTCGGCCTGCCGGTCCACATGGCCGATGGTGCTGCCGTCGCTCGCGACGACGGTGTATCCCGTGAGGTCCGGATCCTGCCCCTGGGCAAGACCCAGCTCCGGCGCGTATGACCAGATGCTGTCCATGGGCACGCTGCTCCTTGCCTCCACTGTGATGACGATCCCGGAGCGGGCGGGGCCCGCTCTCCGGTCCCCGCCCGCCTCCACAGCAGCCAACTACCCTTCCGGAGCGGGCGCATTCGGCCGACGAAGTCACAAAACCCGCGCCGGGCCGGGCGTGATGTGAAGGCGTCGCCTCCCGGACCGGTGCGGAAGATCCCGGCATGGAGCGGAGATCCCGGGGTAGGCGGCTGCGCGTGCGGCCGGACCCGGCCGTCGGCTCGATTGGGAGGTATGTGTTGTCCATGGCCCCGAACCCGTTGTCCGTGGAGGTGTCCGTGGTCCGGGAGGATGTCGCCCTGTTCACAGTGCAGGGCGATCTGGACGCCGACACCGCGACCGAGTTCCAGCATCACCTGGCCAACCAGCTCCATCACGGACGCCGGCACTTCCTGCTGGACCTGTCCGCGGTCCCCTTCATGGACTCGTCAGGCATGAACATCGTCCTGCGCATCTACCAGGAGGTCCGGGAGCTGCCGGGAAGCGTGCACATCATCTCCCCTGTGCCCGCGGTGCGCCGCGTTCTCGACCTGACCGGCGTGAGCATCACGGTTCCGGTGTCCCAGAGCACCGAGGAGGCACTGGAGCGGGTCGACGGCGCGCACAGGACGTAACGCCGCCCGACATCGCAAGGCCCCGGCCCCTGAGCCGGGTCGAGGAGGTCCGGCAGGCCGCACGCCGGACCTCCTCGCAATCCTCGCGCGGCCGGTGGTGCCCGCCGCCTGCGGGGCCTCGGCTCCGGCAAGGGCTGCCGCACCGGCCCGGAGCGTCGTTAGAGTAGTCGTCCGGCCGGGGCGCGACACGGTTTCGGCGCCCGGCTCGGGCCGGGTGGGACAACAACAACGAGGAGAAACAGGTGCCTGAGCGCGCAGCGGGCGGACCGCTGGGAACGCCGACGCTCGAGGTCAGGGACTTCCTGCGGCGCAGGCGTGAGCAGATCGCCCAGCGGTGGGCGGACGAACCCCTGTTCCGTACGGTCTTCACCCTCTCGCGCGATGAAGCGGTCGAGGCCGGAAAGGCGGTTGTCGACGCCCTGGCCCAGGTCGCCGACGCACAGCGGGCCGAGGATTCGGACGCCGCCGGGTTCACCGGTGTGCGTGAGCAGTTGGCGCGGATGAGCGCGGCCCGCACCCGTGCCGGACTGTCCGCCACGCAGGTGTCGAACGAACTGGCCGCACTGTGGCCGCCGGTCGACAGTCTGCTCGTCGCGGACCTGGAGCAGGTCTCGGCCGAGGAGCTGCGGGCGTGCACGGCCGAGCTGAGCACGCTCATGGGCACCCTGCGGGTGGTGTCCATGCAGACCGCGCTGAGCGAGGGGCAGGCGCTGATGGACCGGCAGCGCCTGCAGCTGCTGGAGGTGGCGACGCCGGTCATCAAGCTGTGGGACGGGATCGTCGCGGTTCCGCTGATCGGGACGCTCGACAGTGCCCGCAGCCAGGTGGTGATGGAGACCCTGCTCAACTCGGTGGTCGACCAGCACGCGCGGTTCGCGATCCTCGACATCACCGGGGTGCCGACGGTCGACTCGCTGGTGGCTCAGCACCTGATGAAGACGGTCGCGGCTGCCCGGTTGATGGGCGCGGAGTGCGTCGTCTCCGGCATCCGACCGGCGATCGCGCAGACCATGGTTCACCTGGGTCTCGACCTCGGATCCGTACTCACCCGGGCGAGTCTCGCCGACGCGCTGGGCTACTGCCTGCACGAGCTGGGGGTCGACGTCGTGCATACGGCAGTCGGAAGTGCGGGCCGCCGGTGAGCGAGGCGTTCTCCCGCCCGGTCGCGGGACATGTTCCGGTACTGAGACTCGGCAACGTGCTTCTGGTGACTCTTCAGGGCGACCTGCTCGACACCGCGGCCCAGCAGCTCCAGCAGGATCTGTCGCAGACCATCGCGGCCAGCGGGGTCACGGGGGTGGTGATCGACATCTCCGGCGTGGAGATCGTCGACTCCTTCCTGGGGCGGGTGCTCGCCGAGATCGCGGCGCAGTCCTCGCTGCTGGCCGCGCGGACCGTCGTGGCCGGGATGCAGCCGGCGGTCGCCATCACCCTGGTGGAGCTGGGGCTGACGCTGCCGGGACTGCGTACCGCGCTCGACACCCAGGCGGCGATGGCACTGCTCGAGCAGCCCGTCGTGCCGACGCGTGCCGGCGGTGCGCGCCGGGAGCGCGCGTGATGCCCACCGCCTCGGGGACCGAGGCCTGCCTGCCCATCCGGTCGGACATGGACCTGGTGTGGGTGCGCCAGCATGTGCGGCAGGCCGCCGCCCTGCTCGGCTTCGGCCTGGTGGACCAGACGAAGCTGGTCACCGCGGCCAGCGAGCTGGCGCGCAACACCCTGGTGCACGGCGGGGGCGGGCAGATGGACGCCTCCCCGGTGACCGCGGGGTTCGGCAGCGGGCTGAGACTGACGTTCAGCGACTCCGGGCCGGGCATTCCCGACCTCGAACGAGCGCTCGGGGACGGCTTCACCTCCGGCGACGGGCTGGGGATGGGGCTGGGCGGCGCACGGCGCCTGGTGCACGACTTCGAAGTCGAGAGCACGGTGGGGTCGGGGACCGTCGTGCGGGTGACCTCCTGGGTGAACCGGCCGCCCCGCGCACGGGAGGAGACCTGATGCCGCGCGTCTGGGACGTGCCGGTGCGGGACTCCACCCGGGTACGGGACGTCCGGGTCGCCGCCGAGGAGGCGGCGGCCCTGGCCGGTCTCGACCAGCGGGGCACCGCGGCGGTGTCACTGGTGGCAACGGAGCTGGCCACCAACCTGCTCAAGCACGCGCGGGACGGTGAGGTGCTCGTCGACGTCGTGGATCCGCCCGTGCTGCGCGAGGGCAGCCCGGTGCGGGCCGTGCAGATCGCCGCGATCGACCACGGACCCGGGATCGCCGATGTGGCGGGCGCGCTGCGGGACGGGTTCAGCACCACCCGCTCACTGGGCGCGGGCCTCGGCACCTGTCGGCGGCTCTCGGACGACTTCGGCCTGCACAGCGTCCTCGGCCGGGGCACGGTGGCGGTGGCCCGCGTCGGGAGAGGCTCCTCGTCGGCACCCGGCGGTGACGGCGGTCCCGGGGTGCCCGTGATCCGTGCGGGTGGGGTCAACGTCCCCTACGCCGGGGCCGACCACTCGGGGGACGCCTGGGTGTGGGTCAGGTCCGGGGACCGGCACACCCTGATGCTGGCCGACGGTCTGGGCCACGGCTTCGAAGCGGCACGCGCCTCGACCGCCGCGGTGGAGGCGGTGCGCGGCCGGCCCCATCTCGGCCCCGCCGAGACGCTCCGCCTGCTGCATGAGGAGCTGGGCGCAACCCGGGGCGCGGCCGTCGCGGTGGCCCAGCTCGACGCCCGGAGCGGGCGGCTGCGGTTCGCCGGGATCGGCAACGTCGGGGCCCGGCTGCGCGAGGGCGACCGGTGGCGGGCCCTGCTCTCACGGCCCGGCATCGTCGGGGTCCACCGGCCCGGCACCGTACGCGAGGACGATCTCGAGTGGTCCGCCGGGAGCGTGCTGTTCCTTCACACCGACGGCCTGCCCAGCCGCTGGGTCCCGCCGTCGGACCCGGGTACGCCGGCGGCCGACCCGGCCGTGACGGCGGCCGTGACGATCCGCGACGCGGGCAGCGCCGCCCGTCCGGTGCGGGACGACACCGCGGTGGCCGTACTGACCTCCACTCCACCGGACCATCCATGACGAGCACATGGCAGATCAGCAGCGTGACCGGGGCGGCACGCGCGCGTGCCGCCCTCGCGCGGCTCGCCGCCCGCCACGGAGTACCGGCCGTCGAGCGGGCCCGGCTGGCCGCCGCGCTCGGCGTCCGGCTGCGGCAGTGCCTCGCCGAGGGCGGCACCTGGCGGCTCACCCTCGACGTGCACCGCGCAAAGGACGGCGGCGATGCGCTGCACGCCGTCCTGGCGCCCCCGGCGGACGCGTCCGTCCCCGGGCAGACGCCGTGGGAGACGACGATCCCCTTTTCGCCGGTGCACCGGCCGCGAGCCGACAGCGACAGCGACAGCGACAGCGACAGCGACAGCGACAGCGGCAGCGACAGCGACAGCGACAGCGACAGCGACAGCGACACGGTGCCCGGCGACGTTCCGGCGGTTCTGTCCCAGGCGCTGCTGAGCGCCGACGAGGACACCACTCTGGTGCTCGACCGACTCGCCGAGCAGGAGGCGCTGGTCGCCTTCCACCGGGAGGAGCTGCACCAGACGAACCAGGGCGTCCTGGCCCTGCACGCCGAACTGGACGCGGCGGGTCGCGCCCAGCGGGAGGCGTTCGCCGCCGAGCGCCGGGCGCGCAACGAGGCGGAGGACGCCCGCCGCAGGCTGACCTTCCTGGCGGACGCCAGCGCGGTGCTGAACACCTCTCTGAACCACGGTGAGATCCTGCGCCGACTGCCCGAACTGCTGGTGCCCCGGTACGCGGCCAGGGTCGACGTATGGCTGTTCGACGAGGACGACGGTCCGCACCGGCCTCCGCCCCGCCCGGCCGCGGCGGTGCGCGCGGCCCGTACCGGGCGGCCGCAGTACGCCGCCGACCAGCCCGGCGGACTGCGCGGTGTGGACGACCAGCCGCCCTCGAAGCTCGACGCCGGCCGGCCGCTGCTGTGCGTGCCGCTGCTGACGCGCCGGGCGCCGCTGGGTGTGCTCACCCTGTCGTCGCCCGGTGAGCGCTGGGACCCGGACGACGCGGTGATGCTGCTCGAGCTCGCGCGCCGGGCCGGCATCGCCATCGACAACGCCCGCCGCTTCGAGCACAACCGGGACATCGCCGAGACACTGCAGCTCGCCCTGCTCACCGACCTGCCCACGACTCCGGGGATGAGCCTGGCCGCCCGGTACCTGCCGGCCACCCACGGCATGAACATCGGCGGCGACTGGTACGACGCCTTCCACCGGCCGGACGGGAGTCTGATCACGGTCGTCGGCGACGTGACCGGGCACGGGCTGCACGCGGCGGTGATGATGAGCCAGTTGCGCACCGCGCTGCGCGCGTACGCCGTCGACGGCGGCAGCCCCGGCCGGCTGCTGACCCGGCTGCACGGCTTCCTGCACCAGCTCCAGCCGCATCTGTACGCCACGGCGGTCATCGCCCGGTTCCACCCGGACGAGGCCACGCTCACGTGGGCCGCCGCGGGGCATCCGCCGCCGGTGCTGCGGCTGCCCGACGGGCGGGTCCGCACCCTGGACGCCAAGCCGGGGGCGATGCTCGGCATCCCGCTGGAACAGGAGATCGCCGACCACACCGAGCAGGTGGCACCGGGATCGACGCTGGCGCTCTACACGGACGGGCTGGTCGAGCGGCGGGTCGAGGGCATCGATCCGGGCATCGGACGGCTCGCGGACGCGCTCGGCTCGTTCGGCCCCGCGGAGCTCGACACGGACCTGGAGGGCTCGGCGGACCGCCTCCTGAACCCTCTTCTGCGCGACTCCGAACGCGACGACGACGTCTGTCTGCTGCTCTGCCACCTGCACCGCTGATCGCCCGTCGGCTCCCACCGCCCGCCGCTCGCCACGGGTCTCCCGGTGCGCTCCGGCGCCGGTGCGGGCATCGTGGTGCTGAACACGCGCGCGTTGCGGGTACGCGTCCGGACACGGCGTGCCCCGGTGAACCGCGATGTGCCGCGATCGCGGCACTCTGCGATCAAGAAGGTGCAAGGCGGCGATCCAGGGGCAGGTGAAGGGTCGTCGACGTCCGAGCGGACCCGTGGGTGCTCGAGGCGGACCGTGCGGAGCCGCAGAAAGGGATGGACACCGTGACACGACCCAGGATCCTGGTGGTGGGCGCAGGCTTCGCCGGAGTGGAGTGCGTCCGCCGACTGGAGCGGAAACTCTCCCCCGGCGATGCCGGGATCACCCTGGTGACGCCGCTTTCCTACCAGCTCTACCTGCCGCTGCTCCCCCAGGTCGCCTCCGGTGTGCTGACCCCGCAGTCGGTCGCCGTGTCGCTGCGCCGCAGCGCGAAGTACCGCACCCGGATCATCCCGGGCGGGGCCATCGGCGTGGATCCGAAGGCCAAGGTCTGCGTCATCCGCAGCATCACCGGCCGGATCCTCGACGAGTCCTACGACTACATCGTGCTGGCCCCCGGCAGTGTCACCCGTACCTTCGACATCCCTGGGCTGACGGACCACGCGTTCGGCATGAAGACGCTGGCCGAGGCCGCCTACATCCGCGACCACGTCATCGCCCAGCTCGATCTCGCCGACGCGAGCGACGACCCGGCCGAGCGTGCCTCGCGGCTGCAGTTCGTGGTGGTCGGCGGCGGCTACGCGGGCACCGAGACCGCCGCCTGTCTGCAGCGCCTGACCCATGCGGCCGTCAAGCGCTACCCGCGGTTGGACCCGGGGCTGATCAAGTGGCACCTGATCGACATCGCTCCGAAGCTCATGCCCGAACTGGGCGAGAAACTCGGGCGCAGCGCGCAGGAGATCCTCACCCGGCGCGGCATCGAGATCTCGCTCGGCGTCTCCGTCGCGAAGGCGGGACCGGAGGAGGTCACCTTCACCGACGGCCGGGTGATCCCCACCCGCACCCTCATCTGGACGGCCGGCGTGGTCGCCAGCCCGCTGGTCGCCACGCTCGGCGCCGAGACCGTCCGCGGGCGGCTCGCGGTCACCGCGGACATGTGTCTGCCGGGCGCGGACGGGGTGTTCGCCCTCGGTGACGCCGCGGCGGTGCCCGACCACGCCAAGGGTGTGGAGGGCGCGGTGTGCCCACCGACCGCGCAGCACGCCCTGCGCCAGGGCAGGCAGGTCGCCGACAACGTCATCGCGACGCTGACCGGCCGGCCGCTTCGGCCCTACCACCACAGGGACCTCGGACTGGTCGTGGACCTCGGCGGTACCGACGCCGTCTCCAGGCCGCTCGGTGTGGAGCTGCGGGGCCTGCCCGCCCAGGTGGCGGCCCGCGGGTACCACTGGTCGGCGCTGCGCACCAATGTCGCCAAGACGAGGGTCATGACCAACTGGCTGCTGAACTCGATCGCCGGAGACGATTTCGTGCGGACCGGCTTCCAGGCCCGACGGCCCGCCAAACTGAGGGACTTCGAGTACACGGATGCCTATATGACTCCGGAGCAGGTGCGGGCGCACGTCGAGGAGGCGGGACTGCCCGTGCGGTGACCCGGCCTCCGCGGCGGCTCCGCCCTTTTCGGAGGGCCGGCCGGGCCGGGTGTTCCGGCCGGTGGGAGCCACCCGGTGGGTCCGTGGTGGCACGTGTCATGCTTGCATCCTGATCAACGCGAACGACGGGGAGGATGCGGCGGCGTGAAGGCGGCGGCGGAGCGCTCGGCACGGACGCGGCTGCGGGACCGCCTCGCGGCGTCCGACCCCGGGATGCTGCGGATGACGGCCGGGCTGCGGACGGTGGGCTCCCTCGCGCTGACGCTGGCCGTGCTCGCCCTGACGGGGGCGGGTGTCACCCAGCTGGTGGCGGGGGCCATGACCGCGATGGTCGCCACCTTCGCCATCCGGGAGAAGCAGCGTGGGGCGCAGGCCGTCACGCTCGCCCTGGGTCTGCCCGTGGCCCTCGTGTCCGTGTCGCTGGCCGCGGTGCTGAGCGAGCGGGCCTCCGCCGGGGACATCTTCTTCGTCGTCCTCATCTACTGCGCGGTGTACGCCCGCAGGTTCGGCGACCGCGGAACCGCGCTCGGGCTGATCGGCTTCCAGGTCTACTTCGCCTCCCTGTTCATCGGCGCGTCCCCCGACGGACTGCCGGGGATCTGGGCGGCGCTGGCCGTCGCGTTCGGCTGCAGTGCCGTCATGCGGTTCGCCGTCGTTCCCGTGGTCCCGGCCGGACTTCTCGCACGTCTGCGCGAGGCCTTCCGGGCCCGGCTGGCGCAGCTCGTGACGGCGCAGCTGGCGCTGCTCGACGCCGAGGGGGGCGAGGTCGACAAGGCCCTGGCGGACGTCCGCGCGGGCACCGCACGGCTGCACGAGACGGCCCTGATGATCCAGACGCGGCTGGAACGGGGCACCCCCGACGCGTCGTCGGCTCGGCTGGTGCAGCGCCGGATCGCGGACGCCGAGCTCGCCGCGGAGCGGCTCGGCCTGCTGCTGCTGACCGCCCGCAGCGCGGAACTCACGGACACCACGCTGACCCTGCATCTGCCGGGCGCGCCCGCCCCGGAGGCCGGCCGGACGGACGCGCCGGACGAGGCCACCGCGGCACTGCGCCGCGATCTGCTCTCCCTGCGCACCCAGGTGCTGCACGCCGGGCCCGGGGTGGAGGGGACGTCGATCGCCCACGTACGCAACCGGCTGCTCGCCTACCGGGACGAGGAGAACCTCCCGGCCTGCCCCCCGGCCCTCCAGGACGTGTTCCGGGCCATCGGCGAGGCGTCCCGCGCGGTGATGGGCCTGCGGATCGCTCTGGACGGCCCGCAGGACGAGTCCGACGACACCCCCTCGGCGGCCCGCTCCCGGGAGGAGCTGGACGCCGAGGACGCCGCGATCGACGCCGGTGAGCAGGACGAACCGGCGGAGGAGGACAAAGGGCTGCGGCGGCCCACCACCCGGGCCGCCGTCCAGGTCGCCGTGGGCTCGTCGCTCGCCGTCGTCGGCGGTGGGCTGCTGTCCTCCCAGGGCTGGCACTGGGCTGTCCTGACCTGCTGGCTCGTCTTCATCAACACCGAGTCGACGGGCGAGATCCTGGTCAAGGGCTACCGTCGGCTGCTGGGGACACTGCTCGGCGTCGTCGCCGGCATCGCGCTGGCGTGGCTGGTGGGCGGGCACACCTGGCCGGCGTTCGCCCTGATACTGGTGCTGATCTTCGCGATGGCGTACACGGCACCCCTTTCGTACACGCTGATGTCGTTCTTCGTGACCGCGATGGTGGGGCTGCTGTACACGCTGCTGCACACCTACAGCTGGGAGGTGCTGGTGCTGCGCGTGGCCGAGACCGCGCTGGGCGCAGCCTGCGGGGTGTTCGCCGCGTTCCTGGTACTGCCGGTGCGTACGGACCAGCGGACGGACGAGCTGCTGGGCACCGTGCTGGAGCGGCTCACCGAGGTCACCGAGGCCGCCGTCGACCAGCTCAGCGGCGGGCCGGCCGCCGATCTGCTGGACCGGGCGCGGGAGCTGGACAAGGCGCTGGGCGAGCTGCGCGCCGCGACCAAGCCGCTCACCCATCCGGTCACTCCGCTGCGGGGCCGACGCGACACCGCGCGCTACGTCGTAGCGCTCCTGGAGACGTGTGCGTACCATGCGCGCTCGCTGGCGGCGACGGCCGAGCTGCTGCCGGCCCATCCCTCGATCGCGGCAGACCCCCGGCTGCGCGGTGCGACGGCGCGCACCGTGCGCAACATCTCGACGATCGCGGCCCGGGTCGCGGGCGAGGACACGAAGGCGGGGATCGAGACGGGGCCGAGCTTCGCCTCGCTGCTGGGCGGTTCCGACGGTGACGGCGCGTCGCGCTACGGCCGGATCACCGGCCGCGTCCTGCGGCATCTGGAGCGGCTCGACGAGGCGGTGGTGGGTCTCGCCCGTCCGCTGGACGTCCCGCTGACGGGTGACGGCCCGCGGTGAGGCCGCATGCTCGGACGACGGGGGGAGGGGACGCCCGAAGAGCCGTGGACAGCTGGTCCCGGGCGGCGGGGCGCGGGGCCAAAAGCCGGTGAGCACCGGGTTTTGGAGTCGGTGGGTGCCGGGGCTCAGAAGTCGGTGGGCAGGCCGCTGGCCTCGGCGATACCGCGTAGTTCGTCGTTCTGCCGGTGGCGTTGCCTGATGTAGTCGGCGATCTCGTCGAGGCGCGACGGGTCGGCGGCGGTCGTCGCGTCGGTGACCACCCTGACCGGTCCGCTCTCGTCGACCTCCAGCTCGACCACCTCGTTGTCCATGCGGCCGGTGACGGCCGTGGCGATGACGAGGGCGGCCTCGTCGCGGACCTCCTGGGGCAGTTCCTCGTCACCGCCGTCCAGAGCGAGGTCGAGACCGGACAACCGGTGCTCCTCGATCGCCCGGAGCACCGGCTCCACCACGCGCAGCAGCAGACGGTAGTCCTCGGTGTCCATCCGGATGCTCAGGAGGTCGAGGTAGACGTCCACGGGGCGGCCGTCGTCCGGCGGGATCTCGGATTCACTCATCGGCTCCGTGCTCCCCTCATGCGGCCGCCCATGGCGTCGGCGCGCACCCGGGCGCAGCTTCGGCTGATCAGCCGGGACACGTGCATCTGGGAGATCCCCAGCTGGTCGGCTATGCGGCTCTGCGTCATGTCCTCGAAGAAGCGCATGTACAGGATGGTGCGCTCGCGTTCCGGCAGGCGGCGCAGGCCCTCCTTCGCGGATTCCCGGTCGACCACGACGTCGTAGGACGCGTCCGAGGCGCCCAGGGTGTCGGCCAGGCTGTAACCGTCGTCGTCGGGCGACATCTCCGCGTCCAGCGACAGGGTGCTGAAGCTCTCCAGCGCCTCCAGTCCGGCTGCGACCTCCTCCTCGGTCAGTCCCGTGTGCCGGGCGAGGTCCGCCGGAGTGGGTTCGGGGCTGCCGGGCGTCTGGGTGAGGTCACGCCGGGCGATCCGTACCTTGTTCCGCAGTTCCTGTACCCGGCGGGGCACGCGCAGGGCCCACATCCGGTCCCGGAAGTGCCGTTTGACCTCGCCGGTGATGGTCGGGACGGCGTAGCTCTCGAAGGCTCCGCGGTCCGGGTCGAAGCGGTCCACCGCCTTCACCAGGCCCAGAGCGGCCACCTGACGCAGGTCCTCGACGGATTCGCCGCGGTCGCGGAAGCGGCCGGCGATGCGGTGGGCCATGGGCAGCCACGCGGTGACGAGCTCGTCGCGGACGGCGTCCCGCTCGGGGCCGTCGTCCAGGGAGGTCAGCCGACTGAACAGGGCGGTGGTCTCGGGGGCGTCGTCGTGGCGCCTGCGACCGCCCGCGGCCGTGGAGGTGGCCGCGTCGGGGGTGGCGGTCGTGGGGGCGGGGGTGTCGGGGCGGTCGGTGGACGAGTCGATGAGCATGCGGTTTCGCTCCCGAGCAGTTGGTGTCATGGGCGGTCTGCCGTGGGACGGCGACTGTGGGGGGACGTCCGGTGCGAGTGCCACAGCAGTGGCACCTCTCCCGCTGGCGCGCCTCCGGTCCGAAGCACGATCCTCCATCTGCCCGGTGACCGGTGGCGCAAACTCCGCTTTACGGCACAAATCAGCGAAAAAGGTTCGGTCGCTGCTCAGGTGAGGGGGACCAGGGCGGTGATGCATTTGCCGCCCGTGGGCAGGTCCCGCACGCGGATGTCGCGGGACAGGAGGCAGACGATGGGCCAGCCGCGCCCCCCGGGCGCGAGGCGTCCCCGTGGGCCGTCCGCCACCCGCGCGACGGGCAGTTCCGGACTGCGATCGCTCACCGACACCTCCACACCGGGTCCGGCGACGTCGACCCGGACGTCGGTGACGCCGCCGCCGTGCAGGATCGCGTTCGTGGTGAGTTCGGAGGCGACGAGCAGGGCGTCCGCCAGGGCGGCGGCGTCGCACGGAGTGCGCGTGGAGCGACAGCGTTCACCCACTGCCCGCTGCACGGCCTCCCTCACCTGCGCCGGCCGGTAGGGGCGCCGGGGGGCGGTCCGGACAGCGCCGGGCGGTTCCCTGCGGGGCGGGTCTACGTCGGGTCGCCCCCGGTCGCCTGAGGTGATGCGCTCCTCGCACATTGTTCGGCTCCCTGTTCGATGAAAAGGGTCACCCCCCTCCGGCTGACCCCTCATGGCACGGACAAACCTCCCGGGCCGTTCCGAAGTGCACGCCGGAGTGAAACAGGTCACGTGCCCCGCTTACCGTGATGCGGGCCCGAAGTAATGGTTTATCGTTCATACACACGTGGCGCCGGAGCCGACGAACGTCCTCCCCGGCCACCTCTTGACCGCCCTGGCTGGTTTCCCCCGTCCGGCCAGGGCTTTTTCATGCCCCGGAACACGGTGCCCGTGACCGCCGAGGTGCCCCGCACGGCGGCAGCGGCTCCAATGGACGAAGGTCCCGTAGCGATTGCCCGGCGAGGAGCCCTGTCCCATGACCAAAGCGATCAAACTCCTGACCGCCCTGCCCCCGCCGCAGCGGGAGCGCCTGATGGCGCTCGCACGGGAGGTGTCGTTCCCCGAGGACACCCGGATCTTCGAGGCCGGGACCACCGCCGACCGCTTCTGGGTCGTCCGCTCCGGGGCGGTGTCGCTGGATCAGCGGGTGAACGAGCTCCAGCGGGTCACGGTCGCCACGCTCGGCGCGGGCGACCTGCTGGGCTGGTCGTGGCTTTTCCCGCCCCACGAGTGGGACTTCGGAGCCGAGGCCTTCAGCCAGGTCCGCGCCTACGAGTTCGACGCGGCGGCCGTCCTGCGGCTGTGTGAGGAGGATCCGGCGCTCGGGCTGACACTGGTGCGCTGTGTCGCCGAGATCCTCGCGCACCGGCTGGAGGCGACGCGGGTCCGGCTGATGGGCCGGCAGGTCACGCGCACACGCGGGGTTCTGTAGGGCCGCCCGTGCCTCAGCCTCCGGCGATGAGCGTGCAGCCGAGGACGATCATGGTGGCCGCGACCAGGCCGTCCAGGGCCCGCCAGGCGGTGGGCCGGGCCAGGAAGCGGCTCAGCAGCCGGGCCCCGAAGCCGAGGACGGCGAACCAGCAGAGGCTGGCCAGCACCGCGCCGAGCCCGAAGGTCCAGCGCAGCGGCCCGTGGTCGGCGGCGACGGAACCCAGCAGGAACACGGTGTCGAGGTAGACGTGCGGGTTGAGCCAGGTCATCGCCAGGCAGGTGAGCACGGCACGGCGGCGTGAGGTCACGGCCTCGCCCTCCGCCCTCAGCCCGGCCCCGTCCGGTCGGAGCGCCCGGCGCGCGGCCAGGGCACCGTAGCCGAGCAGGAACACGCCGCCGATCCAGCCGACCGCGGTCAGCGCACCGGGCCATGCCACGACCAGCGCACCGACCCCGCCGACGCCCAGGGCGATGAGCAGCGCGTCCGACACCGCGCAGATGCCCACGACGGCGAGCACCGCCTCGCGGCGGACCCCCTGGCGCAGGACGAAGGCGTTCTGGGCACCGATGGCGACGATCAGCGAGAGCCCGGTGCCGAATCCGGCGGCGGCGGTGGTCAGGGTGCTGGTCATGCCGAGGACGTTAGAGGCCGCTCCCTGGTGCAGTACAGCTAATGATTCTTACGTACCCTTAGCCGATGTGATGGACGATCTGCCCCTGGACCAGGTGAGGACCCTGCTCGCCGTGGTGGACGAGGGCACCTTCGACGCGGCGGCCGCGGCCCTGCATGTGACGCCCTCCGCGGTCAGCCAGCGGGTGAAGGCGCTGGAGCAGCGCACGGGGCGGGTACTGCTGCTGCGGACCCGGCCGGTGCGGCCGACCGGGTCGGGCGAGGTGCTGGTGCGGCTGGCCCGCCAGGTGGCACAGCTGGCGCGGGACGCGTACGCGGAGCTGGGAGTGAGCTCGGCCGGGGAGCCGACCCGGGTGTCGGTGGCGGTGAACGCGGACTCCCTGGCGACCTGGTTCCTCGAGGCCCTCACCCGCATCCCGGACGAGCTGCGTCTCTGCTTCGAGCTGCGCCGCGAGGACGAGGCCCACACCGCCGCGCTGCTCCGCGAGGGCGCGGTGATGGCTGCGGTGACCTCGTCGCCGGACGCGGTGCCGGGCTGCTCCGTACGGCTGCTGGGACGGATGCGCTATCTCCCCGCAGCCGAACCGGAGTTCGCCGCGCGGTATCTCGCCGGGCCGCTGGAGGAGACGCTCCCGCGGGCACCGGTGGTGACCTTCGACCGGCGGGACGACTTCCAGGACGCCTTCGTGCGCCGGCTCACCCGTGGCCGCACGGGGGCGAGCACGAGCCGGCACCTCGTGCCGACCTCGGAGGGGTTCGTCGAGGCGGTGGCCGTGGGCCTGGGCTGGGGCATGGTCCCCGAGAAGCAGGCCGACCCCCTGCTGCGGTCCGGTCGGCTCACCGTCTTCGCCCCGGACCTCACGGCCGACACGCCCCTGTACTGGCAGCAGTGGAAACTGGACTCCCCGGCCCTGACGGCGTTGGCCGAGTCGGTGGCGGCAACTGCGGCCACAGCGCTGCGGAGTTGAGGGGGCGTCACCCGTCCGCCGTCGGCCGGCCGGGCGTGGCCGCGATGACGCACGACACCGGCGACGCTGTTTCATCCGGCGCCGACAGGTGACCCGTGACGGAGCAGGCATCCGAAGGATGCGTACCCACTCCGGATCACAGGTGGTTTTCCATGGATGACTGGCGGACCCGCGCGGCCTGCCGGGACGAGGATCCCGACCTCTTCTTCCCGATCGGGACCTCCGGCCCGGCCCTCCTCCAGACGGAGCAGGCGAAGGCGGTGTGCCGACACTGCCCCGTCCAGCAGCAGTGCCTCGACTGGGCGATGGAGTCGGGGCAGTCCCTCGGGGTGTGGGGCGGCACCAGCGAGACGGAGCGGAGCGCGCTGAAGCGGCGCCTGAAGGCGCGACGCGCCTGAGGCAGCCCTGTTCCGTGCCCTGTCTCCCCGCCGTTCCGCTGCCCGCCGTGCCCGGCCCGGTGGGCGGCGTTGGGCTCACGGGAGAGCGGGGGAAGGGACCGGTCATGAGCGTGCGTGGGCGCCGTGTCCACGAACCGCCCGAGCCGGACGACGGGAACCGTGTGCTGGTCGACCGGCTGTGGCCGCGTGGTCTGGCGAAGGACCTGGCCCGCGTGGACGAGTGGCCCGAGGGGCTGACCCCGTCCACGGCCTGCGCCGCTGGTACCACGCGGGTGAGCGGCCGTACGAGGAGTTGCGCGGGCGCTACGAGAAGGAGCTCACCACTCCCGAGGCGGCCGAACTCCTCGAACACGTAAGGGAGCCGGCCGCACAGGGCGACGTGACGCTGCCGACCGCGGCCAGGGAGCCGAAGACCGGTCACGCCGAGGTGCCGGCCCGCCTCCTCGGCCGCTGACCCGGCCGTCACCTCCGGCGCCTGCCGGCTACGCCGTCTGCCGGGCCGCCGCCCGGCCTGCCGCGCGCCCCGAGAAGAGGCAGCCACCGAGGAAGGTTCCCTCCAGGGCGTTGTAGCCGTGGAGGCCTCCGCCGCCGAATCCCGCCACCTCACCCGCCGCGTACAGCCCTTCGACGGGCCTGCCCTCGCCGTCCAGCGCGCGGGATTCGAGGTCGGTCTGGATACCGCCGAGGGTCTTGCGGGTGAGGACGTGCAGCTTGACGCCGATCAAGGGGCCGGCCGCGAGGTCGAGGATACGGTGCGGGGCGGCCACGCGGGCGAGGCGGTCGCCGATGTAGCGGCGGGCGTTGCGGATGCCCTGCACCTGGGCGTCCTTGCTGAAGGTGTGGCCGAGCTGGCGGTCGCGGGCCTCGATCTGGCGCCGGACGGCGGCCGCGTCGAGGAGCGGCTCGTCGGTGAGGGCGTTCATCCGGTCGACGAGCTGCTCCAGGGTCGGGGCGGACACGAAGTCCGCGCCCTCGCGCAGGAAGGCGTCGACCGGGCCGGGGGCGCCCTTGCCCAGCACGCGTTCGCGCAAGAAACCGGCCCGGTCCTTGGCGGTGATGTCGGGGTTCTGCTCGGAGCCCGACAGTGCGAACTCCTTTTCGATGATCTTCTGGGTGAGGATGAACCAGGAGTGGTCGTACCCGGCGATGTCATCGGTGGTGCGCAGGTGCTTGAGCGTACCCAGGGTGTCGTACCCGGGGAGGCAGGGCTCGGGCAGCCGGCGGCCGAGCGCGTCGAACCACATCGAGGACGGTCCGGGCAGGATGCGGATGCCGTGGCCCTGCCAGACCGGGTCCCAGTTCCGCACGCCCTCGGTGTAGTGCCACATCCGGTCCCGGTTGACCAGGCGCGCGCCCGCCCGCTCGCTGATGCCGAGCATCCGCCCGTCCACGTGGGCGGGGACCCCGGTGACCATCTCGCGGGGCGGGGTGCCGAGCCGCTCGGGCCAGTGACGGCGCACGATGTCGTGGTCGGCGCCTATACCACCACTGGTGACGATCACGGCCTGGGCGGTGAGTTCGAAGTCACCGACCGCCTCGCGGTTGGAGGCGACGCCGCGCGGGGCGCCGTCCGGGGCCAGGACGGCGCCCCGCACTCCGCTCGCGGTGCCGTCCCGGACCACCAGTTCGTCGACCCGGTGCCGGTGGTGGAAGGTGAGCAGTCCGTCGCGCGAGGCCTGCCGGGCGTGGCGGACGAAGGGTTCGACGACACCGGTACCGGTGCCCCAGGCGATGTGGAAGCGGGGCACACTGTTGCCGTGCCCGTCCGCGCGGAGGTCTCCGCGTTCGGCCCAGCCGACGGTGGGCAGGAACGAGATGCCGTGCCCGGTCAGCCAGGACCGCTTCTCCCCCGCCGCCCACTCGACGTAGGCCCGCGCCCAGCGCACCGCCCAGGCGTCCTCGTCCTCGAGCCGGTCGAATCCGGCGCTGCCCCGCCAGTCGCTCCAGGCGAGGTCGAAGGAGTCCTTGACGCCGAGGCGCCGCTGCTCCGGAGAGCCTACGAGGAACAACCCGCCGAAGGACCAGAAGGCCTGCCCGCCGAGGTTGGCGGCGTTCTCCTGGTCGACGAGGGCGACCCTGCGGCCCCGGCTGGTCAGTTCGTGGGCCGCGACCAGGCCCGCGAGACCCGCTCCGACGACGATGACGTCGGCGTCCATGACGACCGTCCCTTCCTCATCCGCGCCGGTGCGCGGCCGGTTCGGCGCTGCCGTCGGTGAGCAGCGCGGTCAGTAGTTGCTCGAGCCAGGCGCGTGCGTGCTCGACGTCCCCGTCCAGCAGCAGTTGGGTGGTGACTCCGTCGTACGCGGCGACCACGGCGTGCGCGGCGCCGTCGGCGGTGCCGAGGACGGCGGGCAGTTCGGTGCGGCCGCGGGCCCGGCCCAGGTGGTCCGCGATGGCGCGGCGCAGCCTGGCACGGTGTTCCAGCAGGGTGCGGGAAACCTCCGGGTCGCGGGCGGCACGCACCAGGAAGTCGGTCTTCACCAGCAGCCAGTCCCGGTCGAGCAGCAGCACCTCGGTGACGCGGTCCACGGCGTCGGGCACGTCGAGGTCGGGTCCGCCGCCGGCGAGGGCTCCAAAGACCTGCTCGGCGATGAGTTCGGCGCGCTCCGCGTACAGGGCGAAGAACAGTTCGTCCAGGGTGGCGAAGTTCGAGTAGAAGGCTCCCCTGCTGTATCCGGCGGCCTCGCAGATCTCCTCGATCGAGGCGTGCCCGAAGCCCTTGGCCGCGAACACGGCGAACGCCGCCCGGAGCAGGTTGGCGCGCGTGCGGAGGCGGCGTCCGGTCACTCGCCCGGTGCTGCCGTCCACGGCCATCCCGCCACCCCCCCGTTCGATACACGAACGTATCCGGTACGCGAATGTATCCATAGACCTCGGGGACAGGAACTTCCCGGACTCCGGGAACCTCCCGGCTTCCCCGGGGCCTTCACCACCCGATACGGGATGCGCACCGCGTTCCCGGCCCGTACCGGCTGCGACACGAACGGAACCGCCCCACCGACGCCGTCCCGACCTGCCTCCCGGGCGGCCTCCGACCGGGACGACGGACCGGGCGACCGTGCGCGCAGAGGTACGGCGGGTGGCCGACGGCACCCACCTGGTGCACGGTTCGGACACCAACTGGGTGATCCTCCAGGAGGGGAACGCCGTCACACGGGCCGACACCGGGTACCCGGGCGGCCGCGGACGGCTCCCCGCCTCCCTCGCGGAGGCGGGCGGTCCGCCGGGGTCGGTCGCGGCCGTCCTCATCGCCCGCGCCCCCACGGACCACTTGGGCTCCGCCGAGTACCTGCGGGCCGCCTACGGCACGCCCGTGCACCCGCACGAGGCCGAAGTCCCCCACGCCCGCCGGGACTTCCCGCACCAGGTGACCGTCGGGCAGGTGCTGCGCAACAGCCGGCGGCCGGGTGGGCCGCCCTGGGCACTGCACGTGGTGCGCTCCGGCGGCACGGCGCACGTGCCGGTCGCCGCGCCCGAGCCGTTCCCGCGGCCCGCTCCGCTGGACCTGCCCGGCCGGCCGGCTCCCGTGCACACCCCTGCCGCACCGACGGGCACCGCGTCTCCCTCTCCCGGACATCGGGGCAGTGGTGTCCGGCGACGCCTGGTGAGCACCCACCCGGCCCCCCGGACCGACGGACCGCACCTGCTGTCCCCCGTGTTCCACCACGAGCGGGCCGCCGCCGTCGAACCGCTGGACATCCTGGCAGAGCCGGAGGGCGACCTGACGCTGCCCGGACACGGCTCCGCGCACCCGGGGGCCCGGAGGACGCGGCGGAGCCGGCCCGCGAACGCGTACCACAGGCTGGGCGGACGACCGCCAGTGCGACAATCACACCGAAGACGGCCGCCCAGGAAACGAGGACACCCGAGCCATGGCCCTGCAGATCAGCGCGACCAACCCGGAGCACCCCGCGCTCCTGCTGGAACTGCCCTGGCAGCTGCCGCTCCAGGAGTGGCCCGAGCGGTACCTGGTACCGCTGCCGCGCGGCATCTCCCGGCACGTGGTGCGCTACGCCCGCGCCGGTGACGAGGTGATCGCCGTCAAGGAACTCGCCCGGCGGCCCGCGCTGCGCGAGTACGAGCTGCTGCGCGACCTCGACCGGATCGGCATCCCCGCGGTGGACCCGCTCGCCGTGGTCACCGGCCGCGCGGGCACGGACGGGGAGCCGCTGGAGAGCGTGCTGATCACCCGGCATCTCGGCGGGTCGATGCCGTACCGGTCGATGTTCGAGACGACGCTGCGCCCGGCGACCATGCACCGGTTGATGGACGCGCTCGCCGTACTCCTGGTGCGGCTGCATCTCGCCGGGTTCGCGTGGGGCGACTGCTCGCTGTCGAACACGTTGTTCCGGCGGGACGCGGGCGCCTACGCCGCCTATCTGGTGGACGCCGAGACCGGTGAGCTGCACCCGGAGCTGAGCCCCGGCCAGCGCGCGTACGACCTTGATCTCGCCCGCGTGAACATCAGCGGCGAGCTGCTCGACCTGGAGGCCTCCGGGGCGCTGCACCCGTCCGTGGACCCCGTCGAGTTCGGCACCGAGATCTGCGCCCGCTACGAGGACCTCTGGCGCGAGCTGACCCGCACCTCCGTCTACCCGGCGGGCAAGTACCACTACATCGAGCGCCGGATCCGCCGACTGAACGAGCTGGGTTTCGACGTGGCCGAGATGCAGATCGAGCACGCCTCC
Organism: Streptomyces sp. NEAU-W12; assembly: GCF_026242095.1. Classification (NCBI taxonomy): domain Bacteria; kingdom Bacillati; phylum Actinomycetota; class Actinomycetes; order Kitasatosporales; family Streptomycetaceae; genus Streptomyces; species Streptomyces sp. NEAU-W12. The sequence continues at coordinate 26,332 of NZ_JAPJDM010000007.1, forward strand.
AACGGCGACACGGTCACCTTCGTGCCGAAGGTCGTCGACGCCGGGCACCACCAGCGCCAGCTGCTGCGCCTGACCGGGCTGGACGCCGAGGAGAACCAGGCCAGGCGGCTGCTGAACGACCTGGAGAGCTGGATGGCCACCCAGGACGACTACACCCCCGACGGCGGCCTGCCCGGCGCCCGCCCGGAGGTGCTCGCCCACCGCTGGGTGCGGGAGGTCTTCCGCCCGACCGTGCGTGCCGTGCCACCCGGACTCCGCGGTCCGATGGACGCGGCCGAGATCTACCACGAACTCCTCGAGCACCGCTGGTACCTGTCCGAGCGGGCCCAGCACGACATCGGTCTCGACACCGCGGTCGAGGACTACATCAGGAACATCCTGCCCAAGGCCCGGGAGACACTGCGGCCGACGACCGACTGAGCCGGGCGGGCGACCGAACCGGGCGGGCGGCGGCCGGCAAGGACCGGTGCGGCCGGGTCAGCCGTGCGGGACCACCGCCACCGGGCAGTCCGCGTGGTGCAGGACGCCGTGGGCGACCGAGCCGGTCCGGGCACCGACGGCGCTGCGGCGTGCGCGACGGCCGACGACCAGCAGCTGGGCCGTGCCGGACACCGACAGCAGCACCTGCCCGGCGCTGCCCATCTCCACGTGCTCGACGACGCGCACCTGCGGGTAGCGCTCGCGCAGTGGCGCGAGGGCGTCCGACAGGGACTTCTGCTCGTACGGCTCCAGGCCCCCCGCCTCGTCCATGAGCCGCAGCGTGTCCGGGCTGTAGGCGAACATCGGCGGCAGGGTCCAGGCCCGTACGGCCCGCAGGGCGGCCCCCCGCGCGGCGGCGGCCTCGAAGGCGAATTCCAGCGCGGCCGCGCTGTCCTCCGGATCACCCTGCTGGCCGACGACGATCTCCCGCCCGGCGACCTCGCCGGACGTCGTGTCCCCGGCCCGTACGAACACCACCGGCCGCCGGGCCTCGACGATCACCTGCTGACCGACCGAGCCGACCAAGAAGCCCATGATCCGCCCGTGCCCGCGGGAGCCGAGCACCAGCATCTCGGCGTCCGCGGCGGCCCCGGTCAGAGCCTCGACTGCATCCCCTTCCGGGACGTCGGTGGTCACCGCGAGGGCGGAGTGCCGTTCGGTGACCTGGCGGACCGACTCGGTCACCGCGTCGCGCACCCAGCGCTCCTGGGTGGCGGCATCGCCTGCGTCGACCGTCTCGTGCGTCTGGAAACGCCAGGCGTGCACCACCCGCAACGGCCGCCCCCGGCGGACCGCTTCCCTCGCCGCCCAGGCCAGTCCGGCGAGGCTCTCCCCGGTTCCGTCGACCCCTGCCGTGATCGGGCGTGTCATGCGGTTCCTCCTGTGTCGTGTCCACTACGCACGGTCCAGTCTTCCCTAACCCGCCTTCATGGCTTCGACCTGGGAGCAGGTAGGGGTGGACGCGGCGGATCCGGTGGCGCCGGGACGCTGGTGGGCCGAGGCCCCGGCCGGGTGGTGCGGGGCGACTCGCCCGAGGAGTGCGCGGTCCGGTCGGACCGGGGCCGGCCGGCAGGACCGGTCTTCGTGCCGGTGCCGGTGCCGGACGAGCGGACCGTGAAGAACCGGCTCCGTCCACATGTCCGGCCCGACGACCGGGCGGCGAAGGCCGCCCGCCCCTCCGTCCCCGGCGCCCACCGGGGACGGATGCCGGCCCTGCCGTCCGGCACAAAGGGCAGCAGGCGGGCGGCGGCCCCGCCGGTACGTACCGGATCCAGCTCTTCGGTGCTTGGGGACTGGCCGGATCTTGGCGGAGGGAGCCCTTCCGGGTGAGGATGCCCACATGAAGGGTGATCTGTTTTCCAGCCGGCACATGGTGCAGCCCGCCTCGGCCCCGGGCATGACGGTCGAGAACGCCAAATGCATCCGCTACGTGGTCAACGGCGAGATGCACGCCCGGCAGGGCGCGATGATCGCCTACCGCGGCGGGCTCCAGTTCGAGCGCAAGGGTCAGGGCGTGGGCGGCATGCTCAAGCGCGCGGTGACCGGCGAGGGGCTGCCGCTGATGGCGGTGCGGGGGCAGGGCGAGGCCTGGTTCGCGCACGAGGCACAGAACTGTTTCATCGTCCAGGTCGATCCCGGCGACGAGTTCACCGTCAACGGCCGCAACGTCCTGTGCTTCGACTCCACGCTGTCGTACCGCATCGCGACCGTGAAGGGTGCCGGCATCACCGGTGGCGGCCTGTTCAACAGTGTCTTCACGGGGCACGGCCTGCTGGGCCTGGTGTGCGAGGGCGACCCACTGGTCCTCCCGGTGTCCCCGCAGTACCCGGTCCACGTCGACACGGACGCGATCGTGGGCTGGACGGCGGGCCTGTCGACCACCCTGCACCGTTCGCAGTCGCTCGGTTCGATGCTGCGCGGCGGCTCGGGCGAGGCGGTGCAACTGGTGCTGCAGGGTGAGGGGTACGTCATCGTGCGGCCCAGTGAGGCCACGCCGGTGAAGGCACAGCAGCACTGAGGGCCGTCCCCCGGGCCCCCGCTCCGGCCTCCGGCGTGTACGACCCGCCGGGCCGACCGTGTTGACCCCGGTGGTCCGGCCGGGTCAGGGTTCCTCTCGGCACGGATCATGCCCCCGTGCCAGGGAGGGTGGTTGTGGTGATCGGGATGCCGGAGATCGAGGCCGCGGCCGGGCGGATCGCCGGACACGTGGTACGGACGCCGACGGTACCGAGCCCCGGGCTGTCGGCACTGCTGGGCGCCCCGGTCACGGCGAAGCTGGAACTGTTGCAGCGCACCGGCTCGTTCAAGGCCCGCGGCGCGGTGGCGAAGCTGTTGTCGTTGAGCGAGGCGGAGCGGGCCGCCGGGGCCGTGGCGGTGAGCGGCGGCAACCACGGGATCGCCGTCGCCGTCATGGCCGCCGCCCTCGACGTCAAGGCCACGGTGGTGATGCCGCGGTCGGCGCCCGCCCGGGCCGTGGAGGTCGCGGAGAGCGCGGGCGCGTCGGTACGGCTGACCGACGACATGGACGGCGCGTTCGCGCTGATGGCACGGCTCCAGCAGGAAGGACTGACCCTCGTCCACCCCTTCGACGACCCGGTGGTGGTCGCCGGCCAGGGAACGGTGGGACTGGAGTTCGCCGACGACGCCGGTGACCTCACCGACGTCCTGGTGAGCATCGGGGGCGGCGGGCTGATCTCCGGTGTGGCCGCGGCACTGCGGGCCCGGCGGCCCGGGGTCCGGATCTGGGGTGTGGAGACCGAGGGCGCCCAGGCGATGTCCGAAGCGCTCGCGGCGGGCAAACCGGTGCCGGTCGGACTGTCGTCGATCGTCTCCACGCTCAGCGCCCCGACGGTGTCGCAGTTGACGTACGAGCATGTGTCGGCGCTGGTCACCGAGGTACTGGTGGTGCCCGACCGGGAGGCCGTGCGGGGTTCGCTCGACCTGGCGGTCCATGCCAAGGTGTGGACGGAGCCGGCCGCGGGGGCTCTGCTGCCCGCCGCGCGAAGAGTGCTGGAGCGGGTCGGTGAGAGGGCAAGGATCGGGCTGGTGGTGTGCGGGGGCAACGCGACCACCGGCGACATGATCGCCTGGGCGTCCCGCTTCGGGCTGCGGTGAGCCTTCCGGCCGGGCCGTCGTGACACCCGGTCGTGACGTCCTGTCCGCTCCCTGCCCCGACGCGGAATCGGGATCGAGGCCGGGCTCCTGGGTAAACCCGGGGTCTGACCGAAGGACAGTAATGCGCCGGAGCCTGGATTCGGGCGCCGCCCCTTGAACGGAGGCCGTGCGGTCCCGCGTACCACTGGGAAAGGCGGGAAGCAGCGGCGTCGACGAGGGATGGCCATGGGCAGGACGCACGTCTCCACACACCGGCCGGTCGCCGGGCGGTTCCGGCTGGTCGAGATCATCCACCGCGGGACCCACCACGTCAGCTGGTACGCCGACGACCTCACGACGGGCCGCCCCTGCCTGGTCGCACAGGTCGCGCTGCCCGGGAATCCGGGCGAGGACGGGCGCCACGCCCCCTTCCGCGCCCACGTTCCCTCCCGTGTCCTGCGTACGACCGAAACGGTGGCGCGGCTGTGTCCCGGACGGATCGCCGCCGTCCTCGACTCCGTCGACGAGAACGGTTTCCTGTGGACCGCCGCCGCCTGGGTCGACGGCATTCCTCTCGGTGAACTCCTGGCCGAGCAGGGCCCGTTACCCTTCCTCCGGGCCGCGCGCATCGGGCTGGAACTGCTCGACGTGCTGGACGCCGCGCACAGCGCGGGTGTGATGCACGGCGAACTCGGTCCCGGCCAGGTGTTCGTGCGGGAGACCGGTCCGGTCGTGGTCACCGGGTTCGGCCTGGCCGGCACCGGCCCGGCCCGGCGGCTCACGGCGCCGTCGTACGCGGCGCCGGAGCAGGCCCGCGGCGAAGACACCGGGCCCGGGGCGGACCTGTGGGCGCTGGGCGCGCTCCTCCACACGATGGTCGAGGGACGCCCGCCCTTCCGTGACCGGGGGCGGCCGGAGGCCACGCTGAGGGGGGTGGACCGGCTGCCGTTGCGCACGCCCCTGCGCGCGGGACCGCTCACCCAGGTCGTCCAGGGGCTGCTGCGCAAGGACCCGGTGGAACGGCTGACCCGGCAGGTGGTCCGCGAGGCGCTCGGCCGTGTTCTCGCGGAGAACCCCGGCTCCGCCCCCGACGCCGTGCCGGACCGCCCTCGGCTGCGCCGCGCGCACCCCACCCTTCTCGGAGACCCCGGCCGCGGCGGGAACAGACGGACGACGGTCCTCGGTACCACTCTGGCCGTGGTCACCGTAGCGGTCGCCGTGCTCACCGCGGCCGCCCAGGGGCTGCCCGGCACCGGTTCCGAGTCCGCCGGCGGCACGCCGAGCGCGCCGCCCGCCTCCGCCGCCGCTCCGCCCGCCCCGTCGGCCGTGCCCCGGGCGCCCGGGGCGTCCGGTGACCCCGGCGGCCGAAGGACGCCCGCGCCGTCCGCCACCGCGACTCCCCCGCCGGCCCCGACCACCCCGGCTCCCCCGGGGAGGGGCGACCTCCCGCCCGGTTATCGCCTCCTGCGGGCGCCGGAGGGGTTCTCCGTCGCGCTTCCCGAGGACTTCGAGCGCGTGGACACCTCCCGCGTATCCGACCTCGCCTACCGCATCACCTTCGGCACGGACGACGGCGCCCGCACCCTCGCGGTCACCTACAGCGAGCGGGTGGGGGCCGACCCGGTGGCCGTGTGGCGGGACGACGTGGAGCCTCCCCTGGAACGGACGGCCGGCTACCAGCGGATCGGCACGATCCGCGCGACCACGTACCAGGGGCGCGAGGCCGCCGACATGGAGTGGCTCTCGACGGGTGAGGGCCTGCGGGTACGCACCTTCGGCCGCGGGTTCCTGCTGGGCGGCGGACGCGGCTTCTCGCTGCGCTGGACGACCCCGGCCGCCGACTGGGAGGACCCCGCGAACCGGGAGGCGCTACGGACGTTCCTGCGGACCTTCCGGCCGTCCTCCGGCCGAGCCGGAGCCTGAGACCGAGCCGCGCGGCGCGCACAGCCGGCGCAGGGGCGCGGGCGGCCGGCTCAGCGGGCGGGTGCGCCAGTGGGCCGTGAAGGTCCGGTCCGCGAGGGAGCACGTGACCCGGAGGCGGTGCGGGGTCTCCAGGAACGCCACCTCCACGGCGAGGGTGTTGTCGTCGGCCCAGCCGCCGCTCACCGCGAGCGGTCCGGGCTGGTCCTGGACCGCCCACCCCGTGCCGCCGAGCGGCAGGTCGAGGCGGTGGCCGTCGTCCACGAGGCTCAGCGTCCAGCGGTCCCCGGCGTCCTTTGCCAGCTCGGCGGCGGTCAGCGTCGGCTGGTCCGCGCAGACCCCGCCGTACGGGGCGAGGCGCGCGGTGGCCCGGTCCCGCGCCCCCTCCGGCGGCACCGGGCTCCCCGCTGCCGGTGGCAGGGCGAGCCGGGCGAGGCGCTCGCCGAGAGCCCGGTCCTCGGCGTCCCGTCCGGTGAGCGGGCCGGGGCGGAAGGCCGGCACGAGATGCCGCCAGACCAGGTTCAGGTACTGCTGCATCTGCTCGGTCGCCGCCGTCGTGGCGATCACGGCGTCGTACTCGGGCAGCACGAGGCAGAACTGGCCGTACGCCCCGTCGCCCCGGAACCCGTGCCGGGACATCCAGAACTGGAACCCGTAGCCCCGGTCCCAGTCCTGCCGGCCGGTCTCCCCCATGGCCCCGGCGGTCGGTATGTGCGCACGCGTGGCCCTGGCGACCCAGCCCTCGGGCAGCAGCCGCTTGCCGTCCCACACCCCGTCGCCGAGGTACAGCAGGCCGAGCCGGGCGATCGCGTCGGTGGTGGCGTGCAGCCCGCTGAAGCCCAGCTCACGGCCGGTGCGGTCGCGTTGCCACAGGGTCTCGCCGATACCGAGCGGGTCCAGCAGGCGGGGCCGCAGCCAGTCGGTCAGCCGCTGTCCCGTCTCCCGCTGCACGATCGCGGCGAGCGTGTACGTGCAGAGCTGGTTGTACGCGAAGACCGTGCCGGGGTCGTGCTCGGGCGGCTGGAGCAGAAATCCGCGTACCGGCTCGGCGGGGTCGGTCGCGTAGGCCACGTCGACGGTGTCGGCCTCGTGACCGCTCGCCATCGACGCGACGTGCCGGACCAGCATCGACCGGCTGCGCGGGTCGGTGATGTCCGCTTCGAGTTCCGGGAAGTACGAGAGCACCGGGGCGTCGAAGTCGATCAGCCCCTCGGCCTCTGCGAGGGCGGCGGCGGTGGCGGTGAAGCTCTTGCTGAGCGAGTAGAGCAGGTGCGGCCGCTCGGGGGTGTACGGCGCCCACCAGCCGGTGGCGGCCTGCCGGCCGTGGCGCAGGATCATCAGGCTGTGCGGCTCGATGTCCGGAGCGTCGCCGAGGGCGTCGAGGAAGGCGTGGACACCGGAGGCGTCGACGCCCAGTTCCGCGGGGGTGCCGGTGGGCAGCGGGTGAGCAGTCATGGGGTCGATCATGCCCTGCCGCCCGGACTCGATGCACCCTCGGGCGGTCAGCGGCGGGGACGGCCGAGCGGCGGGCCGGCACGGTGGTGCGGATCAGTTTCCGAAGGGTCCGCGCATGTCCCGCCTCTTCGGGGTAGGAGAGGTCCCTGTGCCGGTACGACCAGGAGGCCTCCCGTGAACGCGACAGTGCACAAGACCTTGGTGATGGAGCTCCAGGCGGGTGTCACGGACCGTTTTCCCGTGCTCACGCACCTGAGCTACGACCCCGCCGACCCGTTCGCCGTCACGCTCGCCTTCAGTCACGACGGCCGGATCCTGGCGCGCTGGCGGCTCGACCGCGGGATGCTCGCCGACGGCCTCACCCGCCCGGTCGGGACCGGTGACGTACGGCTGCGCCCGGAGTCGAGAGGGGTGGAGCGGGAGCTGCGGATGGAGTTCCTCGGTGAGACCCACGCCGACGGCAGCCGGCACCACGCGGTGGTGTTCGCGTGGGCCGGCACGGTCGGGGACTTCCTGTGCGACACCTTCCGCTCGGTCCCGCCCGGCAGCGAGGAGACCCGCCTCGACGACTTCCTCACAGAGGTCCTCACGGGCCACTGAACGACGTCGGTCACGGTGCCGTGTGCCGGTGCCGGGTCCACATCGGGAGGGCGAACCAGCACAGCAGGTACCAGGCGACCACTCCGGCGACCAGGTACGGGACGAAGCCGTCGTCGGTGGCGACGCGCAGGATGAGCAGCAGGGAGGCGGTGGTGGTCGCGAGCAGCAGGAGAAGGCCGAGCATGGTCAGCCGGGACGCCCATCGCACCGCCTGCGGTTTGACCCGCCGCCCGGACACGAGCCGGTGCAGGGAGACGGGCCCGATGAGCGCACCGGTGGCGCAGGCCCCGAGGACGACCGTGACGATGTAGAGCTTCTGGTCGGCGTCGGACAGCTCGGCGTACTTCGAGGTGAACACGACGGTCAGCAGGAATCCGAAGAGGATCTGGACGCCCATCTGCGCGACACGGACTTCCTGGATGAGTTCCTGCCACATCCGGTCCGCGCGCTCCTCCTCGGTCTCGTTGCGGCCTCTGCGGCCGCCCTCGCCCTGCTGCGGGTGTGGCACGGTGCGCCTCCTGAGGTGAGGAACGGCCTCGGTGCGTCTCGTCCTCGGGTGCCCACCGTCCGGGGCTCCTACCGCCCGGCCGTCACGCATGAGCGGGCTTCCACCGGTTCCGTCACCGGCAGGCGTCCGCCCGGCCCTTCACCGCCGGGCTGCCGGGCGGTGCCTCACCAGCGGCCTTCCACCTGCTCCTTGATCCGCCGCTCGTACAGGTCGTCGATCGCGGCGAGCGTCTGCTCGGACAGCTCCGGAAGCCGGGCGGCGTGCGCGTTGGCACGGGCCTGCTCGGGCGAGCGGGCGCCGGGGATGACGGTGGTGACTCCGGGCTGCCCGACGATCCAGCGCAGGGCGAGCTGGGCCGGGGTGTACCCCTCGGGGGCGAGCGCGGCGAACTCGGCGGCGGCCTCCACACCGGTCGTGTAGTCGACGCCGGAGAACGTCTCGCCCTGGTCGAAGGACTCACCGTGCCGGTTGAAGGTGCGGTGGTCGTTCTCGGGGAAGACGGTGTCCTTGGTGTACCTGCCGGACAGCAGGCCGGAGGCGAGCGGGACGCGGGCGATGACGCCGACGCCCGCCGCGCGGGCCGCCGGGAGCACCTCGCGCAGGGGCTTCATGCGGAACGGGTTGAGGATGATCTGCACGCTCGCCACGTTCGGCCGGGCGATCGCGGTCAGCGCCTCCGCGCAGGTCTCCACGCTGACCCCGTACGCGGCGATCCGCTCCTCGGCGACCAGGGTGTCGAGGGCGTCGAAGACCTCGTCGGTGGAGTACACGGGGGTCGGCGGGCAGTGCAACTGCACCAGGTCGACGCGGTCGACGCCGAGGTTGCGGCGCGAGCGGTCGTTCCACGCGCGGAAGTTGTCCAGGACGTAGCTCTCCGGGATCTGGTCGACCCGGCGGCCCATCTTGGTGGCGACCAGTACGTGCAGGTCGGGCCGTCCGCTCAGGAACGACGCGATGGTCTGCTCGCTGCGTCCGTCCCCGTACACATCGGCGGTGTCGAAGAAGGTGACCCCCGACTCGGCGGCGGCCTCCAGAACCGTGAGGGCCTGCTTGTCGTCGACGTCCCCCCAGTCCGCCCCGAGTTGCCAGGTGCCGAGACCGATCACGGAGGCGTGCTGACCCGACCTGTCGAATATGCGCTCGTCCATGGGCGTCAGTCTGCCATCCGTCCTGGCCGGGCGCGGCATCTGTGGCCCCGGGGGGTGAGCCGGGCCTGCGCGGCGGGCGCCGACGGCCGGTTCGGCACGCGGGCACACCTCGGGACCGGTGAGGCGTTCGGTCACCCGGGCACGGAAGCGGCGCACGGGACGTCGCCCGTGCGCCGTGCTCAGGCGCTCTCGGCCGTGCGGCACTCGGGGTGGCCCCAGCCACTGTCGTTCTTGGCGATGGGCTCGCCGGCCGCGTAGGACCGGCCGCACAGGCAGCGGCCCGGGAACTTCGCCTTGATCGTGCGGTTCGAGGAGCCTTCGCGCGGCCGGGACGACGTCCTCGCCCCGGAGGACCTGCGCTTGGCGGCAGCGGCCGGCGGGGTGTCCGGGGAGGGCGGCGGCTCGGGCGAACCCGCGTCGCTGCCCGCGTCCTGCTGGACGACGGCCGCCTGGCTGGCGGCGCGGTCGGCGAAGTCGTTGAGGCGGTCGCCGTCGGCCTGGTGGGCGGGGACGTAGCGGAACTCGACCGAGCGGCCCTGCAGGAGTCCGTCGATGCCGACGACCAGTTCCCGGTTGGCGACCGGTTTGCCGGCCGCCGTCCGCCAGCCGTTGCGTTTCCAGCCGGGCAGCCAGGTGGTGACGGCCTTCATCGCGTACTGGGAGTCCATCCGGACCTCGAGCGGCACATCGGGGTCGGTGGCCGCCAGCAGTCGCTCCAGCGCGGTGAGTTCGGCGACGTTGTTGGTGGCCCTGCCGAGCGCGCCCGCCTGCCAGCGGACCGGGGTCTCGGAGGCGTCGGCGATCACCCAGGCCCAGGCGGCGGGTCCGGGGTTGCCCTTGGAAGCCCCGTCGCACGCGGCCACAACACGTTCACGCATGCACCCGATCATGCCATGGCCGTGCGGGCCGGCCGGCCGCGTGGTCGGTCCTCGCCCCACGCTCGTCATCCGCGCCCGGGTCCGCGCGCCGAACCGGCCGGGGCCCGGTGAACGGCCCGTCCCGAAACGCGTCTTCCCCTCCGGGCCGGGCTGTGCTTGCCTGGGTGCCGTTCCGGCCGGGCGGGGTGGGAGTCACGTATGCGCAAGCCGTGGGTCGTGGGGGTGGTGCTGGCCGCCGTGCTGCTCGGTGCGTGCGGGGATCCCTCGTCCGAGCCGACCGCCGCACCACCGCCGGCCGCCCCCGGGGCATCGGCCACCACGCACCAGCGTGCTGCGGCCTCCCCGGACGCGGCCTCCTCCGGCAGGGCTTCCACCGAGGGCTCCTCCCCCGGTGCCACGTCCTCGTCCGGCGCCAAAGCCGCCGGGGGGTCACCCACCGTGCTGTACCTCGGCGACTCGCTCGCGATGGAGAACCAGGAGGTCCTCGGGCGGGAGCTGCGCGGGGAGTTACGCGCGCGCTACACGAGTGCGCCCTACTCGGGCACCACCCTGTGCGACTACCTGGAGGGTACGGCCGAGCGCTCCCTGGTCCCGGCGGCGGACAAGGCGGCGGCGCTGGTGCGTTCGCTGCGCCCGGACTACGTGGTGCTGCAGTTCTGGGGCAACGCCTGGGGTTACACCCCCTGCATGGACGGGGTGACCTACGACTCCTCCCACGAGCGGTACCTCGAGCGGTACGCGGCCGACGCACGGCACCTCACCCGGCAGATCACCGCGGCCGGCGCGGCCCGGCCGCCGCGCATCGTCTGGGTGTTGCAGGGCCCCGACCCGATCACCCCCGACCGAATCCGCCGGGTGAACGGGCTCTACGAGAAGCGGGCCGCCGCCGACGGCGGCCTCCTGGCGGACGCGGGCAAGGCGGTGAGTCCGGCGGGGGCGCGCCACACCTGGTCGCAGTACCTGCCCTGCACCGCCTACGAGCGGACCCACCCCGAGTACTGCACCCAGCGGGACCGTGACCGGACGGCCCTGCACCGGGACGACGACTACCTGCACTTCTGTCTGGCACCCACGACATCGACACCGAAGCCCTGCCCTGTCCGCTCGCCCGGCGTCCTGCGGATGGCACGGGAGATCACCCGGGTGATCGGGGAGCACGCCCGCGCCCGCTGACGGGACGGGCGGACGGTCGGCGCGCGGGGCGTCGGCACACAGCGGGCAAAGGGCCCGGGCAGCGTGGCGGGGCGGGGCCCTCCCACCGCCCCGCCTGCCGCGCCCTCCTGGTCACCCGCCCGCGCAGGCATTCTCCAGGGCGGCGATGTCGAGCTTGCCCATCGCCCTCATGGCCTTCATCGCGCGGGCCGCCTTCCGGGGGTCGGGGTCGGCGATCAGCTCGGTCAGCCGGGTGGGAACGACCTGCCAGGACACGCCGAACCGGTCCTTGAGCCAGCCGCAGGGCCCGTGCTCGCCGCCTCCCTCGACGAGCTTGTCCCAGTAGAAGTCGACCTCGCCCTGGTCGGCGCATTCGATCTGCAGGGAGATCGCCTCGGTGAACCTGAACTCGGGTCCGCCGTTCAGCGCGACGAACCGCTGGCCGTTGGCCGTGAAGTCCACGGTGAGAACGGAGCCCTCGGGTCCGGGGCCTGCCTCGGTGTACCGGAGGGTGCGGCCGACGCCGGAGTCCTTGAACACGGACACGTAGAAGTCCGCGGCTTCCTCGGCCCGGCCGTCGTACCAGAGACACGTGGTGAATCCGTCGGTGGTCATGGATACCTCCCAGGGGCGTGGAACGCGGTCATCGGTGTCGACCGGTCCGGCCCCCGGAACTCATCGGCGACGGCGGAGCCGTCGCCGGGCCACGGTGCCGGGCAGAGGGCCTCTGCCCGCGGCGGACCTGCCGCGGGCAGAGAAACCACCGCAGGTCCGTCCGAGCGGATCATCTTCCCCGGCACCGGGATCGACGACGGGGTCGCAAACGTCGTCATCGCGCAGCTTCTCCGTCTGGAGTCGTCGGCTCCGGAGAGCGGGATCGCGGTCTGCATCAACTCCCCGGGCGGCTCGTACACCTCGCTCATGGCGATCTACGACACGACGGTGTTCGTCCAGGCGCCGATCCCGACGTACTGCGTCGGGCAGGCGGCGTCCACGGCGGCCGTGCTGCTGGCCGGCGGTGACACGAGGCGCCGGTTCGTCCTGGAGCACGCGCGGGTGCTCCTCGGGCAACCCGCCGCGGGCGGGCACCGGGGCACGGTCTTTGATCCGTCGCTCCGGGCCAAGGAGATGCTGCGCATCCGTGCCCAGGTGGAGGAGGTACTCTCCCGGCACACGCACCACGACGTGGCGACGCCGCGAGCGGACATGGACCGCGACAAGGTGTTCACCGCGCGGGAGACCGTGGCGTACGGCCTGGCCGACGAGGTACTGAGCCGGCACCTGGCGGGCGGGTGAGGCGCCGGCCGCGGCACGGTCGCGTCAGGCGGCCAGGCACAGTCCGTCGTACGAGGCGCGGGGCGTGCCCCGGCTCAGGGGAGCCCGCCGGCCGGCGACGCGGACGAGTTCGTCCCGGGCCCGCGACAGCAGGTCGCCCAAGCCCAGGCCGAGGGCCTGGGCGGCGGCCGCGAGAACCTCCGACGAGGCCTCCTTGCGGCCCCGCTCCACCTCCGACAGATACGGCATGGAGATCCGGGCCGTGTCGGCGACGTCCTTCAGCGTCCGCTCCTGGGCGAGCCGCTCCCGGCGCAGCACGTCGCCGACCAGGTCACGCCACAGCGGCTCTTTGGGAGGGGGAGCGACGGGAACGGGGGCCGGCGGAGCGGCGGCGCGCCGCGTGGGCGCATGGCGCGCCCACGCGGGCCGCGGAGGGATGACACGGACGTCGAGGGGCACTTGGTTGCTCACCCCTCCAGCGTAGGAATCCTGGCGTCCGGGGGAAGGAAGTGGCGTTCCGCCCTGAGTGAAGAGGGGGCACCGTGCGTCACCGCGAAGGTTTCCGAAAGTCGTGGGGAGTGTTCGGGCTGCAGCTGGGTAGCCGCACCTCCGAAGGACCCAAGGGCATGTTCGTCGAACTTTCGTGGGGAGAGGCAATGGAGACCGTCGTGATCCGGTCGCAGGCGCAGGTCGTCGAGAAGAACGCCAAGGCCGGGACGGGCGACGGAAGCCTGCCCGGGGTCGCCGACCCCCTGGCCGTCGCTCCGCGCGACGCCAAGGAGCTCTCCCGCCAGTTCTTCCGTCGCCTGGCGGAGCTCGAGGAGGGCACGCACGAGTACCAGTACGCGCGCAACACCCTCATCGAGATGAACATGTCGCTGGTGCGGTTCGCGGCCGGACGGTTCCGCGGCCGCGGCGACGACATGGAGGACATCGTCCAGACCGGCATGATCGGTCTGATCAAGGCGATCGACCGTTTCGAGCTGTCGCGCGAGGTCGAGTTCACCTCCTTCGCGCTGCCGTACATCGTCGGCGAGATCAAGCGGTTCTTCCGTGACACCACCTGGGCGGTCCATGTGCCGCGCCGGCTCCAGGAGCTGCGGGTGGAACTCGCCAAGGCCCGCGAGGAGCTCGCCAGCCGGCTGGACCGCGAGCCCACGGTCGCCGAGCTCGCCACACTGATGAACATCACCGAGGAACAGGTCAACGAGGGCCGACTCGCCGCGAACGGCTACAACTCGTCGTCGCTGGACGCCGCCCTCACCGGTGACGGCCCCGAGAACGGCGAGTCCGTGCTGGCCGACTTCATCGGTGTGGAGGAGGAGGGGTTGCAGCTCGTCGAGGACTTCCACGCGCTCGCTCCGCTCATGGCCGAGCTCAGCGACCGCGACCGCGAGATCATCCGGATGCGGTTCGTGGAGGAGGCCACCCAGGCGGAGATCGGTGAACGGCTCGGGTGCTCGCAGATGCACGTCTCCCGGCTGATCAAGCGGATCATCGGTCGTCTGCGTGAGGGCATGCTGGGCGAGCTGGGCTGCGCCTGACGGGAGGACGACGGAAGCGGGGGGGGGGGCCCGGGGGGGGGGCCCCCCGGGCCGGGGGGGGGGGGGGGGGGGGGGGGCGGCGGCGGGCGGGGCCCCCCCCCCGCCGGCCCCCCCCCCCCGCTTCCGTCGTGTCGTGTCCGGTGTGTGCAGACCTTCCGGTGGTGCGCTTTCGAAGATGTGCTCCGGCCGCTGGTACCGCTCAGCCGGCACCGAGACTCAGCACGGCGCGGACCCGCTTTCCGACCGGTATCCGCTCGACGAGAACGTCGCGCGCGAGAGCCTGCACGATCTCCAGGCCGTGGCAGCCGATGCGTTCCGGGTCACGGGGGTAGACGCGGGGCAGTGTGCCGCTGCTGTCGTAGACGGTGACCGTGACCGCCTCGTCCGTACCCTCCAGCTCCAGGATGTACGGGCCGTTGCTGTGCCGGTCGGCGTTGGTGACCAGTTCGCTCACGACCAGGAGCGCCGCGCCGTCGGCCCGCTCGCCGATCGTGGCGCACCACTCGCTCCTGAGCTGTTCGAGGAACAGCGTGGTGAAGGCACGTGCCTCGGCGATGCATCCCGGCTCGCCGGTGAAGTGCGCTGTCCGCCGTAGCGGTTCCACGGGTACATCGAAACCAGTCGGTATCACTGCCCCGTCCAGGTGATTGGTCATGCGGTTCTCTCTGGGAAGCCGGGCTGCCGGACGATCTGCACTGATGCACGTACCCCGAGTCCGGCTCATCAGTCCCCTGATCGGTGTTCGACGTGCCACAGGGCGGGAACCCGGTTCCGGCGGGCCCGAAGCCGGGTTCGGAGCCGGGCGGGAACGACGACGGCGGCGGGAAGGGTGACCGATGAGCGAGCCGTTGGCGGTGCGGTCCCTGACGACGCTGCCCGTGGTGACGCTGGGCGGCGACGCCGTCGCCCACGTCAAGGAGACCCTCCTGGACCCCGTGGCCGGGTGCATCACGGGCTTCACCCTCACCGGCCGGACCCTGCTGTCGGGCCCGCTGCCCCGGGACCTGCCCTGGCCGGCGGTGCACTCCCTCGGCCATCACGCGGTCATGGTCCGCGACGCGGAGGCGCTGTGCCACCTGCCCCTGTCGGTGGCCCGCCGCGACGCCCTGCGCGGGCGGCTGCTGGGCGCGCAGGTCCTCACCGACGAGGGCGACGTGCTCGGCACGGTGCGCGACGTCCTGGTCGAGGGAGGCACCAGCGGCCGGATCGTCGCCTTCCGGCTCGCCGCGCACCGGGATCTGGTGCCGGGTCCGAGGCACCGGCGGTACCTGGTGTACGTGCCGCGCGGTGGGGCGGTGTCCGTCTCCGGCCGGTCACTGGTCGTCCCCGCGCACGCCACCACCTGCGTCACCGACGACCTGCCGGACTTCGTGGCCCGGACGGGCACGTTCCACGCCCGGCGGACGGGCGTACGGCCGTGATGCTGTTCTCCCGGGTGAGAGGGCTGCCGGTGCTCGCCCCGGGCGAGGGGCTCAGGCTCGGTGTCGTACGGACCCTGACGGTCGACGTGGTGTCCGGCACCGTCACACATGTACGGGTACGGCGTGGACGGCTGCGCAGGGAGATCGCGCCGGCCTGGGGCGCGCTGGACGCCGTCGGTCCGGACATGCTGATCGTGGTCCCGTCCCGCGCACCGGACGCGGCCCCTCCGCATCATGAGCTGATCGGCCGCAGGGTGCTCACCGAGGACGGCGAGGAGCGCGGCACCGTGCTCGACGCGGCGTTCGATCCGCTCACCGCCCGCATCGAAGCGGTCCTGACGACGGTCGGCGAGCTGCCGGCCGAGCGGCTGCTGGGGCTGGGCGACCACGCTCTGGTGGTACGAGGACGCAGGGCAGCGCGCGGATAGGGCCGGTGTCCTGGGTCATGCCCCGGGCAGCACCGCTGGTGGCGTCGCGGTGAGGTCCCCGGTGGGTGTCGTCCGGCGCGTCGTTCGTGGTGCCCCGGACTCGACCGGCGGCGGCGCCGGAGGGCCGGACGGAGGCGGCTCGCCGGTCGTCGGACCGCTGTCCCCAAGTCCGCTCGACGGCGGCTCGCCGACGGCTCGTCCCCGCCCGTGGCCGACCCGGAGCCGGGGCGGGTGGGCTACGGGGAGGTGTCGGGCGACGGTGACAAGGGTCCGGCAGGGGCCCGGCCGGAGGTCCGGTGGGGGCCCGGCCGGAGGACGGCGGTTCGACGCTCACGAGCCCTTCTTCCCGGCACGGCTGCAGGAGACGACCGTCAGGCCGATGCCGACATGACGATTCTTCCGTTGTGGGCTGATGGTGTGCTCCGGTGACGCACCCGTCGCAAGCCGACGCGGACGGACCTCCCGGCAGGCGTCCCGTACGGGGGCTGCTTAGCGTGCAGGGGTGAGTTCACGCACCCTCGACGGCCTGGCGATCGCACGACACGGCTGGGCGCAGGCCCTCGTCACGGTGCTGGGCGGGCTGATCGCCATGGGCGTCGTGGCCGCGCTCGGACTGTGGGCGGCCGGTGCCGCGGATCTTCCGGACGGCTCGTTCCCCAAGGTGCTCGCGGCGACCGTCGTCACGGCCGTCGGCGGGTCGGTCCACCTGTCCGGCGACGCGGGGGACCTGGCCGGCACGGAGGGCGGCCTGACCGTCATGCCGCTGTCCGTCACCCTCACCGGCGCCCTGTTCATCGGCCGGTCCTTTCTGCGCCCGTTGCGCCACCGGACCGTCACCGGGGCGCCGGAACTGGCCGAGTGGGCCGCGAGGATCGTCACCCTCTGGGTGATCGCCCTGCTCGGGCTGGCCCTCGCCGCCCGGCACACGTCCGAGATCTCCCTCGAGGAGGGCACCCTGGGCGATCTCGCCGATCTGTTCGGTGTCACCCCCGAGGTCGGCTTCGCCGCCGACGTGCCGCTGACCGTGCTCATCGGCCTGCTCTGGGTGGCGGGTGTCCTGGTCCTGGCCCTGCTGGTGTCGCGCGGCGCTCCGCTGCCGGGCCGGCTGCTCCGGTTCCAGACGGCGGCACGGCCCGCGGCGCACGCGATGCTGCACCTGCTGCTCGCCTTCGTCGTCATCGGTGTCGCGATCGCACTGGTGGTCGCGGTGACGCGGGGGCGCCCGGCGGAGACGCTCGCCGTACTCCTGCTCGGCCTGCCCAATGCGGCCTGGCTCGCGCTGACCCTCGGGCTGGGCGCCACCTGGGACGGCAGGGTGGAAGGCCCCTTCGGGTTGCCCATGCCGCACGCCCTCGACGAGGTACTGCGCACCGGGGACGTCTCGGCGCTGAACCTGAGCACGCTCGCCGAGCACGACGGCAGGGTGTGGTGGCTGCCGGTGGTCGACGCGGTTCTGCTGCTGGCCGTGGCGTTCGTGATGGCGGCCCGGTCACCTGCCGGGGTCCGGGCCTGGCAGCACGCCGTGCGCCTGGCGGCGGCACTCGCGCTGACGGTGCTGATGATCTGCCTGGTCGGCCGGATCTCCGCCCGGTTCGGCCTGTCCGTGCTCGGCATCGGCGACCTGGGCACGGGGCTCTCCGGCCAGGTCCTGCTGGAACCACGCCTGCCGGCCGCGCTGGGGCCGGCCCTCCTGTGGGGTCTGACGGCCGGTTTCGCGGGCGCGCTGCCGGCCCGAAGGACATGCCGCCGGGGCCGGCCGGACGGCTGACCGGGGCGGGCGGCGGGGCAGGACGGGGCGGTCAGGCGACGGGGACGCCCAGCACCGGGGCCGCGCGCTGCATCCGCAGGGCATCCACGGATTCGGCCAGGAGTTCGTACTCGGTGGTGTCGTCGCCGGTGGCGAGGCGCACCATCCGGCCGGCCGCCAGAGCCTCGGCCATCTCCTCCTGTCGGGCGACGTCGCCGCACCAGGAACGCAGCACGGCGGGTACGTCGGGCACGCCGTCGGCGACGGGGACGAGCGCGCCCGGGGGTAAGTGCTCGGCCTCGGGCCGCGGGTCGAGCCGCTCGGCGATCCAGGAGGCGCGGTCGCGCAGCCACCACAGGGCGAGGGCCAGGGTGGGGGCGCGGTACGTGCCGAGGGGTACACCGATGCGGCGGCCGTCGCAGACCCCGTACGCCGTGACGTGACACAGGAACTCGTCGTGCACGATTCCCTCCCCCGGTTGCGTTGCCCGTCGGCCGACCGGGCCTGCTCTCCGGCGGGTCGCGTGCTGTGCGTGAGGGCGCCGTAGCGCGGGGTGAAGCGCTCTCGTTGTCGAGTATGTTCACCGCTGGATCACTGTCACCACGCCTTTCCGGCCACTCTCCTGGCATATTCGCCCCTTCCGTTGGCCGGAACGGTGTGTCTGCGGGTGCACGGCGCGGCAGCCCGTGCGCGCGGCATGCCGAGAAGTGGGCCCGGCACGGTGCCGGCCGCGCCGTCATGTCGTGACGGCGCGGCCGGGAGGAGTCCGGCCGGGCACGGCCCTACTGCTTGACGACGGCGTCGATGCGGGCCAGTTCCTCCGCGTCGAATTCGAGGTTGCGGGTGGCCGCCACGCTGTCCTCCAGCTGCTGCGGGCTGCTCGCCCCGACCAGGGCCGAGGTCACGCGCGTGCCGCGCAGCACCCAGGCGAGCGCCATCTGCGCGAGGCTCTGGCCGCGGGATGCGGCGATCCCGTTCAGCGTGCGCAGTCGTTCCACCAGCTCACCGGTGACGGCGTCGGTGTTCAGGAACGGGCTGTCGCTCGCGGCGCGGGAGTCCTCGGGAATGCCGTCGAGGTAGCGGGCGGTCAGCAACCCCTGCTCCAGCGGGGAGTAGGCGATGGAGCCGACCTGGAGCTCGTCCAGGGCGTCCAGCAGACCCTCGTCCTCCGGGCGCCGGTCGAGCATCGAGTAGCGGGGCTGGTGGATCAGCAGCGGGGTGCCCAGCTCGCCGAGGATGCGGGCGGCCTCGCGGGTCTGCTCCGCGGAGTAGTTGGACACGCCGACGTACAGCGCCTTGCCCTGCTGGACCGCCGAGTGCAGGGCCCCCATCGTCTCCTCCAGCGGAGTGTCGGGGTCGAAGCGGTGCGAGTAGAAGATGTCGACGTGGTCGAGGCCCATCCGGTCGAGGCTCTGGTCCAGCGAGGAGAGCAGGTACTTGCGCGAGCCCCATTCGCCGTACGGGCCGGGCCACATCAGGTAGCCGGCCTTGGTGGAGATCACCAGCTCGTCCCGGTACGGCGCGAAATCCGCGCGCAGGGCCTCGCCGAGGGAGGACTCGGCGGCGCCGGGGGGCGGGCCGTAGTTGTTGGCGAGGTCGAAGTGGGTGATGCCGAGGTCGAAGGCGCGGCGCAGGATGGCGCGCTGGGTCTCGGCGGGGCGGTCGGGCCCGAAGTTGTGCCACAGACCGAGCGAGAGCGCGGGGAGCTTCAGGCCGCTGCGTCCGGTGCGCCGGTAGGGCAGGTCCGCGTAACGGTCGGGGTACGGGGTGTACAACGCGACTCCAGAGAGGTTGACGCACAGGCGGGTGACACGGGTGTCCGGTTCCGTGGCCCCGGAACCGGAGCCAGGGCCGGGGTTCCACTCTGTCGCGGTCCACGTGCAGCGGTCCAACAGAAGAATCCGATGGAATTCAGCGGATACGCTTCTCAATCATGGAACTGCGTCACCTCCAGCACTTCGTCGCCGTCGCCGAGGACCAGCACTTCACCCGGGCGGCGGAGCGGCTGCTGGTCTCCCAGTCGGGTCTGTCGGCGTCGATCCGCTCCCTGGAGCGCGAGCTGCAGACACCGCTGTTCGTACGGACCACCCGGCGGGTGACGCTCACGGAGGCCGGGCGGGCGCTGCTGGGGGAGGCCGAGCGGATCCTGGCACAGGTACGGGCGGCGCACGAGGCGGTGGCCGCGGTGCAGGGGGTGTTGCGGGGCACGCTCGCCCTGGGCGCCGAGCAGTGCATCGCGGGGGTGGATCTGGCGGATCTGCTGGCCGATTTCCGGCGGCGTCATCCGGACGTGGAGATCCGGCTGCGGCAGTGGGGCTCGGCGGCGCTGGCGGAGGAGGTCGCGGCGGGCCGCCTCGATCTGGCCTTCGTCTACCGGACCCACGCGGACCCCGACCAGTTGCGGTCGGTGGCGCTCACCAGTGAGCCGATGACCGTGCTCTGCCATCCCGATCACCGGCTGGCGCGGGCCGGGGCCCCGCTGACCCCGCACGACCTGGGCGGTGAGGTCTTCGTGGACTTCCATCCCGACTGGGGCCCGCGCCGCGCCACCGACACCGCGTTCGCCGCCGCGGGCGTACGGCGCACGGTCGCACTGGAGGTGAACGACGTGCACAGCCTGCTGGACCTGGTCGACGAGAACCTCGGCATCGCCGTCGTCCCCCAGCACTTCCGGCACAAACGCGCGGCACTGACCGCGCTGCCGCTGAAGGACACCGGTGAGTCCGTGTACGAGAGCGTGGTGCTGGTCCCGGCGGAAGAGGCCACCAGCCCGGCGGCGCGGGCGCTGATGGCTCTGCTGGACAGCGGGGAGGCATAGGGAACGACCGTGTGGGCCCGAGGGCGGCGCGCGTACGGAGGCGGGATGCGCGAGGGTGGTCCCATGCCTGTCAAGGACATCCTCATCGACGGCTACGGCCGTATCCGCGAAGAGGTCCACGCCGCCGTGACCGGACTCGGTCCCGACGCCCTGAACACCCCTCCGGCCCCGGGCGCCAACTCCATCGCCTGGCTCGTCTGGCACCTCGCCCGGATCCAGGACGACCATGTCGCGGACGCCTTCGGACTCGACCAGGTGTGGCTCACCCAGGGCTTCGAGGAGCGGTTCGCGCTCGGTCTGCCCCGCCACGACACCGGGTACGGCCACACCCCGGAGCAGGTCGCCGGGGTACGGGTCGACTCGGGCGTCCTGCTCACCGGCTACTACGACGCGGTGCACGAGCAGACGCTGGACGCCCTGCGCGCACTGGACGCCAGGGGCCTGGCGCGCATCGTGGACGAGCGCTGGGATCCGCCGGTGAGCCTGGGGGTGCGCCTGGTCAGCGTCCTGTCCGACGATCTCCAGCACGCCGGACAGGCCGCCTACGTACGGGGCCTTCTTCAGCGCACGGAGTCGTAACCGGGCAGGACCACGTCCCTGAGCAGGGCGTTGCGCTCGTCGAACGGGAGGAACGCGCTCTTGACGGCGTTGACCGTGACGGCCCGTAGGTCTTCGACGGTCCAGCCCGCCTGTTCCACCAGCAGGGACATCTCACGGGTCATGGTGGTGCCGGAGACGAGCCGGTTGTCGGTGTTGAGGGTGACCCGGAAGCCGAGGTCCTTCAGCGCGGTGACGGGGTGCGTGGCGATCGAACCGGCGGCGCCGGTCTGGAGGTTGGAGGTGGGGCACATCTCGAGTGCGATCCGGCGGTCGCGGACCCAGCCCGCGAGCCGTCCGAGCTTGCCGTCGACGATGTCCTCGGTGATCCGCACGCCGTGACCGATGCGCTGGGCGCCGCACAGCTGGACGGCCTGGTGGATGCTGGGCAGGCCGTGGGCCTCGCCGGCGTGGATGGTGAAGGGCACGCTCTCGCGGCGCAGGTGCTCGAAGGCGTCCAGGTGATCGGCGGCGGGGAAGCCGTCCTCGGCACCGGCGATGTCGAATCCGACGACCCCGGCGTCCCGGAACGCCACCACCATGTCGGCGACCTCCCGCGTCCGGTCGAACATCCGCATGCCGCACAGCAGCGTCCCGACCCGCACCGGCGTCCCCGCGGCGGCGGCCCCGGCCATGCCGGCCGCGAGGCCCTCCTGCACGGCCTCGACCACCTCGGACAGGGTCAGTCCGCCCTTCGTCATCAGCTCGGGGGCGTAGCGGACCTCGCCGTAGACGACACCGTCGGCGGCGAGGTCGAGCACGTACTCCTCGGCGGTGCGCAGCAGGCCCTCACGGGTCTGCATGACGGCGAGGGTGTGCTCGAAGGTGGCTATGTAGCGCACCAGGTCGCCGGAGCCGGCGGCCTCGACGTACCAGGCGGCGAGCTCGTCCGGGTCGGTGGTGGGCAGGGTGTGGCCGATCGTGTCCGCGAGTTCCACCACGGTGGCGGGACGCAGCCCTCCGTCGAGGTGGTCGTGCAGCACGGCCTTGGGCAGCCGGCGGAGGGTGTCGGTGTCGGGGGTGATGCGGGGCGCGGTCATGGGCGGACGTTCCTCGGCGGTTCGGTGTCGGTGGTGGAGTCGGTCCCGGAGTGCGGGGTCAGCCGGCGGGCTGGAGCAGGTCCCAGCGGTTGCCGTAGAGGTCCTGGAAGACGGCGACCGTGCCGTACGGCTCGTGGCGCGGCCTTTCCAGGAAGGTCACGCCCGAGGCCGTCATCCGGGCGTGGTCGCGGGCGAAGTCGTCGGTGTACAGGAAGAAACCGACGCGCCCACCGGTCTGGTCACCGGTCCGGGCGCGCTGGTCGTCGCCCTTGGCACGGGCGAGCAGCAGGCCGGTGCCGGTGGTCCCCACATCCGGTTCGACGACGACCCAGCGGGAGCCGTCGGGCCGGGGGGTGTCCTCGGCCAGGTGGAATCCGAGGGCCTCGGTGTAGAAGCGGATCGCCTCGTCGTAGTCGTCGACGACCAGGGTGACCAGGGCGACACGTCTCATCGGGACCTCTCCAAAAAGCGGTGGGTGGGATCGATCGACAGAGGTTATACGTAAAACTTCGATGTGCGCCAGCCCCGCTCCCGGCAACGCCACCGGCCCCGGGCCCGAGGACCTACGACGGCGGCCCGAGGTGTCCGGGCAGGCCGCTCGGCCACCGTCCGCGCATGAGGAGCACCGAGCCACCGCAGCGGAGGCGCAAGCAGCGCAGAAGCGATGTCCTGGACCGCCTGGAGCGGGAGACGGACATCTGGGTGGCATCGGGGCTCCGAGGGGCTGCCCTGCCTGGTGCCGCTGTGGTTCGTCCGGGACGGCGAGTCCGTCCGGCCGGCAACCCGGCCGGCCAACCCCACCGGCCGCAACCTGCGGGAGGGCGGCCGGACCCGGCTGGCGTTCGGCGACACGCGGGACGTCGTCCTGATCGACGGCGTGGTGGAGACGTACGACGCACGGGAGGTGCCGCCGGTGGCGGCGGAGGCGTTCCGGGAGAGGACCGGATGGGATCCGCGTGCGGACCGGGCCGGCTACGCGTTCTTCCGGGTGCGCCCCCGGGCGGTGCAGGCCTGGCGCGGGGAACACGAACTGCCGGAACGGCACCTCATGCGCAACGGGGTCCGGCGGGCGTAGGGGGTGTCGCGACGGCGCCGCGACGCCCCCTCCTTGTTCCGCGCCGGGTCACGGATACGTGTACGTGTTGAGGGCGTCGACGGCGGCCGCCGGGTTGCCGAGGTCGTAGCGGTCCACGGCGAGGAAGTTGGGCTTCTTGCGGGCAGCGGGCTGGCAGAACCTGCGGGCGCGGTCGGCGAGTTTGCTGTTGTCCGTGCCGGCCGTGCCGGCGACCGGGGCGTCCCGGAAGTGGTTCATGACGAAGAGGGGACGGAACCCCGGCTCGGTGCGGGTGAGCGGGAGGTTGGTACCGGCGTCGTACCAACGGCTGTAACAGGACCAGTCGGAGGCTCCGACGCCCGAGCCCATGGACCAGTGGTTCTCGACGGTCCACTCGCGCTGGTACATGACGCCGAAGCTGTCCCGGGTCAGCCCGGCGGTCCGGTCGGCGGGGCGGCTGTGGTCGCTGAAGATCAGCAGGCGCTTTCCGGTGGCGGTCAGGTCCGCCGTCGTCGGCCAGCCGTTCTCCCGCACGCCGGTGCGGTCCGGCCGGTAGAGCACGTCCGACAGGCCGTTGACGCGGGCGAGTTCTGCACGCAGCACACCCGGGTCGACGTAGTCCTCCAGGAACACGGTGACGATCTGGTCGGGATGGGCCTCGAGGAAGTCGACCATGCGCTGGAGGTCGACCCAAAGCGCGACGGGCCTGCCGACCAGGGCGCAGCTGTTGTGGCAGAGTATCGCGCCGTCCGGGGTCTGGTGGATGTCCAGCATGAATCCGCGTACACCGTCGGCGAGTTGGCGTTCGATGCCACGTGTCTGGTGGGGGAAGAGGTTGACGAAGGGCGGGGCGAAGCCGCCGTCGACTCCGTTGGCGTAGGCGTTGTGCGAGGTCAGGAAGGTGACCTGGTCCAGGGTGCGGCTGCTCCGGGGCGGCATGGGCCGGGTGACGGGAGAGACCGGGGTGAGATACCAGTGGGCGAGGTCCGAGAAGCCTCCGGTGACGGCGAGTCGGGCGGGATGGCTGGCGCCGGAGGGCCTGGGGGCGACCGCGAGGTGCCGACCGGTGCCGGGGGCGGCGAGCGTGAAACGGTCGCCGGCGGCGGGGGCGATGACCCAGGCCGCGTCGGCGCCGGCACAGGGAACGGTCCCGGCCTGGTCGCCGGTGCGGCCGAGACAGGTCCCCGGGGTGTCCGCGCCCTCCAGGAGGTGGGTGGCGCCGTTCGCCCTCAGGTTCCACTGCTGGTGGTCCTCGTCGCCCCGGGGCCGGTGCTGTTCGACGGCTCCGGCGGTGCCGGCGGCGTTCAGTCCGGTGGCGGCGCTCTGCACGTAGAAGGTGCCGGGCGCGGGTACCGCGTCGGCCCCGGCGGCGGGGGTGGGCGCCACGACCGCCGCGACCAGCGCGGTCGTCGTGACGGTCGCGGCGAGCAGGACGCGGGGGGTGCGCATGACGGGTGCCCTTCGGTCCGGAGGGCGGCCGCGTGCCGTCCACGTACGCGGGGAACACGGGGAACACGGACGGCACGCGGCCGGGTCACAGATGGTCAGGGGCATGACATCATGTCCGCCCGTCCCGCGTCAGCAGTGGAGATTGCCGCCGGGTGACGTCCCGAGGATCTGGGTGAACTGCTGGTACCTGGTCACCCTGCTCTGCACCTGCGCGGGGTTGCGGCCGTCGCACTCCAGGGAGCCGTTGATACTGCGGATCGTCTGGCCGAAGCCGGCCTGGTTGACCATGGCGTTGTGCGGGGTCATGGAGCCGGGGCCGGTCTGGGTGTTCCAGTACCACAGCGCCGTCTTCCAGGCCACGGAGGAGTCGTTCTGCACCAGCCAGGGGTTGCCCAGCAGGTCGAGGCCCAACGCGTCACCCGCGGCCTTGTAGTTGAAGTTCCAGCTCAGCTGGATCGGCCCGCGACCGTAGTAGGCGGCCTGGCCGGCCGGGCAGCCGTAGGGCTGGTTCCAGTCGCAGTAGTGCGGGTAGTTGGCGGTGTTCTGTTCCACCACGTGGACCAGACCGCCGGTTTCGTGGCCGACGTTGGCGAGGAAGGCGGCGGCCTCCTGCTTCTTCACCGTGTCGCCACCCGTGTTGGCGAAGCCGGGGTAGGCGCTCAGGGCGGCGGTGAGACCGCTGTAGGTGTAGAAGGGGTTCCTGTCCGGGAACATCCGGTTGAACTGCGCCTCGGTCACGACGAAGTTGCCGACCGGCGTTCCGGGGCCGTTGTCGCAGGAGTACGGCTCCCAGTACCAGGTGCTGATGATGGGGTCGTAGCCCGGGTTGCCGTGCTCGGCGACGTAGGCCCGGCCGTCGGTGTAGCGGACGATGTCACCGGCGTTGTACCACTGCCCGGCCACCCAGTTCGGATAGCTGGAGCACGCGGCGGCCGCCGCGGCGGGGGCGGCCGAAGCGGTCGCGGCGGGGAGCAGCACGGGTGCGCCGGCGGCGAGGACGACGGCTGCCAGGACGGAGGGGATGCGGCGTCTCGTCAAGGGATCGACTCCTTTGCGGGACACGGCCGCTCCCGGGCGATGACATGCCCGAGCGGGGTCTCGCCGCACGCACCGGCGGAGCCGGCCACGGGGTGGGGCGGCCGTGGTGGGGGGTGTCGGGCACACTCAACCGCATTGGTCTGTACCAGTCAAGGGTGCAGACCGGCCGGACGAACCGACCTGCCGCCTCCGCCCGGAAGGCCCGCCGGACCCGCCACGCGCGTCGCACGCGCCAACCGGAGGGCGCGCACGGCCGCCACAGACCTCAACCTCTACACATACAGGGAAAATAAGCGCAGAATGACCCTACGTGGCGCTTGCCGCATACCACCCAGAAGCGGTGAGACCTGTCAGTCGAAGGAGACGACTCATGGCCAACGTCTCGCATCCCCGTGGTGACATCTCGAGCCACCCCGATGCTCCGGAAATGCAGGCACGGTACGACCGCATGCTCGGCGGTCGTGATGTGGTCCTGGTGGACGGACCGGTGTTCCTGCTCGGCCTCTACTGCGCGGTGTCCCCCTGGATACTCCACTACACGACGAGCCAGCCCGCGCTCGTGCCCCACAACCTGATCGTCGGCATCGCGATCGGTGTGCTCGCCCTCGGCTTCACCGCCGCGCCGGCGCGCATGTACGGCCTCAGCGGAGCCATGTGCGCCCTCGGCGTGTGGATGATCGTCTCGCCGTGGATCGTCGGGACCAATCCGGACGCAGGCGTCATCTGGAACAACATCGTCATCGGCGCCCTGACCCTGGCGCTCGGCATCATGTGCGCCGTCACGGCGTCCAGGAGCACCTCCGGGACCTGAGGGTCTTCGTCCGCCTCGGGCCGCCGGACCAGGGAGCGGGGTCCGGCGGCCCGAGACCGCGAACCCGGCATGATCCGGACGACAGGACCGGGAGCCCCGCGGGGCGTCCCGGGAAGGAGGCCGCCAGGCCCGGGCCGGACCGCGTCCACCGCGGTCCGGCCTTCCCCTGCCCCGGCCCGGGCGCCGGGGGACTGCCTCCGCCGGCTGTGGGCACAAGCTGTGCAGCGGAGGTTCCCGGAAGGAGGGGCGAGATGGAGATCGACGGCATCATCAGTGCCATCGTCATCGGCATAGTCATCGGCGTCCTGGGCCGACTCGTGGTCCCAGGCCGCCAGCGCATCGGCGTTCTGTGGACGATCGTCGTCGGCGTCATCGCCGCGCTCATCGGCTCGGCGATCGCCACGGCGTTCGGCGTGGCCGACACCAAGGGGGTCGACTGGGTCGAGTGGCTCGTCCAGATCGGTCTCGCCGCCTTCGGTGTGGCCGCGCTGGACCGGGTGAAGGCCCGCCGCTGACGCCGAGGGCCGTCGGCACCGTCTGGCACGCACGGACACGGACAGGCACGGACGAACGACGGACCACGGGCCCGCGACGGGTCCGGTGGGAGGCACCACGAGGGTGCGGCCACCGGACCCGTTCGCATCTCCCCGGGAACAGGCGTGCGAGGGCCGGGGTGCCCGCCCGCGCCGGGCAACGGAACGGCATCGCGTCCGCGCGGTGCCCGTGCGTGGGGGGCCGTGGACCTGCCCCCGCGGGAGAGGCCGCGCCGTGGTGGTGAAGGACACTGAACTGCCCTGTCCGCGCCGCTGCGTGGAGCTGGCCGGCGAGGCGCTGGAGGCCGGGACGAGCCGTTCGGTTCGGTCCTGGTGGCAGGCGATGGCACCGTCCTCGCCGAGGACCGCGACCGGATGGCCTCCGGGGACCGCACCCGGCACCCCGAGTTCGAACTGGCGCGCTGGGCGGCGGCTCGGACGACACCCGGGGAGCGGTCCTCCGCCACCGTGTGCACCTCCGGCGAACACTGCCCGATGGGCGCCGCCGCACACGCCTGGGCGGGCCTCGGCCGGACCGCGTACGTCGCCTCCTCCGCCCGGCTGGGGTTTTGGCCCGCCGGGCTGGGCGTGCCCGCGCCGCCGGTGCGGACACTGCCCGGGAAGGAGATCGCTCCCGGCCTGAGCGTGGACGGCCCCGTCCCCGGGCTGACGGAGGCTGCGCGGGAACTGCACCACGGGTTCCACCGCGCGGGCGGCCGACCGGGCACGGGGTGTTGCCGCCGACGGGCGGTGTCCCACCGGCCGCAGCCCCGGAGCCCCGGGCCGCGAACCTCAGGCCTTGGGCCTGTGCACCCGTCCCCGGGCGGGAGCGGCGGTACAGGGTGACTCCGCCGAGGAAGAGGACCGTCCCGCCGGTGAGGACCGGAAGTGGCCGGCCCGTGCCCGTTTCGGCGAGGGTGCCCGAGCCGACGCCCCCGGCCGAGAGGCGGGGCCGACGAGCCCCCCGTATCGTGATCGAGGGCGCCGGTTCCCGGTCCGCTGTGGGGCGCCCCTGGAGGCATCGATGCCGGTCAAGCTCTCCATGAGACTTCCCATCCGACGCTGCGCGGTCATCGGGGCGGTCGGGCTGGCCCTGCTGGGTGCGGGGCTCCCGGCGGCCGCCGCCGACGAGGACCGGGGCCTCGAGCGGTTCTACGACCAGAAGATCGCGTGGTCGGCGTGCGAGGGCACGGACCTGCCCGAGGACCTGCAGTGCGGGAAGATCACCGTCCCGGTCGACTACGCCGACCCGGGCAGGGGCGCCCTGGACCTGGCCCTCGCGCGTTACCGCGGCACGGGTGGGCCCCGCGGCTCGGTGGTACTGAACTTCGGCGGGCCGGGCGGTTCGGGCGTGCTCGGACTCGCCCACGGCGGCGAGGAGTTCATGGGCCTCACCGACGAGTACGACGTGGTGTCCTTCGACCCGCGCGGTGTCGGCCGCTCCTCACCGGTCAGCTGCGGCACGGAGGCCACTGGTCGGGCACTGGAGGCCACGGGCGGCGACGACATGTCCGATCCGCGGAAAACGCTGGCCCAGCTGCGCGAGGTGGCCGCCGAGTGCACCGAGCACTCGGGCCCGGTCCTGCCGCACATCGGTACCGTGAACGTCGCACGCGACCTGGACGTCCTGCGGCAGGTGCTCGGCGACAAGAAGCTCAACTACCTGGGCTTCTCCTACGGGACCCGGCTGGCCGCGGTGTACGCGGCCCGGTTCCCCGGGAAGGTGGGCCGGTTCGTGCTGGACGGGGTGGACACGCTGACCGATCCGCTGGCGGAACAGGGACTGGCGAGCGTACGGGGCCAGCAGACCGCGCTCGAGCACTTCCTGACCTGGTGCACCGAGGACATCGCCTGCCCGTTCGGCCAGGATCCGCGCGAGGCAAGGGAGTTGGTCGTGAAACTGGTCGACTCGCTCGACGAGGATCCCGTACCGACGGACTTCGGCCACGAGTTCACCGGCCAGGACCTCGCGGTCGCCCTGGGCCAGGGCCTCTACAGCAAGGAACTGTGGCCCTTGCTGCAGCGGGCGCTCGCGGAGCTGATGGAGGGCGGGGACACACGCGGGGTGGAGGCCTTCGCCACCGGCGGAGTGACGTTCCCCCTGCCGCACCGCGCCGACGATCCGCTCGTCGACGAGGAGGATGTGCCCCTGGACAACCTGCCGGCCGCGTTGATGGCGGTGAACTGTGCGGACGATCCCGACCGTCCGGCCGCCGAGCAGGTGACCCGGGACCTCGCCCGGCTGCGCACCGCCTACGAGGAGGCCTCGCCGGTCTTCGGCCGTTACCGGCTCGCCCAGGTCCTGATGTGCCACGGCCGTCCCGCGGGGACCGACTTCATCCGCGAGGAGGTCAGGGACCTCGACACACCGAAGATGCTGCTGGTCGGCACCCGGGGCGACCCGGCCACGCCGTACCGGTGGACGGTGGAGACGGCCGAGCGGCTCGGCCCGTCCGCGGTGGTGCTGGACAACCGGAGCGAGGGCCACACCGGCTACGGATCGTCCGAGTGCGTCCACCGCACGATCGACGACTTCCTCCTCTACGGCACCCTGCCGCCCAGCGGCAGCTCCTGCGGGGACGAGGAGGACACCCGCCCGTGAGCCCGCACCCGGACGGCGCAGCGATGCCCCAAATGCCCTGTCTGCGATTCGGCTCTATGGTGCTGTCATGGAGCACGATCTGAGTCCCGCGACCCTTGCCGAGCTTCGCCGCCCGCGCCGCTACCCCGCGGTGTCGGTGCTCACGCCGACGCACCGGCGCGAGCCCCTCAACGCCCAGGATCCGGTCCGGCTGCGCAACGTGGTGGCCAGGGCCAAGAAACAGCTGGAAGCCGATCCCGCGGTCACCAGGGACCGGCGCGGGGAAGTGGAGCTGCAGCTCGACCGGGCCCTGGCCGAGGTCGATCTGACACACGCCGAGGACGGTCTGGTCATCTTCGCCGCTCCGGGCGAGCACCAGGTGTGGTCGCTCGCCCGTCCGGTGCCGGAGCGCGTGGTGCTCTCGGACACCTTCCTCACCCGCAACCTGGTGTCCGCCTACACGGCAGAGCGCCCCTTCTGGGCACTGTCCGTCTCCCCGGACCGGGCCACACTGTGGAACGGCGGCGCGGACCGGGTCACCGAGGAGCACTCCGGGGGCTTCCCGCTGACCCGGGCCGAGGAGAACTTCGACCCTGAGCGCCTGGAGCGGGTCGGCGATCAGCCGAGCGTCTTCCGGGACGAAGGCACCCGACGGTTCCTGCGCGATGCCGACACCGCGATGGCCGCGGTCCTGCGTGGGCATCCGCGGCCCCTGTACGTGACCGGGGAGCCGGCGGCACTGTCCCTGCTGGGCGAGGCCGGCGGCGCGACCCGCGACGCGGTGCACGTCCAGCACGGCGGCCTCGCGCACGGCACGCCCGACGCGGTGTGGCAGGCCCTGCGCCCCGCGCTCGAGAGCGAGGCCCGCAAGAGCGCGCAGGCCGTCGTCCGGGCACTGGAGACGGCACGCGGACGCAAGAGGTTCGCGGCCGGGGTCGACGAGCTGTGGCAGAACACCCGGGACGGCCGGGTCCAGTTGCTGGCCGTCGAGGAGAACTTCCGGGTGACGGTGCGCGAGGCGGGCGAGCATCTGGTCGCCGCCGAGCCCGGGGACCTGGACGCCCTCGAGGACATCGTGGACGAGCTGGTCGAGCAGTGCCTGGAGACGGGCGCCGAGGTCCGCTTCGTCCCGGACGGCACCCTCGGGGACGCGGACCGGGTCGCGGGCGTCCTGCGGTACTGAGGGCTGCCTGCGGGCGGACGGAGACCAGGGTGATGTCGCCCGCCCCCGTCGGGAGGCACCCACCGACCGTCCCGGGGTGGCCGGCCCAAAACCGGGCCGGCCCCCCGGGGCCGGGGGCGGGCGGATCGCGTGCGCGCACCGGGGGGGCGCCCCCCCCCGCCCGTCGCGGGGGCCCCCCCCACACCCGCGCGGGGCACCCCGGGACGGGGATCGTGCGGATCGCTTCCGCGAACGGAAAACCCGTCCGTCGAACATGTGCACGTGCGGGAAGACCGAGTCGAAGTCCTAGCCAAGTCACTTACAGAACAAGAGAGTTGACCGAAGACTTCGACGCCCGGCACATATCCTTCAGTAATTCCGCGAAGACAGAGACATATGCCGAGGGCATGGCCTCAAGGCGTCTTGCCGAATTCCTTACAGGGCGTGGCGGGCTGTGCCACAGTCGTAACGGTCCCTCCGTCCGACCCCGGCCCGAACCGTCCCACATCGGAGTGCGTCATGCCGCCCCACCTCTCCGCGGACCGCTCAGCGACCCAGCCGCCAGGACGCGGCCCGGTCGACTCGCTCATCTCGCAGACCCGGCGACTCAAGGGCGATGTGGACGCCGTGCGGCGCGGCACCCCGGCGGACACCGCGGACCCGCGGGACCGCTGGCAGCGTGCCCTGTACGACCTGGCGCTGCACCAGCTCGACGACCTGGACGAGTACTTGGCGCAACTGCGGGACGGCCCGCTGCCCGCCCCCGCGGAACCGTCCCCGCCCACCACGGCGCCCGCTCCGAGGCGGGGCGCCCTGCCCAGCCGGGTCGGCAGTGCCGAGTGGAACCTGCTGACGGACGAGGTCAGTTGGTCCGGGGAGCTGTACCGCATCCTGGACCGCGATCCGGCCGCGCCGCCGCTCACCCTCGACGAACTGCCCTCGCTGGTGCACGACGAGGACCGGCCGAGGCTGACGGCGATGGTCACGGGCTGCCTCGTCGACGGCCGGCCCATCGACGGGGAGTTCCGGCTGACACGCCCGGACGGCAGCGTCCGGACCGTGCACATGATGGGCGAACCGGTCCTCGGGAGCGACGGCAGCACCGCCTCGATGTGGGCCGTGCTGCGGGACGTCAGCGAACTGCGCCGGTGCCGAAGGGCGGTCAGCGAGACCCGTGACTCGCTGCACCACCGGGGGCAGGACGCGGCGCGGGCCGAGCACCGGCTCGCGGTCGAGCCGCAGGAAGCCGTGCTGTCGGCGTGGCGCGGCTCCCTGCGGTTGACGCGAAGGGGGCCCCGGGCCCTCGACGTCGCCGCCCGGCACCTCCCGGCGGCGACGGGCGCGGCAGCCGGCAGGCACTGGTACGACGCCCTCGAACTGTCCGACGGCGCCACCCTGCTCAGTGTCGGGGCACTGACCGGGCAGGGCGTCGGCGTGGCCTCGGGCACGGCGATGCTGCTCGGCGCCATGCGCGGCATGGCGATGTCCGGCACCGAACCCGGACCGCTGATGGCCTGCCTCGACCGGTTACTGGGCGCCACCGGGCAGCCCGCCCTCGGCAGCGGCCTCTGTCTGCGCTACCGGCCCGAGAGCCGCTCCCTGGCGTGGGCGCAGGCCGGACACCCCGTCCCGCTGCTGTTCCGCGGCGGAACGGGGCGCGCGTTGGACGCCCCGGACGGCATCCGGCTGGGCGCCGCCCCGGCGGCCCCCTACGGGCAGGGCGAGGAGGCCCTCGAGGCCGGCGATCTGCTGCTGCTGCACACCGACGGGCTGGTCCCCGGACGGTCCGGGGCCGCGTCCGTGCGCCGACTGGTCGGCCTGGCGCCACAGTTCACGGAGGGCCGTACCGCGCAGGACTGCCTGCTGGCCGTCCTGCGGGAGTTCGGGGACGGAGACCGCGAGGACGATGCCTGTGTGCTCGTCGCCCGGGTGGCCTCGTAGGACTCAGAGGCTCGTACCACCTCGTACGCCTCGTGGGAGCAGGGCGCCCCGCCCCCTTATGCCCGTGCGCCGTTGCCCCCCTTGCCCCTGGGCTTCGGCAGGGTCTCCCTGATCTCCTCCCGCAGTTCCTGGATCCTGGGATACGAGGAGTACTCGGCGGTGAGCCGGTACATCTCGCGCAGCCGGTCCCAGGTGCGGCGCGAGGAGTTGGAGCCCATCGACATCAGCGCGAGCCGCGCGTACCGGTCGGCCTGTTCCGGGTCGTCGGCGATGAAGCAGGCGGAGGCCATGGAGAGGTGGTCGAAGATCTTCGACCGCTCCCGGCCGTCGATGCGCAGGGACAGCGCCTTCTCCGCGTAGTGCTGGGCGTGCACCGCCGCGTCCGGTTCGAACTCGGCCAGCGTGCGGTAGGCCAGGGCGTGCATGCCGTACAGGTCCTCGTCCTTGAAGGTCTGCATCCAGTCCGGCGGCTCCTGGTCCCTCCCCCGGTCGGAGACGAAGAGGTCCTCGGCCCGGCCCAGGGTGCGGCGCATCGCCTGCCCTCTGCCCATGGACGCCTGTGCCCAGGCCTCGATGGTGTGGAACATCGCGCGGGTGCGAGGCAGCACTTCCTCGCCCGAGCCCGAGTGGGCGAGTTTCAGCAGGTCCAGGGCGTCGTCGGGCCGACCCAGGTGAACCATCTGGCGGGCCGCGCGGGACAGTGCCTCCCCCGCGCGCGGCCGGTCGCCGCCCTCCCGGGCGGCGTGCGCGGCGATGACGAAGTACTTCTGCGCCGTGGGTTCCAGGCCGACGTCGTGCGACATCCACCCGGCGAGGACGGCGAGGTTGGCGGCGACGCCCCACAGGCGCCGCTGGAGATGAGGTGGGTGGTCGTAGGCGAGCATGCCGCCCACCTCGTTGAGCTGGCCGACCACCGCCTTGCGCTGGAGACCGCCGCCCCGGGCGGCGTCCCAGGCGCGGAACACCTCCACGGAGCGCTCGAGTTCCTCGATCTCCTGGGACCCGATGGGTGCGGCCTCGTAGCGGTCGATTCCGGCGGCGTCGGCGTGCGCCGGACGGTCGGGCCGGTGAGCGTCCGTGATCAGGGCGGGGTCGGTGTGCAGCCAGTCGTGCAGGGCGCCGGTGAGTGCGGATCCCGCGGTGAGCGCGGCGCCCGCGCCCACCAGGCCTCGTCGGTTGAGCATGAGGTCCATTCCCGTGAATTCGGTGAGGACCTCGGCTGTCCGCTCGGGCGCCCACGGCACTCCGTCGGGATGGTCCCTCTTCCCGCCGTTCTGCCGTTTCCCCGTACGCCCGTGCCGGACCAGACCGAGATCCTCGATGGTCACGACACGGCCGAGACGCTCGGTGAACAGGGCCGCCAGCACCCGCGGTACGGGATCGCGCGGGATCTCTCCCATGTCGATCCACCGCCGCACCCGGGAGGTGTCGGTCGCCAGCTGGGGATGGCCCATGGCCGCCGCCTGCCGGTTGACCAGCCTCGCGAGTTCGCCCTTGGACCAGCCGGCCAGGCCGAACAGGTCCGAGAGCCGGGTGTTGGGTTGTCCGCCCACGTCAAGCCCCCAGGTTCTCGGCTGAGTTGACAGTAGCCCGGTGAAAGGTGCCGGACGGCTATTCGCCAGGGTTCGCCAGGGTTCGCCAGATGGTGTGCCAGGGGTCAACGGGTGTCGAGTAGGAACGCGCCACCACGACCCGGTCTCCTCCGGGGCATTCCCCAGGATGCGCCTGGGCGACCGGGCCGTGTGGGCGCTGACGTCGCAGGCACACGAAGGGATCTGTATCGCCCATGTACGCAGCATCGTCCTCCGTGTCCGCACCGCCCCGGCCGCTCCGTCCGCGTCCGTCGGACAGCGGCCCCTACCTCGCCCCCGCACGCCAGGTGACACCCGTGCTCGGTGCGGGCAAGGCACGGCGTGCCCCGGGCACCGGCCCCCAGCAGCTCAGCGGACGGCTCGACCTGTCCGGCCCCCAGGGCGCCCAGTTGCGCTCGGCGATCGCGTCGGTGCACCGCATCTGCCCGGAGTTCGCGCCGGCCCAGGTGCTGCGCCGCAACGGCAGGTCCGTTCTCCTGGTCGGTACGACAGGGCGGAGCACCGCAGTGGCCAAGTGCTTAACGGATCACTCGCCCGCCTGGTCCGAGCGGTTCCGGCACGAGATAGCGGTCTACCGCTCGTTCGTCCGGCACCGCCCGCCGGCGCGGGCACCCCGGCTGATCGCGGCGGACCCGGAGAACTGCACCCTGGTCATCGAGCGGATGCCCGGCAGGGTGGCGGCCCTGCAGCGGCATCCGGTGGAGGCACCGCCGCGGGCGGACATCAGGGCGGCGCTCGGCGCGATCTGCCGATTGAACGCATGGCGCCCGCCCGCCGGTACGTTCGACGCCCCACTGGACTACGCGGCGCGCATCGCCCGCTATCACGAGCTGGGGCTGCTCACCGACCGGGACATGGACGATCTGCAGAAGCTGCTCCACGGCATCGCGCAGGCGGCCGGGCGCCAGGGCATGGGCCAGTTCTGCCACGGCGACGCGCTGCTCTCCAACATCCTGATCTCGCCGGCCGGTCCCGTGCTGGTGGACTGGGAGCACGCGGGCTGGTACCTGCCGGGCTACGACCTGGCGACGCTGTGGGCGGTCCTCGGGGACGCGCCGGTGGCGCGCCGGCAGATCAGCCAGATCGCGCAGTCGGCGGGCCATGCCTCACGCGACGCGTTCCTGGTGAACCTGATGCTGGTGCTGACGCGTGAGATCCGCACCTACGAGACGGCCGTACAGCGTTCGATGCACGACGCGCCCCCGGTGGCGCCGAACGCGGCCCGGCCGGGCGCGCTGCCGTCCGGCGAGGAGCAGCGGCTGCTGCTGCGGCGGCTGCACGACGACTGCCAGATGGCCCGCAGGGCCGTGCGCGCGGCGGTCGGCACGCGCTGACCCGCGGGGACGTGCGAGGGCCTGCGGTGCTTCCCGTGTCGGGAAGCACCGCA